>JBBQYO010000236.1:0-5166 GCA_038208605.1 Gemmatimonadales bacterium | reverse complement strand
CAACTGCGGGCAGGTCATCGAGGATTTCATCTACGATGCCAGCTACACGAAGCTCCGCGAGCTGACGCTGACGTTCGATCTTCCGACGTCGCTCGCCACCCGCTTCAACACGAGCGCAATCAGTCTTGGCCTGACGGGTAGAAACCTCAAGACCTGGACGAATGTGCCGAACATCGATCCTGAATTCTCGTATCAGACCGGCAACAACCAGGGCATCGAGTTCGCGGCGCTGCCAAATGCCAGAGTGTGGGGATTCAACGTTCGCATCACGCCGTAACCATCAACCGGTAAAAAAACCAATCATGATCAATAAGACTTTCAGATTGGGTGCAGGTGTGGCGCTGGCGTTCGTTGCATTCGGTTGCAACAATGACAAGCTCACCGCTCTCAACAACAACCCGAACAGCCCGACGGACGTTCCGCCGGGGCCGTTGTTCACGACAGCGTCGCGCGTTGGCGTTAGCCGCTGGCTGGGCGGCAACTATGATTTGCGTACAGCGTCGTGGATCACGCAGCAGTTGTCAGAGATCCAGTACACTGACGAAGATCGCTATGTACGCGTTCACGCTGAAGATACGCAAGGCTCGTTCAATGGCGCGTATTCGAGTGAGCTCAAGGATCTAACCCAGATCATCACGAAGGCGACGGCTGCAAAGGAGCCGGGCAGCTACGCTCCCGCGATTGCCCTCCGGACGTGGGAGTTCTCCTACCTGACCGATTCGTGGGGTGATATTCCCTACTTCAGCGCCCTGAGGGGTGACAGCGTCGGTTCGAGTCTTTCCCCGACGTATGACAAGCAGGAAGTCATCTACGCCGATTTCTTCGCGCAGCTCGACAAGGCGTCGAAGGATCTCGTCGGAGCGTCGAACACTCTCGGGACTGCCGATCCGATCTATGGCGGCAGCATTGTGAAGTGGCAGAAGTTCATCAACTCGCTTCGCGCTCGTCTTGCGCTCCGTGTCATCAACGTCAATCCGACGCTGGCGAACACACAGCTCACGGCGGCGATCGCCGCGCCAGGCGGTCTCATTTTGACCAACGCCGACCATGCGACATTCTGCTGGCCGGGCGTTGGCGTCTACAACAGCCCGTGGTCGGTTTCTCTCGGAGCGCGTGACGACTGGCGCGTTTCCAACAGACTTCTCGACCTGATGAACTCCACCAGCGATCCGCGCGTTGCGATTTACGCGCAGCCGACTCCGGCCGGCACGTACGTGGGATCGCCGAACGGAATCAACAACACGAAGGCCGTGCCGCTGTTCAACACGACTTCGCGTCCCGGCACGATCTTCTACAATGGCAAGACCACGTACGGTCCGGTTTTCGGCGGTACGGGTGCCAAGCTCCCGAGCTTCATCTTCACCGCTGCTGAAGGCAACTTCATCATGGCTGAAGCTGCACAGCGTGGAATCGGCGGTTTGGCTGCTGGTCAGGCAGCCGGTTTCTATAACGCTGGCGTCACCGCATCGCTCGCACAGTGGAGCGCTGTCGCTCCAACGGCGCAGCAGATTTCTGCCGCGAACCAGGCAGCCTATCTTGCGCGCGTTGTCTACGCTGGTGGCACCGCTGGTCTCGTGCAGATTGCGCAGCAGAAGTGGGTTGCGCTCTACACGGATGGTGGCCAGGCTTGGGCTGAGTGGAGACGTACCTGCCGTCCGGCAACGGTCGTCGCAGGCGTCGATGCAACCCTGAACGACATTCCGCGCAGACTCGAGTACGCAACGCTCGAGAACCAGGTTAATGCGGCATCAGTGGCGGCGGCGGTAACGTCGCAGGGTCCTGACGTTCTCGGTACGCGCATCTGGTGGGACAAGTCTCCGACCGTAGCACCGACGTACGTCACCGGTTGCGGTGTAAAGAACGGAACCTGATCCGACCTGGGTTGGCAGCATGAGTAAGCGAAAGCCCCCCAGGAAATCGGGGGGCTTTTGTCATTACGGAACCAACTCACGACAAGGCCATTAACAACGATGCACAGATGAAGACGATGCACAGATGAAACCGTGCCTGGAATCGTTTTGGAGTGATGCGACTTTCGCTTTTCGCTCCAATGATCATTCATCTGTGCATCGTTTTCATCTGTGCATCGAAGTTAATGGCTCTTGAATTTTCCGTCCTCAGGAGCTCTTTGTCCATACAACGATGATGCCGCAGGCTCCGTTGTTTCTGTCCATAAACTCGGGAGGAATGCCGGCGTTCGATGAATAGATCTCGAGACCCGCGATATCGCCCGGCCGCACCACTTCGTCCAGCTCGGCGCCGGGAATTCTCTGGCCGTCCATCCACACCAGCGGTTTGCACCCACGAATCCTGATCGCATTCCCGCCGAAGCCCGATGATTGAACCTGAACTCCTGGCACCGTTCGGAACAGCTCGCTCGCGAAAGAAGGATTTCGTTTGCGAATCTCGCCGCGGTCAAAATATCTGCCGAAGTTGTTTCGCTCGTTTTTATGCTGGGAAAATTCTCTCAGGCGGCCGTCCTCATCCGACTTGACGAGAACTTCCTCGAGCTTCTGCGGAAGCTCTCGCACCTCGAGATCGAGATCGCCCTGCCTTGCGTTTGCGCCGATGGAGATGTTCATGTCGAGCGACTGGTATCCCAGCCGTCGAACGCGAATCGTAGCGCCGCCAGCCGAAAAATCGCCGAGGTTGAAACGGCCGTCCGTCCCGGTCATGGTGGTCTGATGGAGAGACTTGCCGCCATCGAGCGTGACTTCTGCCTTCTCCACCGGATTTCCGCGAATGTCGGATACAATCCCCGTCACATGAAAGACTGTCGGCGCTGCGGGAGCGACGACCTGACCGAATACCGGAGCTGCAAACGCGCAAAACGACGCAGACAAGATTAACTGACGCGCTAATGGCATACGAGTACTCCTGAGCGGAGGATATCTGTTTATGCTGTCGGAGGGACCTCGATCTGTCAAGCGACGACGTCGCGACTTCGCGCTCGTCACTTGCCACAGCCAGGTAATTCGGGCAACGTATGAAGGATGACCGATGCAAAGCTTCCCGCCGTCCTCGTAGTCGATGACAACGAGGACAACGCGCACATTATCAGAGACTATCTCGAATCGAAAGGCTATCCAATCTCCGTCGCCTACAATGGCGACGAGGCAATGGTACTCTTCGAAACCGTCAAGCCTTCGCTCGTCCTCCTCGATGTGATGATGCCCGGACGGGACGGCTGGCAGGTTTGCCGCGAGATGAAAACCAGTGCCGCGGGCCGAAAGATCCGCGTTGTGATGGTGACCGCGCTTCAGGACTGGATGGACAAGCGCCAGGCACTCGAAACCGGTGCCGACGATTTCGTCGAGAAGCCGTTCGAGCTGGCCAAGCTTGGCGAAGTCGTCCAGCGAAACATCGCCGCGCTCCCCGGGACGACTTGAACTTGCCCAACTACCGCCGGTTGTTTCGCGGAGGCCAGCCGAAAGTACCAACGGTTCCGTCAGCCATCGATTCGCTCCGTCAGTCGATCATCGACCGAAAAGAGCTGCTCGTGCTCTACTTCAATTTCGATCGATATACGAAAATCGAAGAGATCTACGGCTGGGAAAAACTCGACCAGGTGCTCGAGACGACTGCTGCAGCAATCCGCGAATTTCTACAGGCCGGACCGCTTGCATCGGCGGAGGTAGTCGTAAACTTCAACAACGACGATGATTTCGTCGTGATGTATGTGCCGGAATCGGAAGCCGCGGTACCGAACGCGGACGCGATAACCGAGATGACGGCGAAGCTGCACCAGTCAATCTCCGCGCGAATCGAAGAAGAACACGGCGACGACATTTCCTCGTTATTCGATACGTTCGTCGGCAGCACACACGTTCACTACGATCCGAAGATTCGTCTCGAGCGACAGCTTTATCGCGCGATTCGCGATGCAGCCAGCTCCTCGAATTCCGTCGAGCAGCGCGAGTTCGCCCTCAAGGCCGCAGATCTCCGCGAGACTCTGCGCACCGGCGGCCTGTACATCGACTACCATCCGATCGTCGTCACCGAGACGCAGGAGATTTTCGGCTACGAGGCGCTCGCACGCGGCACAATGAAGAGCATGCGCCGCCCCGAAGTCATGTTCGAAGTCGCCGAGCAGACGGACATGATCTGGGAGCTCAGCAGGCTCTGCCGGAATACGGCGATCTCCGGCATGAAGCAGCGCCTTGCGAAGGACGAGCTGCTGTTCCTCAATGTGGATCCGCACGATTTCACCGACCCGATGTTCACAGAGCTCGATCTCGATGTGGCCGATCCAACTCGTGTCGTGCTCGAGATCACCGAGCGCACAGCCATTCGGGATTACCCGAAATTTCGCGGGCGCCTGAAGGACTTTCGGGACCGCGGTTACAGGTTCGCGGTGGACGACGCGGGCAGTGGCTACGCCGGGCTTGGCTCGATCGCCAATCTCGAGCCCAACTTCATCAAGCTCGACATCTCGCTCATCAACTGCATCGACGCCAACTTCATCAAGCAGAGCCTCGTCGAAGGAATGGTGAGGTTTGCGAACGACCAGAACGCAATGGTGATCGCGGAAGGCGTCGAGACAGCGGAAGAGTACGAAACCGTCAAGCAGCTCGGGGTACACCTGGTGCAGGGTTTTTATCTGCATCCGCCCGCACCGGAGCCGGCGATGCCGGCGACTGTCTAGGCGCTTTTTTTTCTTCGCGAACGCCGCAATGAAGGTCTGGGCGCGCTCGTCGGCTGCAGCTAGTTGAACAACGAGTCCACAAGCTCCGTCGACCGGTCGGCCGCACCAGTCTCGCCCTCTACGACTCGTCTCGCCGACGCGCTTGCCCGAGCGAGCACGGCCGGATTCCTGAACCACGCCTGGAGCCGAGCCGAGATATCGCCAGGCCCGGAACACCGCATCGCTGCGCCCCCCCCGATCAGCAGGCCCGCATCTCGATTGTCCGTGTGCATCGGTCCAATCAGCACAGGCACTCCGAACGCAGCAGGTTCGAGCATCGAGTGCAGGCCCGCATCGTGGAACCCGCCGCCGACATAAGCCGCCGTCGCAACGGCGTACAGGTCTGCGAGCAGGCCGTATTGATCGACTAGTACGACTTCAGTTGCTCTCGCGGCCGGTTCGCTTGTCCTCGAAAGCGTGAGAGAAGACTGCGCCGCCCATTTTTCGACCGCCGCCAGTTGCTCGTCGCCAAGCTCGTGGGG
>JBBQYO010000235.1:0-5179 GCA_038208605.1 Gemmatimonadales bacterium | reverse complement strand
AATGCGTCGCCTGTCGTGATCGAGGACGATGTGATCGTCGGCGGGAATTCAGGTGTGTATGAGGGAACACTCGTGAGGGCGCGCGCGGTGATCGGTGCGGGAGTGGTTCTCACTCGTGGTACGCCGGTGTTCGATCTCATTCGTGAAACCGTTTATCGCGGATCCGCAGACAAGCCGCTGGAGATCCCGAATGATGCTGTCGTTGTTCCTGGTGCGAGGCGAATCAATTCAGGGTGGGGAAGTGCCGAAGGTCTTTCCCTGCAGACTCCAGTGATCGTCAAATATCGGGATGACAAAACCGACAGCTCGACAGCACTCGAGAACTGGCTGCGATGAATGAGCGCGGCGTCGTCCGCGTCCCCGGTGACAAGTCGATCTCGCACCGGTCGCTGATTCTCGCCTCGCTCGCTACCGGCGACTCGCACATCTCCGGAATTCTCGACTCGGCAGACGTCCGGTCGACGGCTGGGATCCTAAGGACGCTCGGAGTAAGGATTCCGGAGCTGAGCGCCGATTTTCGGATAACTGGCGTCGGGTTGAGAGGCCTCGGCAGTCCCATGACATCGCTCGATTCCGGCAACAGCGGCACGTCCGCCCGTTTGATGGCGGGAGTGGCTGCAGCTCTTCCGTTTGCATCGCGGTTCGTCGGGGACTCGAGTCTGAGTCGCAGACCCATGAAGCGTATCGCCGATCCGCTGCGCGCGATGGGCGCGACGTTCGATTTTGTGAATGGCGACGGATTGCCGATGACCGTTCGCGGGGGAAATCTCAGCGGCGTCACCTGGAATACACGTGCCGCAAGCGGTCAGACTAAGAGCGCGATTCTGCTGGCGGGTCTGGTCGGCCGCGTTCCCGTGACGGTGATCGAGTCGAGGAAATCACGCGATCACACTGAGCGAATGCTCGAATCACTCGGAGTGCCAGTAACGACCGATGAATTGACTGCGAGCATTCTGCCGGTGGAATCGCTGGCGCCGCTCGATCTCAATGTTCCTGGCGATCCGTCGTCCGCTGCCTACATGGTAGCGATGGGATTGCTTCAGACCGACGGCGAAGTCCGCATTCCCGATGTCTGCATGAACGCGACGCGAATCGGTTTTCTGGAAACGATCGCCTCAATGGGTGGAAAAATCGCTGTCACCCATAGGAGGAAAATTGCGGGAGACGATGCGGCGACGCTGATCGTGCGACCGTCTTCACTTCGCGACGCGAAGGTCGGTGGAGACATCGTCCCGGCGATGATCGATGAGCTCCCGCTGCTTGCATGTGTCGCGGCTGCGGCCGGAATAACGCTCGAGGTGCGCGACGCCGAAGAGCTGCGCGTGAAGGAGAGCGACCGTATTGCGACTGTGGTTGCAAATCTGAAAGCGATCGGCGCCAATGCTGTCGAGATGCACGACGGTTTTCGCATCACTCCGGCAAATCGTCCCTTGTCAGGCAGGGTGAAAACCGAGGGCGATCATCGCATCGCAATGTCGTTCGGCGTACTCGCGGCTCTTCCCGGGAATTCGATTCACATCGACGATCCGGCTTGTGTGTCGATTTCCTACCCGAACTTCTGGGTCGATCTCGAGCGCCTGAGCAGCGGCGCGAAGTGACACGGCATCGATGAAGGTTTTGTTCATCGTGACCGCGTACCCTCGTCACGAGGGCGACGTCATCACTCCCTGGATGGGTGAGACGATTGCGAGATTGAAAGCGACCGGAATCGATGTGGAGGTTCTCGCTCCCGCTTACAAGGGCTCGGTAAGTGGTGTCGTCGGCGGCGTTACCGTCCATCGCTTTCGTTACGGTCCGGCATCGAAGGAAACGCTGACGCATGACGTTCCGGCGATGGACCGGATCGCGGCAAGCCCGTTCATGGCCATGTTGCTGCCGGGCTACATGGCAGCGGGCTCGGCCGCGGCGGCACGCGTGGCGCGCGCCGGCAGCTTCGACATAGTGCATGCGTTCTGGCCGATTCCCCACGGATTCTTTGGGCTGTCCGCGCGTGCAGCATCGAAGGCAGCGTTGGTGTCGACATTCTTTTCGTCGGAGCTCAACTGGAGAGGCGCTTCGCGCAAAGTGTTCGGCCCGATGCTTCGAAAGATCGTGGACGGCTCGGACGCGGTGACCGTTATCTCTACGTTCACGGGCCAGCGCCTGAAGGAATTCGTTCCCGGTGCGGAGAGCGTGATCATTCCGTTCGGGGCAGCGGCTGCCGAATCCGCCGGATCGCACCTCGCGACGCCGTTGTCAACGCGTTCGCGCGAGGGTCCGTTCAACCTTCTCTTTGTTGGGCGGCTCGTCCGCCGCAAGGGCGTCGACGTTCTTCTCAACGCCGCGGCGCATCTTCGCGATGATCCGCGACTCCACGTTCATATAGTTGGTGAAGGCCCCGAGCGACGAGCTCTGATGGACGAATGTCGGCGCCTCGACCTCGTCAGTACTGTCTCGTTCGAAGGCGGCGTGACTTCATTGCAGGTGAGGCAGTTCTTCGAGAGCTGCGATGCCCTCGTGCTTCCCGCAATCGTCACCGAGTCGGGTGAGACTGAAGGACTTGGCGTCGTTCTGCTCGAGGCGATGGGCTATGGCAAACCGGTGATCGCGAGCTCCGTCGGCGGCATAACCGACATCGTGATCGATGGAGAAACCGGATTGCTGTCACCGCCTGGTGATGCAGCCGCTCTTGCTCGCACGATCAAGACTGCGATGGATGAACCGGAGCGGATGAGCCAGATGTCAGAGACCGGTCAACGACACGCTGCGCGCGAATTCGGCTGGGATACAATCGTCTCGCGATTGATCGATACATACAAAAAGGCTATCGAGCATCGCACTGGCGCGAAACTGCGCTTCTAAAGACTATTGTGACATCATGACTTCACCCCGCCAGAACGCGCGGAAGCAACGCGCAACCCCGAAGCCACGTCCGTCGCTTGTCTCCGAGCCGCTCGACGCTGATCTCATCGTTCCGTGGATGATCGCGGCGGCCATCTACTTTACGATTTCCTGCATTTACTTCCTGCCGGCATTCATGCCCGATCGCAGCATCTTCGGGACAGACTACTTCGCCGGTGGTTATCAATTCATGGAATTTCTCTCGGCACGAATGCGGTCGGGACACATTCCGACGTGGGTGCCTTACGTATACGGCGGCGTTCCGCTCCACGCGAACCCCGGCGGAACGTATTACCCGACACGGTTGCTGTTCATGTTTCTGCTTCCCGATTCGCGTGTGCTGCCTGCGCTTCTGCTGACACAATTCGCCGTGGCGGGAATCGGGATGTACCTGCTCGCAGTCGAGCTGAAGGCCCGCACGTGGATAGCGTTCATCGCCGGTCTCGCATTTCAGTTCACCGGCATCATGATGGCCGGTATCTACAGCGGCCACGACGGACGAATTATTGTCGCGACATTCGCGCCGCTCGTTTTCTTCATGCTGCACCGCGGAATGCGCACCGGCTCGATATCCGCGTTCGTCGGTCTTGCCGGTGCGCTCGGGTTCGCGATGCTGTCGTTTCAGATTCAGAGCGCGTACTACCTGCTTCTTGCCGCCGCGGGCTGGACTCTTTTCTGTGCAATGCGTTTTCGAAACGCGGGCTGGCCGATCGTCGGCGCGAGAATGGGAAAGGCGTTGCTCGCAGTGTTCTTCGCATTCGCACTCGCCGCGGTCAACTTTCTGCCGTTCGTCGACTATGTCGCTGAATCGCCCCGCGGCGCCGTCGGCGGACGCGGCTACGAATACGCGACGTCGTTTTCGATGCCACCGGCTGAGATCGCGGGGCTCGCCGTTCCGGAACAGCAGGGATTTCTCCAGACGTACCACGGCAAGAGCTATTTCAAGCAGCACACCGAGTACGTCGGCGCGCTCGTCATGGGACTCCTGCTCCTCGGGTTCATGTTCTCGAGGCGCAACAAGTACTGGCAGTTCTTTGGCGGTGTAGCGCTCGTCGCACTGACCGTGTCACTCGGCGGATACACCCCGATCTACAAACTGTATTTCAATTTCCTTCCGGGGACGAACAAGTTTCGAGCGCCGTCAATCTCGTTCTTCCTCGTATCGATGTCGCTTGTGATCATGGCCGCGCTCACGCTGGAGGCGATCGCCGCGATTCGCGAGCGGGCGCCGGATGAAGAAAAAGCAGCGAGAAGAACGGCGAAGACCTCCGCGAAGGTGAAAACGCAAAACGATTTCGCCGAGTATGGGATGATCGCGCTGATGGTGATTGCGGTGTTGTTCATGCTCACCTCGCAGGTCATTCCGAACCAGTTCGGTGAAGCAACCGGCTGGATTCGCTTTGGCCTGTTCCTGGGCGTCACTGGCTTTCTGTTGTCCCGCTGGGTGAGAGGCGCACTTCAGACGCGCTACCTGGCGATGGCGCTCGCAGTTATCACGCTCGCTGATTTGTGGATCATCGACCGAAAGTTTTTCCAGACCGTTCCGCCGCCCGATCAGATCTACGCCGCGGACGACGTCGTCCAGTATCTTCGATCGCAAAAAGACGGCGGACGCGTGTGGGTGTTTCCGTTCGGAAATCAGGCCGTGTACCACGGGTTCGAGCGAGTGGGCAACAACACGATTCCGCTTCGGAATTACCTGATGCATTTCGGAATCGAACAGGCCGGAGGCGAGCACGGCAATCAGCTCGAGCGATGGAACCAGTACGCCGGCGCGGGCGAAAAGATCTATGTCGACTGGCACAACTTCACCGGTTTTCCGGTATTCATGAGCGCTGCGAACATCCGCTATATCGTCAGCGGACTGGAGCTCAAGATGAACAACACCGATACCGCCTCGACACCGATGGGACTGAAGGAGGTATATCGCGGGCACACGGCAATCGTCTATAGAAACGACGATGCTTTGGAGAGAGCTTACCTGGTTCCCAACGTTCAGCTGATTCCGCAAACGGACAGCGCGCTCAAGTACATGCAATCTTCGGCGTTCAATCCGCGGAACGTTGCGGTTGTCGATCGCGCGATCGGAGCGACCCTGCCAGCGACGCCGCTCATACAAACGTCTGCGATCAAGCTGCGGGAGCCGGACAGGGTCATAGTGCACACAACCACAAACCAGACGGCGATGCTCGTGCTTGCGGACGTTTATGCGCATGGCTGGAAAGCGTTCATCGACGGCAAGCCGGCCGCCATGGTCATCGCGAACGTCGCTTTCCGCGGCGTGGTTGTGCCCGCAGGC
>JBBQYO010000234.1:0-5250 GCA_038208605.1 Gemmatimonadales bacterium | reverse complement strand
ATCTTTCCCCCGACAGCGAGCCGGACATCTACCAGACTACGCAGATGTTCGGAACCATCCTCGAGAACGTCTGCCTCGATCCCGCGACGAAGCAGGTGATGTTCGACAATCAATCGATCACTGAAAACACTCGCGCATCGTACCCGCTCAACTACATCCCGAACTCCGTGAAAGATGGGCGCGGTGGGCATCCGAAGAATGTGGTGTTCCTTACCGCTGACGCATTCGGTGTTCTTCCGCCGATCGCCCGGCTCAGTCCCGAGCAGGCGATGTACTATTTCCTGTCCGGCTATACCGCGAAGCTTGCTGGGACGGAACGTGGAGTGACTGAGCCGCAGGCCACGTTCAGCGCGTGCTTCGGAGCCGTATTTCTCGTCTGGCATCCGACGAAATACGCCGAGATGCTCGGTGCGCTGTTGAAGGAGCATGGATCGAAGGTGTGGCTGGTCAACACCGGCTGGAGCGGCGGCGCTTACGGAACCGGCAAGCGAATGAAGCTGGGGCACACGCGCGCGATGGTTCGTGCTGCGCTATCGGGAGCGCTCGACGATTCGGCGGTCAGAAAAGATCCGGTATTCGGGCTCGATGTCCCGACCGCGATCGACGGGGTTCCAGACGCAGTGCTCGATCCTCGCGGCACGTGGCCCGATGGTGGCGAATACGACACCCAGGCGAAGAAGCTCGCCGACATGTTCCGCAAGAACTTCGAGAAGTTCGGAGACGCGAGCGAAGGGATCAGAAGCGCGGGCCCGCAGGCTTGAGCCCACCGGTCGCGCATGAAGTTTGAAATTCTGCGCGACCCGATCTGGAATAACATCCGGGTCGACGAGCTGACGCTCGAGCTTGTCGATACCGATGTCTTTCAGCGTCTTCGATATGTTCGCCAGCTCGGGCTGGCGTTTCTCGTCTATCCCGGCGCCACGCATTCGCGCTTCGAGCACGCACTCGGCGCATATCATCTGTCGCGCGCAACGCTCGCGCTTCTGGCCGAGCGTGAAGGGCTTGGAGCTGTGGATGCGGAGGAACAGGCGATCGTGCGCGCGGCGGCGCTGCTGCACGATGTGGGTCACTACCCGTTTTCTCACGCGCTGGAAGAGATCGGCCAGCTCCATCACGAGGACGTCGCACGGCCGTTGATCACGAAGGGCGCCGTCGCGTCGATTCTGTCCGATGGCATTTCGCCAGACGCACCGGAACGAGTGCTCGCGCTGATTCGCGGTACGAGCGAGAGCCCCTTGCAGGGTTTGATTTCGGGCTCGCTCGATCTCGACAAGATCGAGTATCTCAAGCGCGACGCATTCATGTGCGGTGTGCCGTACGGCGAGATCGATGTAGACCGGCTCACCAACTCGATGATTCTGATCGACGACCCCGATACTGGCCGCCCAGTTGTGGGCGTCCGCGAGAAGGGATTATCAGCTCTCGAGTCGCTCTTGTTCGCAAAGTATCAGATGTACCGCAACGTGTACTGGCAGCATGCGGTGCGCAGTGCGACGGCGATGTACAAGCGAATGGTCGAAGATGCGCTGAGGATCGGTGCAATCGACGCCGAGCTGCTTCCGTCATACACAGACGAGGGGCTGCTCCACCGTCTCGAGCATGCGCATCCATCTTCGATCCTCGATGCGCTTCGCAGCCGCCGCTTATACAAGCGAGCGCTCGAGTGGCCGGCTAGCACACTCGCCGAAGGCTACGGCGAATGGATTGCGACCGATCGTGACCGTACCCGCGACGCCGAAGATGCAATTGCTCGCGACCTCGGAATGCAGCCTGGCGAGATTCTGCTCGACTTCCCGATGAAGACTCAGATGCTCGGACTCGACATACTGGTGAGCCGTCGCAATGGCGATATCGAGCGGCTGACCGGCGAAGGGTGGCCGGGGACAATCAATCTTCCCACGCTTTCCGAGGAGCTGTACCGGAGCGCGCGGTGGCTGCGGGTCTTCTCGATGGCGAGAACACAGATCCCCGCGGAGCAGGCCACTTCAATTCTCGGGCGGCTCGCGTGACCATGACGCAGCTCGGTATCAAACAGTCCGGAGCTGAACGCTCGTAGCTGGAACCACATCACCCGCCGTCAGACGCAAGTTTTCAAACGTCCCATCTGTCGTATTGACGGATACTTATCACATCACGTGTCCAGTGAATCGAACGCGAGTCCGCTCGATGCCTCACCCTTCCCCACCGACGCGCGGTTTCCGGCCCAGACGAAAAGACGCCCGTCGTACCAACGCGCAGCCTGATAGCTGCGCCGCACAATGAGGCCCTCGCGAGGCACCTCTTCTTCACGGATCAACAATCGCCCCGCAGGATCTCCGACGTTCAGGATGCGAGCGTGAGGGTTGATCACGTGCGGTTGTCCATCGAGGTCGAGCACTGCGCCGCGAGCGAGCCGCACCTCTTTGGTCTCGTCTGAGACACGTACTGGCAACAATGGCACCCAATGAGCGGGAACTGGTGTCGTCAGGCGATACTGTGGAATAAACTGTGCCCCATCGTGCGGTCGTGCGAACGGTGCAACATCCTTCGCCGTCTCCAAGCCGATCTCGAGCGGACTCTCCAGTCTTCGTTCGATGGCCCAACCAAGGTTCGCCAGCTCGTCACGCACGAGCATGAACTCTTCCAGCACCGGCCCCTCTAACGCACGAATGGTCGGTGCCAAAAAGAACAAATTGCTGATCGCGACGCCGGTCGCGTCGCTCGGTTCCGTCGGCATCGAGAGCGAAAACATGCTCCAGCCACTGCGTGATTGAACCGCCGGATCGCCGATTGGCCTGTGCAGGGTTTTCGCGCCGAACGTATCTGTCACGACGAGAGAGCGCGCTTGAGAGAGCGATCCAACCGGAAGATCAATTGGAATGACGTACCAATCGTTGCCGTAACCGGTGAGCGTCTCGATCATCAACATTTGCGGCAAATCAGTCGCGCCGGGCTGGAGCGATCCGACGTCGATGCGCGCGTCCTCCAACTCCCAGAAGCGCGGCGCCGGCATACCATGGAATGTGACCGGAGCTGGAATCACCGTGCGAGTGAGGATATCACCCGGATTGTCTCCGCTCGTTCCCATGTTGATGTCGCCGTTCAGATCGAACGCATACCAGTCGAGCGTGCCATCGACGTATTGGCGCGCGGTAAGAGTTCGCTCGCCGAACTGATCGTCGCCAAGTCTCGTCGACATGGAGAACGCGTACTCCATTCGATCGGGCTGCCAAGTCTGCTCGTCCGGAGATGGCTGATAGAACAGCGAATCGGACCAATCGAGCCACGCACGATACGCCGTTGCAACTTCCGCCTTGTCGCCAGCTGCGATTTGCAACACGGGGTCGAGCGTCGGATTCGCTGACGCTCCGAGTGCAGTTTTCAGCCGGCGACCATCTAGCGCGCGATCGGCAACGAAATCTGCGTACGCGATTGTGTCCGGATCCAGCGCCGCACGTTGTGCATCGGTGAGCTTCGGTACCGAATAGAGCGCGCGAAATGCCCTCTCGTAGTCGAGGGTCATCTGCTGAAGCGCGAGCAGCCTCACAAAATGCTGACCTGACTCCACCGCGAGTCGGAGACCGTCAAGACCATCGACCGTAGCAGATTGCTGGAGCGGTTGTCGTTCAACGAGCGCTTCGAGCGGAATCGAGTCTGGATCGAACTTCGCCGCGTTGAGCTGCGTGTTTGGTTCAATCGGGCCGGCGTGATATCGCGTCATCGCTTTCACACGACCACGCCAGCGTGCTGTGATCGGCGTGCCCGCATCTTCGCCCTGGAATTCACCAACTTGCCATTGCCGCGCCAACATCCAGAACGGATCGTGTACTCGCGCAGCGAATCCGACGTCGATGTTCGTCCCCTCAGTACGCGGCTCGACGCGCGCCCAATTCGTGATCGAAGGCATATCTACAGAGCCAACGGGTTGAGATCAGTCGAAACGGCATCGCCGTTCGCATTGAACGCGAGATACGTCGCGGGCAGATAGTGTCCCACATCGCCAAGTGATTCGGGATCGACAGCTCGGATGCGAAGCATGTCGAGCGTCTCGAGTAACACACGGTTAAGACTGCCTACCGTCCACGGTTCGCCAATCACCGGAGGCACGGCAAGGAGAATCGCCTGTGGCGCTGCGGAGTCCGGGGGATTGTATTGGAAAGCAATGCCTGTCGTCTCATTGCGTCGAGGAACGAGCTCGGTCCATTCGTCGATGAGCAAGCCGCAAAGTTTCCCGCTGAACTTCTTAGGCGCATCTTGCAGCACGAGCGACGCCGCTCCGTCGACCAACGCACCGTTCGGCGCCAACTCCAGCCCCACCCATCGTTGACCTGCGACGTGCGGTACCTGCGCCAACGTCAGCTTGACGTGGCCACTGCCGAGTACTTCTGCTTCGCGCATGGGGCGCGCGAAACGCGCGAGCGGAACTCTCACACGCTCCATGCGTTGCATCCATGTATACGCCGCGAGCGCATCATCGCCGCCAAGTGCGGCATCCGCAATCGATGTTTCGACGTCCGTCGCATTCGTCGCCGTAAACGTCGGCAGCGCGACGAACCCCGATCCAAATACGGTTCGCAGTCGGGTGACCAGCGCACCGCGATGCGCATCGTCGTCAGTCGGAGTCGTAGCTGTAACGGGTGCTGTCCGCCGAGTTGTCTCGATCAACAGTGCGCGCGCCTGAGCTGTCTCGGCCCCGGCAGCGGGGATTGCGCCAGGCAAACCAAACTTCGCAACGCGCATCGTGGCGTCTGGGATTCCTGTACCGCTCGCCACCGCCTGCTTCAGCGCGTTATGCGCCGCCAGCAATGCCTGCTCGGCGGCCTTCACTCGTGTCTCGAACTCGACGAGATCGAGACCACGCGCGGGAGCCGCATGCGGCGCCATGAGATCCGCGCCGTCCATTGGACGTGCGCCTGCGAGAAAGCGTTGCAGACGTGTGGCAAGCTCGATGAGATCGCCGAGGCCACCGGATCCTCGAGAGACGTCTATGGTTCCGGATGCAACGCCCGCTGTGTGGAGGATGCGAGCCGATATCTCTCGTGGAACTCCGTCAGCGCCTTCCGTCGCCCAGACCAGATCGATTGGTGTGAGACCGAGATCTTTTAGATGCACCACTCGTGGAGCTGTCTCGCCCTCGACAATCACATGCGCACTGATGTCGGTGCCAGGGCCAAGCAATCGACCCGCCCATGCGTCAAGAGCAGGATCGGCCAGCGCCCTCGGCGATGACGCCGGATCGCTCCAACCAGCGGGATTCGGTGTCGCCGTAAC
>JBBQYO010000233.1:0-5311 GCA_038208605.1 Gemmatimonadales bacterium | reverse complement strand
GGCGACGCCCTTCAACAGGCGCTTTTGTTTGGAGTGACCACTGAGCTCGACATGTTCACTGACGCCGGCGAAGCGGCCCGCTTGAGGGCGGAGCAGAAGGCAGGGAACGTCGCATCTCGCGCCGATCTTTATTCGGCCGGCACGCTGGCGACTGCTCCAAAAGGTCACGGTACCGAATACGGTTTTGCCATTCCGACCATTTCTGCGCCGGATTCCGCGCAGGCCTGGGTGGACGCTCGCATTCGCGAAGGCTCAGACTACATCAAGATCGTTTACGACGATGGCCACGTGTACGGGATGTCGCTGCCGACAATTTCGCGCGCGACGCTGGCGGCACTTGTCAGTGCCGCTCACAAGCGCGGGAAGCTGGCAGTCGTTCACATCGGCTCGGGCGATGATGCCCGTGCTGCGGTCGAGGCGGGGGCTGACGGACTTGCACACCTGTTCGCCGACAGGGCGCCTGCAGCGGATTTCGGCGCGCTCGTGGCTCGACATCATGCATTCGTCGTTCCAACGCTTACTGTTCTAACAAGTATCACCGGCAAGTCGGGAACCGGCGACCTCGCGGGTGATGCGCATTTCGCGCGCTACCTGTCGCAGCAGAGTATGGGAACGGTCAAGGGATCGTTTCCGTTTCCGAAAAGTGCGCCGCCTCGCAGCGTCGCTGTTGCCGACGCCACGATAAAACAGCTTCTCGCCGCAGGCGTTCCGATTCTCGCGGGGACTGATGCGCCTAATCCCGGCACAGCGCACGGAATATCGCTGCATCGTGAGCTCGAGCTGCTCGTTCACGCGGGATTGACGAACACTCAGGCTCTAGCCGGGGCGACGGGTGTTCCCGCTCGCGCGTTTGGGCTAACCGACCGGGGACGAATCGCTGCCGGCATGCGTGCAGATCTACTCCTCGTTTCCGGCGATCCGACGGTAGAAATCACTGCGACGCGTGCCATAGAAGGAATCTGGAAGGGCGGCGTTCGCTTCGACCGCGCAGCCTACGCGGCTGCAATTGCTCCAGCGGCACACGCGAGCGGATCAGCGCAGCCCGCAAGTGGTCTGATCAGTGATTTCGAAACGGGCGAGGTTGTCGCGTCGTTCGGAAGCGGCTGGCTGATTTCCACAGACAAGTTCGCGGGCGGTTCATCCACATCCGAGATGAAAGTTCAGGACGGCGGCGCAGCCGGCTCGCACAAATCGCTTGGCGTAACGGGCACGATCGTCGGTCCTCTGCCGTATGCCTGGGGCGGAGTGATGTTCATGGCGGGATCGCAGCCAATGCAACCTGCCGATCTGAGTGGAGTGAAGAGCGTTCACTTCTGGGCGAAGGGAGACGGCAAAACCTACAAGATCATGCTGTTCGCACAGAGCAAGGGAATGCAGCCGCTGATGCAGGACTTCGTCGCTGGTCCCGAATGGAAGGAGTATGACTTCCCGTTCATCGGGTTCGATGGAATCGACGGACACGATCTCCTGGGCATCGCGTTCACCGGCGGGCCAACGCCTGGCACGTTCTCGATGCAGATCGATGAGGTCGCTCTGCGATGACTTCGCATCCGGAGACTGTCGCCAATCTCGACCACGCGACGAAACACTATGGAAAGTTCGTCGCTCTCCGCGACGTCTCTCTCGATGTGCTCCGCGGCGAAGTTCTGTCGCTGCTCGGTCCCAACGGCGCTGGCAAGACGACGAGCGTCAAGCTCATGCTCGGCCTGTCTTCCCCGACGACGGGCAAGGCCACGCTTTTCGGCGGAGACCCGCGCAAGGCGGCCAACCGCCGGCGCGTCGGTGCGATGCTTCAGGTTGGCAAGGTTCCGGAAACGCTGAAGGTTCGAGAGCACATCGACCAGTTCCGCGGATACTATCCCTCTCCACTGCCCGTCGACGATGTACTCGAGCTCGGCGGACTCGAAGGAATAGAGGATAAAAAGTTTGGCGAGCTATCCGGCGGGCAGCGACAGCGCGTGCTGTTCGCGCTCGCGCTATGCGGCGACCCCGAGCTCCTGTTTCTCGATGAGCCGACGCTTGGCTTTGACGTTGAAGTGCGCCGCGCATTCTGGAAGCAGATCCGTGCTTACGTGTCGCGCGGGCGAACAGTTCTTCTCACGACCCATTATCTCGAAGAGGCGGACGCGCTCGCTGACCGAATCGTCGTGATTGACAAGGGGTCGATCGTCGCCGATGGAACTCCCGACGAGATAAAAGGCCGGGTGTCCGGTCGCCGGGTGCGTTGTGTCACGAGGATCGCAGAGAATGAGATCAAAGCAATGCCGGGCGTAACCGGCGTTGTCATCGAAGGAGATCGCATGGAGATCATGACGTCTGTCGCTGAGCCACTGGTGCGCCAGCTGCTCGCGCGTGACGCTTCGCTGTCAGGCCTCGAGGTCACCAGCGTCGGACTCGAAGACGCGTTCCTCTCCCTCATCGACAAGGAGCACGCAGCATGACCGCGGCTCTCGGAGCGATCGGGCCGCGGTCAGCTGCGGCACCGAAGGAACATTCCTCGTCGAGCCTCATTCGCATCTATCTCGTCGAAGCGAAGTACGAGCTTTACAAGCTTCTGCGCCTTCCGGCGTTCGTTATTCCGAGTCTCGGCTTCCCGATGATGTTCTATGCGTTGTTCGGTTTGCTATTGCCGACGAAAGGCGCCGGTGTCGACATAGCGAAATATCTGATGGCCACGTATGGGGCGTTTGGAGTCATCGGCATCGCGCTGTTTTCGCTGGGAGTCGGCGTTGCCTCTGAGCGCGGACAGGGCTGGCTCGCGGTGAAGCGAGCGAGCCCGATGCCGGTATCCGCGTATTTCTTTGGCAAGTTCGCAATGGCACTCTGTTTCAGCGGGCTCCTCGTCGTGCTGCTGTGCCTGATGGGCGCAATCTTCGGTCACGTTCGCATGCCCGCTTCCCAATGGCTGATGCTCGGCCTAGTCGAGATGCTCGGAGGAATCCCCTTCTGCGCAGCGGGTATTGCCGTCGCCTATCTGGTCGGTCCGAACTCCGCTCCCGCGATTGTGAACGCGTTCTACTTGCCGAGTGCGTTTCTTTCCGGCTTGTTCATTCCGGCGGAGATGCTGCCTTCTTTTCTCCGCGGCTTCGCGCAGTTTCTGCCGCCGTATCATCTCGCCCGGCTCGCGCTGACGGCGATCGGAATTGAACCGATGTCGAAGCTGCCGATTCACATTGGAGCGCTTGCACTGTTCGCTGTCTTGTTCACGACGCTGGCCGTCATTGCGTTCAGGCGTGACGAAGGAAAGACTTACGGCTGAGCCAATGAACATTCCCGCTGAGTCGAGCCGCCGCTTTCGATTGTTGCCTGAGGATCGGTACCTCGGGTGGACTCCTTACGTGTGGCTCGTCTATCTGCCGACATTGTTCCTCCAGCCGGCATTCGGCGGGGCGCCGGCGCGCACGTGGGTACTCACGTCTACCGCAACGCTCGTTTTTCTTCCGCTGTACTTTCGGGGCTACTGGGCTCGCGGGCGCGAAGCGTATGTCATCATTGCTTTGATCACTGCGATTGGGGCGGCGCTCGTACCGGTCAACGTGTCCGCGTTTGTGTTCTTCATCTACGCTGCTGCATTCGCTGGTGTTCAGCGACCGACGGAGTTCGCTGTGCGCCTGCTCGCTCTTCTCACGGCGATCGCGCTTGTCGAATCGTTTCTGTTGCAGCTTCCGGTCTTCACGTGGGGCTGGGCTCCCGTGCTGATCTGGATGATAGGCGGGGTGAATGCGCACTACGCAACAGTGAGGCAGGGCAACATCGCCTTGAAACGGGCGCACGAGGAGATAGAGCACCTTGCCACTGTCGCCGAGCGTGAGCGGATCGCGCGGGATCTGCATGATCTGCTCGGACACACGCTGTCGCTGATCACGCTGAAGTCCTCGCTCGCATCGAGGGTCGCCGATCGTGATCCAGCTCGCGCCATCGCTGAGATCCGCGACGTCGAGCGCATCTCGCGCGAAGCGCTGGCCGAAGTTCGCTCGGCAGTCGCAGGATATCGTGAAGCGGGCCTGGCGCGTGCAGTCGCGAGCGCGGAGCAAATGCTGAGCGCTGCCGGCATCGAGACTACAGTTGTCATCGACCCATTGCAGCTTTCCGCGAACGAGGAAGGTGTGCTCGCGCTCGCTGTCAGGGAAAGCGTGACGAACGTAGTGAAGCACTCGCGCGCGTCATCGTGTTCGATCTCGCTCGAGCGCGACGGGAGTACGAGGCGTCTGTCGGTGAGCGATAACGGAAACTGGAAGACGGCGCCTGGTGGAAGCGGCCTCGTCGGCATGCGCGAGCGCGTTGAGGCGATCGGTGGCGAGCTGTCGATCGACCGCGACCACGGAACGCGGCTCATGATCGACTTGTCCGATCATGTTACGGACGCGGCGGCCGATTCGTCGCCAGTGCACATCGTCGCTTGATCCGCGTAGTCGTCGCCGAAGATCAGGCCCTCGTGCTTGGCGCGCTTGCGGCGCTGCTCGAAACCGAGAGCGATATCGACGTCGTCGGAATGGCGAGGAACGGAGCTGAGGCAATAGCGATGACGCGTGAGCAGCAGCCCGATGTGCTGCTCACGGATATCGAGATGCCCGAGATGACCGGCCTCGAGGTCGCCGCGGCGCTGCAGGGGCAGGGACTCGAAACGAAAGTCATTATCGTGACGACATTTGCTCGAGCGGGTTACCTGAGACGAGCGCTCGATGCTGGTGCTTCCGGATATTTGTTGAAGGACAGTCCTCCCGACACGCTCGCGAATGCGGTCAGGCGGGTGCACGCGGGAATGCGGGCGATCGATCCAGATCTTGCAGCGGAAGCGTGGGGCGAGGCCGATCCACTTACCGATCGCGAGCGGCAGGCGCTGCGTCTCGCGGGTGACGGAAAGAAGACCGTGGACATCGCGCATACGCTCGGCTTGTCCGAGGGAACGGTGCGAAACTACTTGTCCGAGGCCATGAATAAGGTTGGCGCGGTGACGCGGGTTGAAGCGTCGAGGATTGCGAGGTCGAAGGGCTGGCTTTAGTGCATCGATGAGGCTGTCATCGAGTGTGTCATCGAGTGTGTTAACGCCTTGACTAAAGTGCCTCGGGGTCTAGATTCAGACTTCTATCGCGGGGTGGAGCAGCCTGGTAGCTCGTCGGGCTCATAACCCGAAGGTCGCGGGTTCAAATCCCGCCCCCGCCATAAGTTGTTCATTGGGTTTTATGCGCGGCCGGTCCGAGAGGGCCGGCCGTTTGCATGATCGGGATTTGGTCGACGTGCTGGACAACTGCGAGGCAGGGTAGCTCAGCTGGTTAGAGCACGGCACTCATAATGCCGGGGTCGCGGGTTC
>JBBQYO010000232.1:0-5332 GCA_038208605.1 Gemmatimonadales bacterium | reverse complement strand
AAGGTCGGCGACGGATTCCTCGACGTACCGACGACTTACGCGCTGTGGTCGCAGGTGTACAAGGCGCCCAAAGAGCTCATCGAAGAAGCCAAGTGGATCGACCGGCCCTCGTTCGGCATCCCCTACACTTACACCGTCAGCGGCTACGTCCTGTCACAGGCGTTGAAGGCGAACGGCAAAGCCGCCGAGGCGCAGTCGATCGTGACTGAAGTCACGAAAATGGCAGAAGCAGCCAGAATTACCGATGTGCTCGCAAGTCTGGCGAACGATCGCTGAGCTCACCCTCAGGTGATTCAGCCGGCGCGCGGACGATCGCGCGCCGCTCGCGCTGATCACGCTGCCCGAGGAACTCGCCTACTGGCGCGAGCGACTCGATGTGATCGCAGAAGATCTTGAACGTCGCGAGAATCGGCACGGCGATGAATGCGCCAGCAATGCCCCATATCCAGAACCAGAACGCAAGCCCGATAAAAAGGGCAACAGGATTGAGCGAGAGACGGTGACCCTGGAGCAGCGGCGTGATCAGGTTTCCCTGAATCAGGTTGATGAAAAGGAAGCTCGCCGGAATGATCATCGCGTGACCGACGCTGTCGAACGTCGTGAGCGCCGCGATCGTGAGAATCACTACCAGCGCGAGTGCGCCGAGGTAGGGAACGAACTCAAAAAGCGCCACCAGCGCTCCCCACAGAGCAGGATTGGGCATTCCCAGCAGATACATCACTGCACCCACCACAATGCCTTCTGCGACATTGACCGTCGCTGCGGTCAGAAGATAGGTGGAAATAGACCGCTCGATTTCGCGCGCAATCTGAACCGCCTTTTTCTTGTCGCCAAGATTGGGTAGAACCTTGATCAGCTTTTGCAGGAATAAATCACCCGCCGCCAGCAGGAAGTAGAGCAGAATCAGCACTTCCAGTACGCTCGCAATCGAACGCTGAGTAGTTCCGAAAACTCTGGATGCCAGACTCGGCCCCTGAACGATGACTTGCGCCGGCTTCGCAGTGCGCGGGCCAGTGTTTCCCGCCGCAGTTTCTCCTGCGGCGTTGGCGACCTGCTCGGCGGTCTTTGAGGCACTCTGAAGTGGCTTGATGATCTTGCTGAGCTTTGCTTCCGCCGTTTTCAATGTGGCCGGTGCGGTGGCGGCCCAGTCACGTATGGCGCCAGACAACCCAAAAGCGCCGGAACTCAGCAGGCCCAGCAAAGCGAGGATGATGACGCCTGCACCTAGCGGCGGAGGTATTCGGAACCGGGCAAACCACCGAACCACCGGGCTGATCAGGAAATTGAGCAGGACGGCAAAGACAATCGGCAGTAGAAAATCGCGCGAGAAGTACAAGGTGTACAACACG
This sequence comes from Gemmatimonadales bacterium, assembly GCA_038208605.1. Lineage (GTDB taxonomy): Bacteria > Gemmatimonadota > Gemmatimonadetes > Gemmatimonadales > Gemmatimonadaceae > UBA4720. The sequence goes on along the minus strand of JBBQYO010000232.1, from coordinate 3,983 downwards.
GCGAGCACTGCCAGGATCGTAAGATCCACTGAGCGAGCACGCGGACTCTCGATCGCCGAGCCCGTCTTGGAGATATCTGGATCGGCGGCAAGCGTGTCGGCGGGCTTTGCCTGCGAAGTTACGTCGACATCCGGTTCCAGGATCGAATCGTGATCTCGGTCTTTTTCTGTCAGCTGCGGCTCCGGTGTACTCTACCTAATAACATACACCGGGCCGAAGGAGGCAGCCCGCGTTCCCGCGACTCTGCCCCTTCCAATCGTTGAGCGGGCGCCGAGTATTTCCTCAAACAGGGAAATCGCTCTGGGGTCCGACGTTTGTCCGAGCCAGAAGAGCGCGGACTTTCTGACTTCCGGATCGTGGTTGTTTTTCGCGACTTCGATGAGCGCGGGCACCGCCTCGCCATTTCGCCGCTGCGAGAGTGCGAACACTGCAGATTTTTTTACCTCTGTCGCATCGTCGTTCTTCGCGAGATATGAGTTGCGGGCACTGATGCGGTCGCTAGCCGCCTGGCCAAGCCAGAAGAGCGCTTGCTTCCGCGTCGCGATCGGCCGAGCCTCATCGCGAGCAATGCGAAACAGCGGTGGCCACACGACCACGCTGTCCGCGAGTGTCGCGGGCAGAATTGCATCGCGACCCACCGAACCTTCGTCGCTCGATGCAAGGCCGATCAGGAAATCCGTCGCGTCACGAACTGGCACGGCACCAAGGTCGGTCGTGCTTCCAGCCGCAGGCCTCCATCTACCGCCAACGTAAGTTCTGATCTTCGTCACCCGGCCGCCGTCGACATCGAGCACGAGGCGAACCGGAGAGTGACTGCACTCCTCGTCGTATTCAACGTCAGGCGAGCGATCCGAGCTCCAGCTCGTTCTGTCGTTGCCATTGTGCGAAATCGAATTCCCGGAGCCGCAAATATCGGGTCGCGACGCGAAGGTCATGCGAACCTTGCCGCTGCCAGTCGATGCGATGCGACGTGCAACGGACTGTGCCTTCAGTCCAGCTGGAATCAAGCCCGCAAGAACGACGAAAGCGCTGATTGTCGCCAGGGATATTTTCTGTTTGGTAGTCATGATGCGCCTCAACGATTGATCATGTCAGCGAGAAACGCGGATACGCGCCCGTCCTTGGATTGTCCAAGCCAGAACATCGCCTTTTTCCGCGCTTCGCGGTCGTTGTCGTTCTTCGCGATGTCCATCAGCTTGTCGATTGCTGCTTTCTCCTGACGCTGCGAGAAAACGAAGATCATTTGATCCTTCATCTCGCGCTCGCTCATGCCGCCGTAGAGTGATGCAAGCTCCTGCATCGAAGCGCCGGTCTGGCCGGCCCAGAACAGTGCCTTCTTTCTGACCTCGATGTTCTCCGAGCCATTGCGCACGATGTCGAGGAGCCACTTCTCGCTCGCAGCGTCCTTCTGCTGCGACATCGAGAAGATGATCTTGTCCTTGAGTTCCGCACTGTGGATTCGTGTATAGAGGCCGCGCAGGTACTGGCCTCCATCGTCCCTGCTCTGGCCAAGCCAGAAGATCGCCTTTCCGCGCAGGTCATCCGACGCGCCGTCACGCTCGGCGAAATCGCGCAGGATCGCGAGTCCTTTCCCACTTCGTTGCTGGGACAGGCCGAAGATGGCCTTGTCCTGAATCTGAGGGTTGCTCGAACTCTTTAGAATGTCATCGAGCATTCCAACAGTTCGGTCATCATCGAGCTGCGACAACCAGAAAATCGCCTGATCGCGCACTTCGTTTGGACGGGTGTTGTCCTTTGCAATGGAGTAGATCGGCTGAGCGGGCTGGATGCTGTCCGCAAGGGTCACGGGGAAAATCGCTTCCCCAGCCGCTTTCCCAGACTGCGTACGCGCAATCCCGAGCAGATAGTCGGTGGCGTCCTTCGTCGACACGGTTCCAATGTCCGTCACGTCCGACGACGCAGGCTTCCATCTTCCACCAACATAGGTGCGAATCTTCGCCAGCGCGCCGCCCTGATATTGCACGACGACGCGCACCGGACCTTCACTGCAGTCGTTGTCGTAAGCGACGTCTTCGGAATATCTGTTGGATCCAAAGTTCGATCTCTTTCCGGATCTTTGCTCGTGAGCGTTCGTGGAGATCCCATTGTCGTAGCCGCAGATGTCATCCTTTGCCGCGAACGACATTCTCACTTTGCCATCACGCACGCTCGACAGCCGCCGGGCGATCGTCTGCGCCTCAACCCGCGGCGGGACCATGCACGCCATTACCACGAGCGTGCCGGCCGCCGCGAGCGATGCGATATTTTGCATTTTCATCGCGTCTCCGCCTATCGGTTGATGAGATCGAGCAGGAACTGCTGCACACGCGGGTCGCGCGACTGGCCGAGCCAGAAGATTGCCTTCTTGCGGAGCTCTGAGTCCTTGTCGTTCTTCGCGATGTCGAGAAGCTTGTCCACCGCGGCCGGGCTGTTCCGCTGGGACAGAACGAAGATCACCTGCTCCCTCATCTCGCGATCGGCAATTTTCGAGTAGAGCGGAATGATCTCGTCGATGCCAACTCCGCTCTGGCCAGCCCAGAACAGCGCTTTCTTTCGGAGCTCGATCGGCTCCTTCGTATTGAGCGCGACATCCATCAGCCAACGCTCGTTGCCGACTCCCCTTCGCTGCGCGAGCGAGAACAGGACTTTGTCCTTGAGCTCGTCGTTGGCGAGGCGCCCGTACAGCGATCTCAGGAAATCGTTGTTCTCGGTCGAATTCCGCTGGCCGAGCCAGAAGATGGCCTGGCCGCGCAGGTCTTCGGACGCGCCTTCTTTTGTCGCGAACTCGCGCAGGACAACGTTGCCGCGACCACTCGAGTGCTGTGACAGCGCGAACAGCGCCTTGTTCTGAAGATCTTCGTCCTTCGACGTGCGAAGAATCTCTTCAAGCATCGTCACTGCGCGTTCATCGGGTACCTGCGAGAGCCAGAAGACTGCCTGCTCGCGTGTTTCCTGGTCGGGATCGTTGCGCGCGATACTGAGCAGGAGATCGGCCGTCTGCGCGTTGTGTTTCTGCGAGACGAGGAAGACTGCCTTTCTGCGAAGCGGTGCCGAGCATGCGTCGCGTCGCGCGAGCACTTTCGTAAGAATCGGCAGGGCGCGATCGGCATCCATCTGCAGAAGTGCGTTCAATGCCGCCACGCGTTCGTCGTCATCATCGTTCGCGTTGGGGCAGCCGCTCGGAACAATAGTGCGCGTCCCGCGGCTCTTTCCTGACTTTTCAGCATCGCGATCGGCCTTCTCGGCGTCACGGTACGCCTTCTCTGCGTCGCGGTCTGCCTTCTCGGTCTTGCGGTCCGCCTTTTCCATATTGGACACGACAGTAGTAACCTCGGCGGCACATCCTTCGTCGCCCTGTCGCGCGAGCTCACCGCAGACACGAGTACGGAGGGTCGTTGCATCGCCCCGCTTGGCCACCGCAGGGTAGTCGGCATCGAGACGGGCGAGCGCGCTCCGGGCGTTCTTGAGCTTGTCGGAGCCACCGGCGCGGTAGAGCGAGAATGCGTAGTAGTAAAGCGATTCGCCGGCGTACGTCGACGCCGGATATTTCTCGACAACGCGATCGAACAACTCGGCTGAGCGGGAATAATCGCCTTTGCTCAACGCTTCACGTGCGAGGCGATAGAGCGAATCTGCTGCATCCTGTGGGGCCCAGGCTTCGGGCGGCATCAGGTTCGATTTGTGGTGCGCCGCGTCGGCGGAAGACATGTTGGTCTTCGTCGATACTGCGGACGGTCCCGGGGCAAAAACCGCGGTGACCACGAGTAGTGCGATTGTCTTGATCATTTCTCCTGAATTCCTCTCGGCTGGCCCGCGGGAATCGCGGAGCGCAGGCGTGTCATTACGTGTCCATCCTGAATGCTTCCCTGAATCAGCTCGCGGTCCTGCGCTGGAGCGGTGGGGGAGAGCTGTACTATCTGTGCGAGGACGAGCTCCAGATCCTGGAGCAGCTTTGCGCGCCGCGGGTCGTCACCTGCGGGTGA
>JBBQYO010000231.1:0-5337 GCA_038208605.1 Gemmatimonadales bacterium | reverse complement strand
CTTCAGCGCATAGATCCAGATGTGCTCGCCGTCGATGATGGCTTCGCAATTCGGATCGCATGAATGGTTGATGAGCCGGGCGTCGTTGGTTTTCACGTCACCGTCAACGCACCTCTCGTCGTCGAGCGAGAAGAGGAACGTGTGATGCCGGGTCATGTGTTCTTCATCATACCTGCGGTCGGCTTCGTCGTTCGGGATTATCTCACCGGTGTACTCGATGATCTTTTGTCCCGGGCGAAGCCGTTGGCGGGCGAAAACACCCCGCCCCTGGATTGTGGATTTGCCGATTTCATAGAGACGCTGCGGAGTTCGTGAGGAAAGTTCGTTCTTCTGGTGCTTCATGCGGTCCAAGTTATTGGGTCAGTGCGGGATCAGTACGTTGTGCCATGCGCTGGTCGCAAAGATCCAAAGCAATGGTGGAGAACTGCGGGAGTAAACTGCGAGGCGGGGAGACATCAACGCAAAGGCCTCCGGTTGAAAAACCACATACTGAACGGTTTAGTACGGCGGGCGGCTCTTCGGCCCGGCGTACTCCCCGGCTCCGCTCTGCCTCCCGCCGTTCTCCACCATTGATGTTGATCTTGTCGTCGATGTTGAACTTGTCGTGGATGTTGATCTTGTCGTGGGGGTTGGTTTTGTCGTGGATGTTGATCTTGTCGTGCCGTTATGCCGCGCTGATGCGACCTCGGCACTCGCCGAATCCGATGCGCGGATGGCCGGGAGCTTCGAGGAATCCCTTCATGATTATCTCATCACCATCATGAAGGAATCGCCGCTCCTCTCCGGTTGGCAGAGCAATCGGCCTGGTACCTCGCCAAGTCAGCTCCAGGAGGCAGCCACGCGAATCTTCTTCTGCCCCCGACACGGTGCCACTCGCCAACAGGTCGCCGGTTCGCAGGTTGCATCCATTGCTGGCATGATGAGTCAGCATTTGCGCGACCGTCCAGTACATGGAGCTGAATGGTGCGCGGCTGATCCTCACGGGACGAATGTTCTGCTCCCGCATCGCCGGTGTCGCAATGTGAACTTCGAGAAAAGCGTTCAATCCGCCGCGTTCGGAATCCGTTGCCCAGGCAAGGTGATCGAGTGGTAATGGATCACCCGACGGCCGTGTCGCCGCAGAAACGCGATACGGCTCCGTTGCTTCAGCGGTAACTACCCAGGGTGATATGGTGGTCGCGAAATTCTTCGCGAGAAAAGGCCCGAGCGGCTGATACTCCCACGTCTGAATGTCGCGGGCGGACCAGTCATTCACGAGACAGAATCCGAAGATGTGATCCCATGCGTGCTGGATCGGCACCGAATCTCCGAGCGCATTGCCGCGTCCGACAAAAAACCCAAGCTCGGATTCGTAATCGAGCATTCGACACTGCGCAAAGACGGGAACCTCGTTGTCAGGCAGCTTGAGCTGTCCCGAGGGGCGCCTGATGGTGGCTCCGCTTTCGACAATCGATGACGCGCGGCCGTGATAGCCAACCGGCAACCACTTGTAATTCGGCAGTAGCGGATTGTCTGGACGAAACATGCTCCCGACGTTGGTCGCGTGATGAACCGACGCGTAGAAGTCTGTGTAGTCGCCAATTTCAGCCGGCAAGCCCATCACTGCTTCGGTCATCGACACCAGAATTCGCTCCGCCGCGTTGCGCGCGCGCTTTGCAGATGACGTCTGTTCGTTCAGGAGATTGCTCAGCTCCGATCGAAACGCCGACAGCGTCTCCGCGTCGCGAGCCATCAGCCGATTCATGACGGGCTCCGAGCATGCGTCGGCGGCTGGGGTCGGAGCGAGCAGGCCCTCGCGCACGCAGGCCGGGATATCGAGAATGAAGTCCCCGATAGCCACGCCGACCCGTCTCGGACCGTTCTCGTCTCTGCGACAGAACACACCGAAGGGCAGGTTCTGAATCGGGAACTCGCACGCCGGCTCGTTCGCGGATTCTACCCAGCTTCTCAGCTGCGGATCGTGCGTCGAATTGTTCACTGATTCACAATAAGTTGAGTTCTCTGGCTTCGGCGACGGGCTCCGTAAAGGAGCATGAGCCAAACGACATTGCAAACGAGCTACGCGTGCTCTCGAGATCCTCGACACTCGCCAGATTGCCGCGCCAATGCGCGCCTTCTTCGTCGAACGAGATTGACGCAGGATCGAATTCCTCGAGCAAGTCCAGCAGCGCGCTCTCCGGCAGTCCGGCGCGATGAAACGCGGCGACGAGGAATACATTCAGGTATCCGAACATCGTACCAGCAGCGGCGTTGGTCTCGTAGGTGAGCGGAAACGATCCGTGCAGTGCGTGATGGAGACCCGCGGTCGCCTTGAAGCGAACTCCAAGCGCTCCGCATTTGCCAATGAAGGCGATCACTCTCTCCGCCGGCGGAACTGCCGAGGAGATCACGCCACCGGTACGGATCTTTGCACCCGCACCGCTTCCCGCAATCGCAGACAGAATTTCATCGGCTCGATCGAGCGGTGACGGCTCGAGATAAAGCTCGAATGATTTCGCATACGTATCGATGGCGCGCAAAGCCTGATCGCGAGTCGCCAGCGGAATCTCTACACAATCGATGACGGCGCGGGCGTGCTCTGGATTTGAATGCGAGCGGTTGAAATTCGCGATCGCCTCCACACCAGCGTCATCGGCAGGAACGATCACACTCAATCGCCACTGCGCTTCGTCGCCATTCTGAAGTGGCTCGGCAGCCAGGGCCGAAGCAAACTCGCTCAGTCTGGAGACCGGCACGATGAAACGCCCGAGCAGATCTCGCTCGTCGCTTCCGAGATAATCCGCATAGGCGCGAACCGCGTCCGGCATCGACAGCGATGCTGGAGGGAACAGTCCGGCGTAGTCGACAATTCCTCTGAGAAAAGCGCGCGACGTGCTCATGCGCGCAAATCTAGCCCGTGGCGCCAGAGAACCTGTACGCTAGAGGGGGCTAAGCGGCAGCGTCAGCGTAAATGTCGATCCCTCGTCGACGTCGCTCTCAACCGTGACATCCCCGCCCATCAGTCGCGCAAGCTCGCGACCGATCGCGAGCCCTAGCCCGCTTCCTTCAGCAGTGCGGGTGAGCCCTGAAGACAGCTGCATGAACGGTTCGAAGATCGCCTCGAGCTTGTCCTTGATGATTCCCTTGCCTTCGTCCTCGATCATGATCGCGACGAGGTGATCGCGAGCCTCGGCACTGACCTTCACGGTGGCACCGCGCGCGCTGAACTTGACGGCGTTCGACAGAAGATTGACAAGTACTTGCTGAAGCCGCTCGCGATCAGCTACCACAGCAAGCTGCGGTTCGTGTGGGGCGACGACGAGAACGGTCGCATTGGCCACGAACATCGGCTCGACGAGAAAACGCGCAGCTTCGATGGCGGCGCTCACCAGTGTCGGCTCGAGGCTGATCGGAATGCGGCCCGATTCCGTTTTTGCAAAAGTGAGAACGTCGTTGACGATTCCAAGAAGGTGCTGCTGGCTTCGGCGAATTCGCGCGATCGCTTCGCGCTGCTGGTCGGTAATCGGTCCGCGCATTCCAAGCTCGAGCAGCTCGGCGTAACCGGCGATCGCATTGAGCGGCGTGCGCAGCTCGTGACTCATCGTCGCCAGGAAGTCGGTCTTCGCACGATCAGCGAGGGCGGCTCGAGCGACCGCCGATACCGCTTCTTCGCGCGCCAGCTCGACTTCGTGGAATAGTCGCGCATTGTCCATCGCCACAGCCGCGCGTCCCGCGAGATCTTCTGCGAACAGGAGATCCTTTGGTGTGTAACGGACGTTCGGATCGGCGCTCATGAACGTGATCGATCCGAGCAGGCGGTCGCGCCCCTTGAGCGGCACCACCATGTAGGAGCTCATGCCGAGCGCGCGGAGAATTCCGAGTTGTCGCGGGTCGTATGCTGCTGCTCTCAGCATCTCGTCAGTGACTTCGCCAACGAGCTCCGGCTGCTGCGTCTTGAGCACCCGGGGAGCTCCCATGGGATCTGAATCTTTCGGGGGGTAGCGGAGCTCCAGCTCGCGTGCGAGCGACTCGAGCGCGGGATCTGGGTGGATTACTCCAAGGCGAGTGATATCGCCGTCATCGGAAAGGAGATCTACGATGCACCACGCGCCCAACTCCGGCATCGCGAGACGCGCAACAGTCGCGAGAGTCTGCTGGTAATCGAGAGACTCGAACAGCTTTCGGCTCACGTCCGCAAGGAATAGCGCGCGTCGCTCGGGCCTTCGCCGATCGAGGGTTCTGGGCCTGCCCGGACCTATTTCATAAGCCACCGCGCCGCTATTTGCGTTCATCTGGTCATCGCTGCGGCGGAACGAATCCGGAGATTCTTGCATTCCTGTTCTCTAAGTCAAGAATCGCGCCTGTGGCATGCCATATTTGTGATATTCAACGGGTGGCCAACGATATTCGGCCCGCCGCTGTCAGACTCTTGACGAACGCAGACGATGTGCTAGTTTATTCGCATGGTGCTAGGTTTTTAGCACAAAAAATCCAGAGGACCTCCATACCCGACAACGTCACTCTCTCGCGCCGTGAACGACAGATCATGGACATTGTCTATCGATTTGGCTCCGCGACTGCGGCTGAAGTTCAGGAGTACCTCCCGCAAGCTCCCAGCTATTCGGCGGTGAGGGCGCTGCTTCGAATTCTCGAGGACAAGGGACACCTGAAACACGCCTACGACGGACCGCGTTACGTCTATGCACCGGTCGTGTCGCGCCCGGTCGCGCAGAAATCGGCGCTCAAGCAGCTGGTGCGAACGTTCTTTGACGGCTCGACATCTCAAGCGGTTGCAGCCCTGCTCGACATGTCGGCGAAGGACCTGTCGGAGAACGAGCTGAACCGTCTTGCAAAGCTGGTGGAGCAGGCAAAACTCGAGGGGAAATAGCATGACACAGGTTCAACTCGTCAGCGTTCTCGTTGCAGCGTCTGTCAAGAGTGCAGCGATTTTATCACTCGCGGGTCTCGTGAACACATTAGTGGCGCGGATCGTCCGCGTCCGCGCGACATTTCGTGTGGACGATTGGCGTTGCTGCTGCGTTGGCCGTGCCTGTCTTCGGCCTTGTGTTGGCCCGGCTGAACGCCCCGGCCATTCACGTTTCCCCATGGACGCCGAACCCTGCTGTCTCGCCTGATCACACTCCCGCAGCAAAGCCCGCAGCATCGGTAACTGGAATGGAGGCTTTCGCGAAGACCCCGATCGCAATGAAGGAGACCACTTCACGCGCGCTTCTGCGAAATGAACCGCCTCGCAAATACGATCCCGCGACTCCCGAGTTCGCTGTTCCTCGCCCGCAGACGCTCGCTCGCGCTCCGATGGACGGCGACACGCTGGTGGCTCGCATCGCTTCGAACGTC
>JBBQYO010000230.1:0-5387 GCA_038208605.1 Gemmatimonadales bacterium | reverse complement strand
AGGCACCGCGATGGCTCGGTGACTCTGCGATCGTGTACTCGGCATCGAACGGACGAGAAGTGCCGGCCGCCTACGAAGCTCTGCTTGACGGCACTGTACGAAAGATCGGGCGGCGCAACGGTCTTGACGCCAATGTGCCGTTGTCGAACGGCGGCATCCTTTATTCGCAGCCCGACTTCACCGACCCGTTCCACCTGCGCAACGATCTCTACATCTCCAGGGACGGGAACGACACCCAGCTTACCCACGGCGCGCGCCTGGCTCAACCCGATGCGCGTCGGGATGGAGAAATAGTGGCGGTTCAGTCGATTCCCGGATCGACGAGAATCGTCAGAGTTTCAGCCGACGGTCAGCATATCTCGCCGATCACTGTTGGCAGCGCCGAGATTCAATGGGGCGACCCGCGGTGGTCGCCTGCCGGAACATCAATCGTCGCCATCCGAGTGACGCGAGGCGGTATCAACGAAATAGCCGTCCTCGATACAACCGGGTCAGTGGAGCGGGTGCTCGTGGCAGAGCGGGCGATCCTTGCGGCGCCGGCCTGGTCTTCCTCAGGAGATCGTGTCTACTACACCTCTACACGAACAGGAACGACTCAGGCTTACGTTACCTCGGCCGATCATCCTGGATTGCGAACTCGCCTCTCCAGCTCAACGACAGGCTTGTTCAGCGCCGAGCCGTCCGCGATCGGTGACAAGCTGGCCGCATTGGAGTTCAAGTTCGACGGTTATCATCTGGGATTCACTCCGGTTCGGTTCAGGGAGATGCTTCGGACCAGCCCGATCGGCGCGTCGGATTCCGGGTGCGTCGAATGTGACATTACACCTCCGCCTCCGTTTCCTGCTGCCGCCAGCGAACCGCTCGTCCGTCGTCGCTACTCCCCATGGCAATCGCTCGCTCCGAAGTACTGGGAGCCCGTTGTCACACTCGCCAATGGAAGCGGAAATGTTTTCGGCGCGGCGACGAGCGGCGAAGACGTAATCGGGAGGCACTCCTACTATGCCGATGCCGGGTTCAATACGAAGTATCACGAGGTTGAAGCGTTTGCCGCGTATCAATACGCGGGTCTCGGGCAGCCGTTCATCAACCTGAGCGCCGAACAGACTTTCGACCACTTCGGCCTTGTCGACTCGGCGAATACCGACGTGGGCACCCTGGCGCGTCGCGCCCGTATCTATGGATTGAGTACGACACTGGTCCGGCCTCGCGCACGCACCAGCGGTTCGCTTTCGCTAGGTGGGGAAATAGAGTCGAGAAATTTCTCGACGGATCCGGTTACGGTTCTGGCTCAGCTTCCCGCGATCTATTCGCGCACTCTCAACTATCCATCGGTGTTTGCGGCGGCGAGCTGGTCGAACGTTCAGCGGCCGGCGCTCAGCATTTCGCGCGAAGATGGGATTTCCGTCAGTGCGAGCGGGCGGAGGCGCTGGCGGAGCGGAGAAGCGTCGAGCGGCAGCAACAGCGTTGTAGGAGTGATCGCTGCGTACAAGTCGCTCGACCTGCCGGGCTTCTCGCATCATGCGCTCGCGCTTCGCGTAGCAGGCGCGGTCGCGGACAAGAATGCTATTTCCACATTTTCGGCCGGTGGGCTGAGCGGTGGCAGTCTCGGAATCGCCTCCGGTGTCTCGTTTGGTACCGAGCGGCGAACGTTCGGCGTGCGTGGATTTCCGCCGTCCGCTGAACAGGGGACCCGCGCGCTGGGCGGAACGTTCGAGTATCGCGCTCCGCTCTCCGCACCGTCGAGACGCGTTCCGTTCATTCCGGTGTTGTTCGATCGAATCTCGGTGTCCGCGTTTGGCGAGGCTGGTCGTGCGTGGTGCCCGTCCGACGCCCCAACCGCAGCGACAGTATGCGGAGCGTTCAATCGCGGAGGACCATGGCTGGCCTCTACGGGCGCAGAGGCAGATTTCGACACAGCAATTCAATACGACGTGCCTGCACGTTTTCGCGTTGGCTTTGCGGTGCCCGTCGTCAACAGGAGCGTCGCCAACGCAAAGGCGGTGAGCGTCTATCTCACCCTCGGGACGTCATTCTAGGAGTCCACAGCGCACGTCAAAACGCGTTGTTTTTGAAACCGCCTGGCTCGGAAGTCAACCGGTTTTTTCTGCCTTGTGGTCACGTGCTTGCAGGCAAGGGGCTGGGCTCTCGACGGAGAACCAAAGTGGAAAGATCACCACCCCCTGATCATTCGTGATGTGGATTGCCTAAGTCATTGATAATTATACACTTACGAAACCACTGGCGCGGATACACGAACCCCGCTAAACTGCGCTCCCCAACCATAACCGACCGATCGCCGAAAGGCTGATTTATTAGCATTTAGTTCGTTATTGACAACCATTTTTTTCAGCGGAGAGTTGTATTAATGCCCATCCCAGTCATGCCTCCTGAAGGCCCTGCCGAGCTCAATCAGAACGCGCGCACAGTCATCGAAAAGCGCTATCTGATCAAGGACGCTTCCGGCATGCCTACAGAGCAGCCGGAGGACATGTTCTGGCGGGTTGCAAGCACCGTCGCCGAAGCCGATCGCCGTTATGGCGCCGGTGATGCGTCAGTCACGGAAACAGCGCGCGAATTCTACGATCTGATGACGCAGCGCCGGTTCGAGCCCAACTCGCCAACGCTGATGAACGCCGGCCGGCCCCTCGGGCAGCTCTCGGCGTGCTTTGTTCTTCCCGTCGAGGACTCGCTGTCGAACGGGCAGAACGGCATCTATGACACGCTTCGGTCGATGGCACTCATTCACCAGTCCGGTGGCGGAACCGGCTTCAGCTTCTCGCGTCTGCGTGGCCTGGGATCGATGGTTCGCTCGACGACTGGCGTCGCGTCGGGGCCTGTCTCCTTCATGAAACTGTACGACGCGTCTACGGACGCCGTGAAGCAGGGAGGCACCCGCCGCGGCGCCAATATGGGAATTCTGCGCGTCGATCATCCCGATGTGATGACGTTCATCAACTGCAAGGAAGATCTCACGCAGATCACGAACTTCAACATCTCCATCGCGATCACCACGAAGTTCATGGAAGCAGTGAAGGCCGGAACGACCTACGACCTCATCGAACCCTCGAGCGGAAAAGTTGCGGGGCAGCTCGACGCGCGCGAAGTGTGGGACAAGATGATCGACGGCGCATGGAGAACGGGCGAGCCCGGATGCTTTTTCATCGACGAGGCCAATCGCTACAATCCGGTTCCTCACGTCGGTTCTTACGAAGCGACCAATCCCTGTGGCGAGCAGCCGCTCCTGCCTTACGACGTCTGTAACCTCGGCTCGATCAACATCGGCTTCTACGTTCGTGATGGCCGGCTCGACTGGGACGCGCTTGGCAGGGATATCCACACCTCGGTTCGCTTCCTCGACAACATTATCGACGTCAACAAGTATCCGCTGCCGGAGATCGACGCACTCTCGAAGCGCATTCGCCGCATTGGCTTCGGCGTAATGGGCTTCGCCGATGCCCTGATCAAGCTCGGCATCTCGTACAGCTCGGAAGAAGGCATCGAATTCGGACGCGAGCTGCAGGGATTCGTCGATGTCGAGTCCAAGCGCGAGAGCGAGCGTCTGGCAGATGAGCGAGGACCCTTCCCTGAATGGGCACGCTCGATCTGGGGACCTGACGAGACGTGCGCGCGCGACGCACTCGGCCGGCGGGTTCGTCCGATGCAGATGCTCCGCAACTGCAACGTAAATACGATTGCTCCAACGGGAACGATCTCCATCATCGCCGGATGCTCATCGGGAATCGAGCCGCTGTTTGCCGTGGCGTTCATGCGCAATCAGGCAGGCGCGATGATGCCCGACGTGAACGAAGATTTCCTCGCCATCGCAAAGGCGGAGGGCTGGTTCTCGGCCGAGCTGATCGAGAAGATCGCGAAGCAGGGGCACATCCACTTCGATGAGGTGCCGGACAAGTGGCAGAAAGTGTTCGTCACTGCGCACGACATCACGCCCGAATGGCACGTACGGATGCAGGCGGCTTTCCAGGAGAATTGCGACTCGGCGATCTCGAAGACAACGAATTTTCCGCATACTGCTTCACGCGAAGACGTCCGCGCGATCTATGAGCTTGCGTACGAGCTCAAGTGCAAGGGCGTCACCGTGTATCGCGACGGATCCCGCGACAACCAGGTCCTGACGACAGGCGCGACCGCGGGCGCAAAAGCCAAACGGGATGGCAGGACGGATATGCGCGGAGAAGTTGGCGACCTGAAGGGAACGATCACCGAGCTGGAGGCGGAGATCACCGCGCTTCGGAAGAATCTGTTCGACGCGGAGGCGGAAACGCTGCAGCGCAGACAGAAGCGTGCCCGTCCAGACAGCCTTCGCGGAACGACGAGCCGAATGGAAACACCGCTCGGCACGATGTTCGTCAACATCACCGAAGACGATCGCGGCCAGCCATTCGAGGTGTTCATCAACCTCGGCAAAGCGGGTGGTGCGGCGATGGCCGACGTCGAAGCAATTGGCCGGCTGATCTCGCTCGCGCTGCGTTCCGGGATTTCAATTCAGGCGATTCATCGGCAGCTTCGCGGTATCGCGTCGGATCGCGCGATCGGACTTGGACCGAACAAGGTGCTCTCGGTTCCGGATGCAATCGGCATCGCGCTCGAGTCCTGGATGCGGCAGAAGCAGGGAGTGCAGCAGGAGCTGTTGCGCACCGACACGCCGACGACGCCGCAGTCGGTCGTCGTGCCGAGCGAGCCGGTGTCGGTGACGACCGGGGCGGCGCAGACGCAGTACGAATTCGAGAAAGTGAACGGTGACCAGTCGTTCATGGGAACGTGTCCGGACTGCGGGTCGCAGCTCGAGCAGGCCGAGGGCTGTGCGAAGTGCCATGTGTGCGGCTTCTCGGAATGTGGGTGAGCTGATCGAGAAGCGACGATTGAAAGAGGCCCGCCGATTGTGGCGGGCTTTTTTTATATGGAAGCAGCGACAACATTTTCCTGGACAGTGTGCCGATTGATTTTCGTGTGCGTAGAGTGACTTGCGCTATCCGTTCGAATGAGTAATTTGATTTGATCATTTGAGTGGAGGAAGGCTGACCGCACCGTCAGGCAGACCGGGGAAAATTCCGGCGGAGAAAGGCGCCTGGACCGGCATCATCGAAGGGCGGCGTCCGCTCGAAAAACTGTACTCGTTCGAGGCAATCGAGCGAATTGCGCTTGTGCGTGAAGGCGCTCCCGCAGGCATCGTCACAATTCTCGTCGAAGAAATGTCGATCACACGGGACAGGCTTTACCGAATCGCGGGACTTCCACGCGCAACGATCGACCGAAAACTCAGGGCCAATGTCCGTCTCGACCAGGATGAAACGGAGCGGATGATCGGCATCGCACGGCTTGTGGGTCAGGTTGCGCGGATCGTCCGGGAAAGTGGCAAACCTGACGGG
>JBBQYO010000229.1:0-5392 GCA_038208605.1 Gemmatimonadales bacterium | reverse complement strand
GAATCGCGCTGCGTTGCAGCGATCGCCATCGCAGGGGGAAACGCGGTCGCGCCTCCGGTCTCGAGCAGATAGTGCGTGAACACTCCCGTCTCGAGCCGCCCGAGACTCGGCTCGAGGTCAGACGCAATCAGCAACGGAACGCGGGCTCTTCGCTGAAGATCGTTGAGCTTCGCCGCAACCTCAATTGGTGTTCCGAGGGAGACCGTGGCGCCGCCGACTTTGTCCACCTCAATCCATCGCGCCAGCTGCATGTACGACGAATCTCGCGTGCTCGTGTAGTCACCCATCATCCATACCATCACCATCTGGCCGACTCGCTCGCGGAGGTCGAGCGATGCGAGGGTTTTGTCCACCCAGCGCTGTTGGGCACCGGAAAGTGATGAACTCGTTGACACGGGCGTCATCGAAGCCTGCTCGTTCGCGGAAGGCGATACCGCCGACGGAGCGCAGGCGACGCAGAGAGCGATAGTTGCGATCGCGAATCGCGAGTGTGAGATCATGAAAATTCCAGAAACACGAACAGGAATGAGGAGGTTCGTCGTGAAGGCCGAACCATATGTTGCTGCATTGACCACGCGGATGCGAGAGCTTCATGTTAGTGCCGTCGAGCAGCCACTAGTCCTACCTCGCTGCGACTGGAGAATCCGGATGAAACCGCCGTACGATCCTTCCGAGCTGGATGCGTTCATGAATTCCGCTATTGAGTTCGACGACGTTCATCACGAGGCCTTCTACGCCGGAAATATCTCTGGCCTTGGCAGCGTCGGCGCTGATCAGGAGTTCGTCAAGCGGATGGCTGAATGGTTTGCGGAAACCGACAAGGGACTAATCGAGAATCTCGGCGTAGCCCCGGATAACATCAATTACTTTCGGATCGGGCTGGATGCGAAAGACGTGATGAAACGCGGCGGAATGGGCCCGTACCTCGCCCGGCGCAAGCGCACCGAGCGTCGGGAAAAGACGCGGATGTGGGTGCCGATCTTCATCTCGGTGATCGCGATCGTTTTCACGGCACTCAATTTCTTCGCGCCAAAGCGCAGCGACAGAAAAATCGAGGAGCTTGACGCACGCCTCCTTCGGATTGAAGCGGAAAATCGGATTATGGTCGGCTCGCTTCGGTCACTTCAGGCGAGAGTTGACGGTCTGACCGCGCAAATCCCCCGGGAGCGCGCTGTCTCGAAGTAGCGCTTATTCGTTTCCTGAAGCGGACCGGGGCATCGAGATTGGCGACCTGAGATTTATCCCTTGCAGTGATCTTTTGTAGCGCACGCGCCACAGCCAGTAAAACATTGCCACCAGAACCATGAGTGGCGGGATTGCGAGCAGATGACGAGGAATCCTGATTGACTTTGGATTTACTTTGGCCTGTCCAGGGAAGAACGACGTCGCGGCGCTGTCCGTCCCACATCCAGTTGTCGGTCACGCCTCGCACACGCATGTTGCGATGACATCAGCTGCCAATTCGGAAGCAAGTCACCAACACCCTGCGCGCCCCGCTGGGAAAATCCCGCAACGATGACCGATCTCCATCTTACCCAGCGTGAGCTCGACATAATGAGTGTTCTCTGGGAGCTCGGCGAAGCGACAGTTACAGAGGTGAGGGATCGCGTCGATCCCGACCTCGCGTACACGAGTATCTCGAGCATGGTTCGCACGCTGGAGATGAAAGGTTACGTCTCACACCGGCGCGGTGAGGGAAAGACTCATGTGTACTTCCCGGCTATCGATCCCGAAACCGCCGGGGCGTCCGCATTGAGCCGGGTGCTTGACAAGATCTACGGTGGGTCGCCCATCAAGCTCCTTGCACATCTGGTCAATCAGAATCGACTCTCGGAGAAAGAGCTTTCGCGCATGCGCGATCTGCTGAAGAAGGCGCCGAAGAAAAAGTAGCCGACGCCTTCGTCGCCCGGAGAGGTCGCGCAGGACTTCTTATCCCTGCGAACTTTTGCCGAAAGCCGTTGGGTGCAATGGCTGATAGATCCCCATCTCCTGGCCGCCTGGCAGCGGTATTTGTGTGACACGTCCCCACCGCCTCTCTTGAATGGCGGGTATCGACAGGCCTTTCCCCCGAAGCTCGGCAACGGTCGCTTCGATATCGTCGCAGATCAGATACAGCTCGTTGTGTTCGTCGCCTTCGGCTGGATGAATCGCGATCTCCGTGGGCGGAGCGGCGAAGATCAACCAGCCGTGGCCCGCGTCGACCGAGGGAAACCCGAGGACGTCGCGAAAGAACTCGCGTGTCGCCTCGTCTGTTTTCGAGTAGATGAGGGCGTGCATTCCGGTGATCGCCACGCTATCTCCGTAAGGATTGAGGTGGGTTATCCAGTGCATCAGCAAACGGAGCACTCTTCCGGCGGCGCATCGCCAGATATAGAACGATTGATGCAACGCCGCCCAGCGTGTCCATCAGCATGTCTTTCTGCGCATCCCAGATATCGCCCTGACTTCCCAGAAAGTCCGCACCCGCCTGAGCGTTGCCTCCATATGCAGCGTATATCCATTCCAGCAGCTCGTACGACATCGCGACGAAAGCGATTGCGAAGACTGCGAAGAGACACGCGAGCGTTCGACTCATTTTGTTCCTGACAATCAGGTATTCGGCGATTCCAAATGCGTAGAAGCCGACGCTGAAGTGGCCAACCCGGTCGAACATGTTCCGCTTGAAACCGAATGCATGATTGAACCAGTCGAACGGCACTCGCTCGAACGTGTAATGCCCGCCGATCGTGTGCCAGTATGGAAGAATCGACATCATGACGTACGCAAACCGCGACAGCCGCACGCCGCGCACATACAGAATGACCAATGCCAGCACCAGCAGCACGATGGGAATGTTCTCGGCCCACCAGTCGGCGCGGTCATACGGACCGATCGCGCCCCAGATAAAGAGCAATACATATCCGGCAAGGAGCGCGAGCGAAATGCGGTCCGACGGTCTCTTCATTACAATAGATCCTCTCCTGTGAGTTCACCTGTCACAAGCCCCTAATATGCGCGTTCGATTGGTCGCTGTTGCCTGCGCCGCCATTCTCTCGATGCCCGGCTTCGCCCGGGCGCAATCCCGCTCCGTTCCGACGCCTGCATCGGTGATCGGATTCGAGCCCGGCGCTGACCGCAAGCTTCCCGAGTGGCAGCAGGTCGTCTCTTATTTCAAGGCGCTCGACGCCGCGTCACCGCGCGTGCAGCTTCGCGTGCTCGGCAAAACAACGCTCGGCCGGCCGTTCATCGCGGCTTTCATCTCGGACTCGGCAACGCTTGCGCATCTGCCGAGCGTTCGTGAAGCACAGCGGAAGCTCGCTGACCCGCGGCTGACAACGCAAAGGGAGCGTACCGCTCTCGAGCGTGACGGCAAAGTGGTGGTGCTGGTGACGTCGAGCATTCACTCCACGGAAGTGGGCGGCATTCTTACGCCGCTTTCGCTTGCGTATCGTCTAGCTACGTCGGAAGACGAAGAAGCGAGGTCGATCAGAAAGAACACCGTCGTGATTCTTGTTCCCTCCGTCAATCCGGATGGCGTTGATATCGTCGGCAACTGGTATCGCAGCTCACTTGGCACTGCGTGGGAAGGAAGCCAGCCGCCGACTCTTTACCACTACTACACGGGCCACGACAACAACCGCGACTGGTATGCGTTCACGCAGGTCGAGACGCAGATGGTGATCGACTCACTCTACAGCCAGTGGCATCCGCAAATCGTCAACGACATTCATCAGCAGGGCGCGAACGGAACGCGGATCTTCATTCCTCCATACATGGATCCGATCGAGCCGAATATTGATCCAATCCTTGCAGCGGGCGTTGCGCAGATGGGCAAGTCGATGACGTGGCGGCTGACGATGGAAGGACTCCCCGGCGTCGCCAACAATACATCGTATGATGCGTGGACTCCGGCACGCGCATATCAGCATTATCACGGCGCGATTCGCATTCTGACCGAGACTGCGAGCGCATCCCTCGCATCGCCGATCACTGTTCCATTCGAATCGTTGCGCGCCGGTTACAACGTCGATCCGAAGGTGACTGGCGTCGATTTCCTCACGCGATGGCAGGGCGGCAAGTGGACCATCGGCGACATCGTGAGGTACCAGATGGCCGCGTCGTGGGCGTTGCTCGCACAGGCGGCTGACGATCGCGCGCTCTGGCTCTCGAGCTACAGCGCTGTCGAGCACAATTCAGTGCTTGGAAAGGATGCCGCCGGACGGAGCGACTGGCCCGCGACGATTGTCATTCCTGCACAGCCTGCGCGTGACACGGCGGTGAACTTCGCGCTTCGCATTCTGCAGCGCGGCCAGGTGGAGGTTCGGCGCGCGTCTGCTGCGTTCACTTCGGGAAGCCGGACGTTCCCCACCGGCAGTTATCTGATCTCTACGGCTCAGCCCTATGGTGGATTTGCGAAAACTCTTCTCGAGAATCAGCACTACCCCGATCTGCACGAATATCCAGGAGGTCCGCCGAAGCGTCCGTACGACGTCGTTGCGCATACGCTGCCACTGCTATTCGGATTCGAGGTCGCATTCGTGAAGGATTCGGTCGTGGTTGCCGCGATACCGCTCGCGCCGGTGACGCCAACGGAGTGGGTCGCCAACGGTTTGTCGAACAGCAAGTCGCGGCGCATCGCGATTTTCGCGAACGCTTTGCCGTCGATGGATGAAGGCTGGACACGCTGGGTATTCGATCAATACAGGATTCCCTTCACTACTATCTCGGCCAGAGACATCCGTGCCGGTAACCTTGGCGCGCGATTCGATGCGATCATCATTCCAGATCAGCAGTCGCGTGCTATTGCTGATGGGCCTAACGGTGCGTATCCCGACTCGCTGAAAGGCGGCGTAGGCGCGCCGGGTGCAGCCTCACTCGGTGCTTTTGTCGACGGTGGTGGAACGATCGTCGCATTCAATGAGGCGAGTAACTACGCGATCGAAGCGCTCGCGCTCCCGGTCAAGAACGAGCTCGCGGGGATCAAGTCTAGCGATTTCTACGCGCCCGGTTCAATCCTCCGTGTCGTGCTCGATCGTTCGAATTCGCTGACTGAGGGGTATACGGCGCCGGAGCAGGCGGTGTGGTTCGAAGGATCGCCGGCGTTTACAGTGACGGACGCGACGCGCGCATCGGTCGTTGCGAGTTACCCGGCTGCGAATGTCGATCCACTAATGTCGGGTTGGCTGCTCGGAGGATCACGGTTGGCCGGTAAAGCAGCAATGGTCGATGTGAAGCGAGGCAAAGGGCACGTCGTATTGTTTGGATTCAGGCCGCAGTATCGTGCGCAGACGATGGCGACATACCCCCTGCTCTGGAATGCGCTGAAGCTCCATTGAAGAGCTCAAACCTTAAAGCGAACCAACCGCGGAGCAGGTAAGAAAATGTTGCCGGTACTTTTTCGCTTTCGCGGAAT
>JBBQYO010000228.1:0-5394 GCA_038208605.1 Gemmatimonadales bacterium | reverse complement strand
GGTGAGGGCTGTACAGCCAGGGTACCTCGCCGGGGTATTCGGAAACAAGCTCGGCTGGGAAGTAGCTCAGATCGAGCCGGGTCGTGCAATGGTGCTGGAGAATTGGGGCGCCTTTGTTCTCGATCCAATCGATGCCAGGACAACCCGCATGCACATCCGCACGCGTGGCGATGGTATTCCCACACTTTCCGGGATCGCATTTACTCCGGTCAGTCTGCTGACCCTGGAGCCCGCTCATTTCATCATGGAGCGCGGCATGCTCCTCGGAATCAAGAGCCGTTCGGAGCGTCGCTAATCTGTTCGCTGTAGATCGGTCTCTGATTGATCAAACAGCAGTGTCCAATTTAGTTTGCTCTTTAGTAAGCGCCTCGTAGCAGAAACCCCTACACAACTCCGCCGTTTCTCCCCGAAAACTTCCACAGTAGCCCCGACAGAGCACAAAGCTCGTTGAAGACATCCTTCGCTCGTACCCGAACCCTGAGCGAAACGATGCTAAAAAACTCTTATTTCAAAATCCTGATCGCCGGCGCCATTGCCGGATTGGCCGCAACAGCTGCGTCGGCGCAGATGGCGCTCCCAGGCAACTTGTCCCTGTCAAGCGCGAGCAAGGTGTGGTTCGACGGCACGTCGAATGTCAAATCCTTCTCATGCTCTGCAAAGAAAATCGACGTGACCGTTGCATCCGATGCGGATGCGAGTCCTTCCAAGCTCGTCAAGTCGGCATCGCTTTCCATTCCAGTCGCGCAGCTCGACTGCAAGAACGGAACGATGAACGATCACATGCGGAAGGCACTCAAGGCGGACAAGAATCCGACGATTGCCTGGAAGCTTTCATCGTATCGCGTCGAAGGAACCGCTGTCGTGATGACGGGAACGCTCACCATCGCCGGTCGTGAAAACCCGATCGAGCTTCGCGGCATCGGCTCGTCGGACAACGGCACTATCACCCTCAAGGGAAGTAAGGTGCTGAAGATGAGCGAGTTCGGAGTCAAGCCGCCGTCCCTGATGCTTGGAACGATGAAAGTCGCCGATCCGGTAACGGTCTCGTTCGATCTCGTCCTGAACCAGCAGTAGATCCACAACACTCACGGAGACAAACCATGAAAACCCCAGGTATGAAAACGGTGATGGTGGCCATGATGGCCGCCTCGATGCCGGCCATCGCGCTCGCACAGACACAAAGCCGGTCACAGGCCGTTCCAACAGGAACGGTCATTTCCACCGACGACAAGACGCCGCCGGCCGACACATTGAAGAAGACCGTAGAAAAGAAAGTGCCGAGCACGTTCCTGAGCTCCGCGCCGAAGATCGAGATCCAGCACATTCGTCCGACGGACATGCGCGGTCTGAATGTCTTTGAATCTCCCAAAGACGAAGGCGCTCTGTACAACGGCTTCAAGTTGAGCTGGGGCGCTGCATTCACGCAGCAGTTTCAGGGGCTCGACCACAGCAACACGGCCTCGCCGAAGATGGTTCCAGACGCGAACAAGGTTCTATACGACGCGAACAAGCTGATCCAGGTCGGCCACGGCTTCAACAACGCCGAAGCCAACCTCTTCATGAATGCTCAGGTCGCAAAGGGAATCCGGGTCGCACTCACGTCCTACCTCTCGACCCGGCACCACAACGAAACGTGGGTCAAGGACGGCTACTTCCTGATCGACGCTTCGCCGATCGACGTTGCGCTGCTGAACAACCTGATGAAGTACGTCACGCTTCGGGTTGGTCACTTCGAGATCAACTACGGTGATGCTCACTTCCGTCGCACCGACGGTGGCAACGCAGTCTACAATCCGCTCGTCGGCAATTACATCATGGACGCCTTTACGACGGAAATCGGCGGAGAGATGTACGTGAGAAAGGGCCCGTTCCTCGCTATGGCAGGAATGACCGCAGGCGAAGTCCGCGGACAGGTTACCAAGCCCAACCAGCGCGCTCCGTCCTACCTCGGCAAGCTTGGCTTCGACAAGCAGGTCACACCGGCAACGCGTGTTCGCCTGACGGGATCACTATACCAGACGGCGAAGTCGGCCAACAACACGCTTTACAGCGGCGACCGCAGCGGCTCGCGGTACTATGACGTCCTCGAGAACACAGCTTCGACCGAGGCTGCACAGGCTTGGTCAGGTGCAATTCAGCCGGGACTATCGAGCAAAGTTCGCGCACTTCAGCTGAACCCGTTCGTGAAGATCAATGGCTTCGAGTTCTTCGGTATCGCCGAGCAGGCTAAGGGCCGGAACGCGACCGAGACGGCAGACCGCACCTGGACTCAGTATGCAGGCGAAGGCGTGTACCGCTTCATGGCAGATGATCGCGCGTTCGTCGCGGCCCGCTACAACACGGCCGAAGGCAAGCTGCTTGGAATGACGAGCAACGTGAATGTCGCCCGCTACAACTTTGGCGGCGGCTGGTTCATCACTCCGAACGTTCTAATGAAAGGCGAGTGGGTAAATCAGAAGTACAATGACTTCCCCACAACCGACATCAGAAATGGCGGCAAGTTCAAGGGCTTCATGGTCGAGGGCGTCGTCGCCTTCTAAGCGGCAGCGATCGGAACCGTGAAATAGAAAGTGCTCCCGTTACCGGGGGCACTTTCCGCCCATATACGACCACCGTGCGCGTCGATGATTCCCTTGGTGATCGTCAGGCCGAGCCCCGCGCCCTGGCGATCGGTGCGACTCGACTGCCAGAACCTGTCGAAAGCATGTGCCAGCTGCTCCGGCGTCATACCGCGGCCGGCATCCGTGACCGAGAACATCACCTCGGCATCGAGCACCAGCACCCTGACTCCAATCTCACCTCGAGGAGAGAACTTGATGGCGTTGCCGATGAGATTCGAAAGCGCTTGTGCGATTCGCTCGCTATCTGCGCGAACCGGTGGAAGATCATCGGGCGCGTTCAGCTTCAGCTTTAGTCCCTTCCCTTCAGCAAGCGGCGCGAGCGTTCGCAGAGCATCGCTCAGCAGCTCCTCTGTATCGACACTCTTCGCGTTGACTGCAAGGCGGCCGGCTTCAACGCGAGTCACGTCGAGCAAATCCATGATCAGCGAATCCATTTGCAGCGCCGCCTGCCTGATCACGGTCGCGTATTCGATCGTCTCCGGCGACATGTGCTCGGCTCCGTCTGGATTGAGCATGACCCCAGTCAGCATTTTCACAGCGTTGACCGGATTCCTGAGATCGTGTGAAACGATTCCGATCATGTCGTCTCGGGCCTGAACGCCGCTAATCACCTGCTCGTGCAATCTCGCATTGTCGAGTGCGATTGCGGCGCGACGGGCGAGCTCTGTAGTCAGAAATATTTCGTCATCGGTATAGCCGCCCTTCTCACGATAGAAACCAATGACGCCGAGCAGGTGCTCTCGCGCCAGTAGCGGAAGGGTGATGGCAGCAGAAGGCGTTGCCGTGAAGACATCGGCGGACCGTGACAGCGCCGCACGACCTTCCGGAGTTGTATCCGAAAGAATCAAGGCCGACCTGGTCCTTATCGCTTCGGCAATTGGATGGTCTCCGCTGTAGTCGATCGGGTGTTCGACTCTGCTTCGTTCGATCGCTTTACCGCGCTGCTCATCGAAGTGCGCGACTGCCACGCCCTTGAACGCGTCGCCATGATATGAATGGACGATGCAGGCATCGGCGAGCAGCGGAACCGCAAGTCGCGCGACCGTTCGCAGTGTGTCCTCCGCGCCAAGCGAAGAGACGAGCGTTTCGCCGGCTTCGGCGAGGAACTGCTGTGCTTCGTGCGCGCGCCTCCTGTCGGTGATGTCGCGGAGAACCACCGAATAGACCTGCTGTCCGGGCTCGCCAAAGTGCGAGATGGCGGCCTCAGCGGGAAACTCTTCCCCGTTCTTCCGAAGGCCGGAGATTTGTCGCCTCTCTCCCATCTTTCGAGCGCGTGTCGCGGACTGTCCGAATCCATGAACCTGCGCTGTGTGATTCCCTCGAAAGCGCTCAGGGATGAGGTAGTCCAGGCTCTGGCCAAGTATCTCCGCGGCTGTGTACCCGAAAATCTTCTCTGCTCCTTCGTTGAAGAAGATGATTCTCTGGCCTTCATCAACCGAAACGATTGCGTCGGCGGAGATCGTCGCAATTCCAGCCAGCACCGCATCGGAGATCGAATCAGTCATCGTCTTTGCGCGTAGGAAAATCCCTTACGGAGGACTAAAGGGAACCAGCCAAACTTTGCTAGATGTGCCCGACAGAGCGCGTGAAAGTGTGCCTGTAGCTTGATGGTAGCCCGAAATGTGGCTGCGAAACACCCCATCGGAGAACACTTTCATGAGCGATAAACCAATCACATCATCCGCCGTCGATGCACTATATGGTCTTGCATCGCGCCGGTCGTTCCTTCGCAGAGCGGCCGCAACTGTAGTTGCGGGCGGAGCGCTTGCCGCCTGCACCGAATCGAGTGCCGCGCAAAAGGTCACGGCAAAAGCGGCCGACATGAGCGGCGGGACGACTGCGCCGAACCCGGTACCGCCTTCACCGATGGCAGCGGCAGCCGCAATGGATGCGATGCACGAGGCAGCGATGAAGGCGTTTCCCGCAAAGACCGAAGGCAAGGGGAGCCAGCTCATGGCGCCGCGAATGGAGAAAGGCGTAAAGGTTTTCGAGCTCACTGCTTCGCAGATCCAGTGGGAGACGGCGCCTGGCCAGAAAGTCGAAGCCTGGGCGTACAACGGGCAGGTTCCCGGCCCGCAAATTCGCGTTCGCGAAGGCGATCGGGTAAAGCTGATTCTCCATAACAAGCTCACCGAGTCGACGGCCATGCACTTCCATGGCCTCGAGATTCCGAATGCGGTCGATGGGGTCACGTTCATCACTCAGCCACCGGTGAAGCCCGGGGAATCGTACACGTATGAATTCAGGATCCCGGAGGGAAATCACGGCTCGCACATGTACCACTCCCACCACAACTCGGCCAAGCAGGTTGGACTGGGTCTACTCGGCGCATTCATCGTCGAGCCGAGAGATCCCATGGCGATTGAGAAGGTGGATGTCGACCACCTGATGATTCTCAATGACGGCATGCACGGCTACACGCTGAATGGAAAAAGTTTTCCGGCGACCGAGCCGCTCAAGGCAAAGAAAGGCCAGAAGCTTCGCATCCGCTTCATGAATGAAGGCATGATGATTCATCCGATGCATCTGCACGGAATGCACATGACCGTCATCACGAAGGATGGCTGGCCGGTTCCCGCCCCCTGGAGGTGCGACACGCTCAACGTCGCTCCTGGCGAGCGCTGGGACGTCGTCGTCAACTGCAACAATCCGGGTGTCTGGGCGTTCCATTGCCACATTCTTCCCCACGCGGAGTCTGACCATGGCATGTTCGGTATGGTGACGGCTCTGATCGTTGATTAAATCTCAAAGCATGACCGGAGACACAATTCGC
>JBBQYO010000227.1:0-5417 GCA_038208605.1 Gemmatimonadales bacterium | reverse complement strand
GCGGCGATCACCTTCCAGATGTTCTTTTGTTCGCTCACCCGTTGGCCCCCTGAGACTGGCGCACGGCACGCCGATCGGCGGACGCGGCTCAGCGAGGCATAAATCTGCGCCCCCGAGGCGGGCGGCGCACTACGCGGGAACGCTCTTCTTCCAATCGCGGCGGAAGATCGACCGAACCGTCTTCACGACTCGCCTGACAACAAGAATCAGAAGAATGAGAAGCAGAATTGCCGACGACAGGGTGATGAACGGGTGATTCCAGACGAACAACGCGATCGACGAAATGGTGGCGAGCTCTGCTATGTTGGCGATGCCGTTGGTGACAGGCTCGGGCGACGCATCAATGGCGTAACGCAGTCCGAGTTTTGTGCCGTGCGTGGTGAGCGCGAGACCGCCGCCAACGAGGCCTGCGCCGATCAGTAGTGGCGGACTCAAGTGATACGCAGTCGCCACCGCAAGCAGCGCCGCCGCAGGAGGACGGATTACACTCTGCGCGGTTTCCCAGAGGCTCGCGAATCCGGGAACCAGTGTGACGAGAAACTCGACGACGTACAGCACTGAGGCAAGAACGACTATCCAGATGTTCGAAACACCTTCGAGCACGCCCGGAAGCGGACCGATCCAGCCGGCGCGATCAGCTATGCCGAGGACTGCGACCGTGGCCGGCAGGTTGATGCCCGCTGCAAATGCAACCCCCAGTGATTGTGCAACCGTCGCAACTGATGTCATTCCCGTTCCCGTCAGAGAATATCCCTACGCCGCCGCAAACTTCACGGTTTCGTCACATCCATCCCCTCTGCCGGTATTGCAACGTCGCGGCCATCTCGTAAATCCACATGGAGAACGCCCCGACACGATCGCTCGAAACGTCGAGAGAGTGAACCGCGATGTCGCGTGAGTCGCTGGGAATGCAGCTCACCGTCAGTCCGGCTCGCTCGAATGTCGCGCATGCTCTTCGCGAATGAAACGGCGACGTGACGAGGACAATTCGCTGCCACCGATTCATGCGGGCGATACGCGCAACCGCAATCGCCTCATCATGGGTGCTCGCCGCAAGCGGCGTGCTCATCACCGTCTTCACTCCTGCGAGCGCGGCGAGACGGTACTGATCTCGCGCGCCGGTAACCTTGCGATCGTCATCCACTCGCTGTTCGCGCGTAACCAATAGCGTTGGCGCGATTCCGCTTCCTACCAGCTCCAGACCTTTTAACAGGCGGTCGAGTCCCTGCGAATGCAGAAATCCATCAGCCGTGACTCCAGCGGACAACACGACTACCGCATCGGCCGATGGAGGCAATGGATCGCTGCGAATGAGACGGCGTGCAGGAGCGACAGCAATTGGCGTAAATGCTATCAAGAACAGCGCGATCAGAATCGTCGCGGCGACGAACGACACTGAGCGCCTGAACTTCGTAAGGCTGAGCACGGCCCCTAGAGCGGCAAGGATTGCCAGCCCCCACATTCCCGTGATGTGAAACACATTCGGCACGCCGAGCGTCGTGAGATACATCCAGACCGAAGCACCGACGACCAGGCCGTTGATCGCTATCGCGAACGCATCTCCCCGCGGGCGCGCTTTAGTGGCCGGCGAACTGCGCTCTTCGTAAATTGCCGAATCGGGAGTCAATGGCTCCTGCTCACTCAAAGTTGGGGATGATCGATGTCAATCGCGCTGTTGCATCAGCAGCCATCAACGGTAACGCGGGACCAGCTGAGAGAGCAGATCAAGCAAACAGTACGCGACGCGACACAGGCTGCGGAAGAGGCAGCCAAAGCTGCCGGCGACCCGAAGGCTGCCGGGGTCAATGTCACAGTCGATCGCGGCGTGCTGGGAGTACGGCTACCCCCCACCTTTCCAGGCGGAAGCGTTCAGCTCGGCCATCAACGTGAGTTTCCTCCGCAGGCCGAGCCGATCTTCATTTCGCTCTTTGCGATGATCGCGATCATCGTCGTGGGACTGCCGATCATGAGGGCGCTCGCCCGTCGCATCGATCGCGGCGCTCCTGTCGCTCCGCCAATCCCGCGCGAAGTGCGAGATCAGCTACAGCAGATCTCACAATCGGTCGATGTAATCGCGATCGAGGTTGAACGAATTTCCGAAGGCCAGCGCTTTACAACAAAAATGCTGACCGATCGCAAGAGCGATGTGACGATGATGGCACCGGCCAGCGGCAAGCAGGGCTAAGCTGTCGCCCCCTTTCTCACGGACGGAACCAGCGTTGCCATGCACCACGCGAGCAACGCGGGAAAGATCAGCGTAAGAATGTAGAGTGCGAGCGCAGGTAGTTTCATCACTCCTGCGAGCTGTGAGCCCATCACGCCCACAGGTCCCCTCTGGACGTCGAGCAAGAGAAGTGAGGCCCATCCGAAACCGGCCGCGAGCGCAGCGAAGCGTGCCTTGGCTGGATCGCCGGAAAAGAGCGCCCATAGTGCCGCGACAACCGGTACAGACCACCATCCCAGCCCGTACGTCGCAACTGCGAATCCTTCTGCGAGCAGGATGAACTTCACGAAAGTTTTCACGTTCATCGCGGATTGATCGTGAGTGTTGAGATGACACGCTTGTGATCCAGCTCGCCCGGAGTTTTCGGAAAGAGCACCTGATCCAGCATTCCATTAGTCCAGCTCCTGAGGCGGTCCTTGTATCTCACGCTCGCAGGTGCCCCCGATTGCCCGCCGGGATATGTCGCCCACGCGTGAACTTCCGGACCGAGCTCCACGACCATTCGCCAACTCGCTCCCTGGGTTCCGGCGCCGGACGAAGGACTGAGCGTGCTCGGTCCTCCCTGCACCGGTATGTCGAGCGCGGAGAAAGCGGGGATTCGGAGCAGATGATTGATGTTCGCGCGGCGCGTCGTCGACCACAGCCAGCCGTCAGTCGTCGGCGCACCATTTGTCTTGAGAACACCCTCGTAAGCCGCGCGCAGACTGGCCGAGACGATCGCATCACGATCCTCCCGCTCGGGAGTCGCCCGATCATCCCACCACGCGCTTGTGGGGGCGCGCATCAGCTCGACCAGAACCTGGGCTTCGGGATAGTTCAGGCGGTCGCCCGGTGACGGTTTCTTTTTCGGATCTCTCAGCTCATCCCACGTGCGAGTCGCGAGCTCTGTCATTGCCGCTTCGAACAGAACCGCTCCCCTGTTGTCCCGCACATATCGTCGGTCCCATTTCGCGAGCAATGACGCTGCACTTCGCAATGCCGCATCAGAGCGTCCCACGCTGTCGGCATGCGCAGCTGACGCAAGGAAAAACGGAACGAAGACATCGGCCCGCGCGCTTCCCGGATCTGTCTGGAATCGACGCATCTTGTCGGGCGTCATCGCAGAGTCAGCGCGAAGAAGCTGGTTGATGCGCATCGCTCGCCAGGGCGAATACCAATCGGATCCCATGTACGACGCGTTCACCCGTGGATCGACCGGCTGCTGATTGGCAGACGCGAGAAATCCCTGCGCAGGATTCAACGAGAATGGGTACTTCTCGACCGGGAGCTGGCCAACCCAGTCGCTCGCTGACACTGAACCATCGCGAATCACGTCGCCCCGTCCATCGCCCGGGCGAATCGGAAATTTGCCGGACGACCGAATCGCAATATTCCCGGAACGGTCCGCGACGAGTCCGTTCTGCGTTGGAACCACGTAGTCCCGCATGCCGGCGAGCCATTCGCTCACGTTTTTCGCGTAGCCGAGTCGCATGAAATTGTCTGGCTCATGTGATTGGTCGTAGACCGTCCATCGCATGGAGAGCCAGCGTCCGAGCTCGCGCCGCAACGGACCTCGATGAGTGAAGAGAACTGTGTCAGTCGCAAGCAGCCGTCCACTCGCGTCGAAGTATTTTTCCGCACGCTTTTCGATTTGCTTCCACTGTCCATCGAGACGATACCGCGACGGATGTGCAGTGTCGTCTACGGTCTCCTCGTAGTAATCGTTCACGTCAGATCCCGTATTCGTGAACGTCCACGCCACATCGCGATTGAAGCCGATGACGACGCCGGGAACACCGGGAAATCCCACACCCGCAACATCCAGCCTCCCGGGCACTACGATGTGCATCTCGTACCACACAGATGGAAGAGACAGGTCCAGGTGTGGATCGCCGGCTAGAAGCGCATGGCCGGCTGATGTTCGCTTCGCCGAGACCGCCCAGTTGTTGCTTCCAATCGCATCGGCGGTTTCGGTCGGCTTTCGAAATGCGAATGTATTGAGCATCGCTTCCCGCGCACGGGCAACTGCGACGGTGCTGCTGTCAGGCTTGCCTGGATCCGGAAGCGCCGCGAAATCGAACCGGGGTTCAGACGTTCCACTCGGCTGAATCGGCTGCTGAATGGGGCTGTTGACCGGAAACAGCGCATCAGCGGCAGCTCTTCCGACGAACGACTGCGCCTTCAGCCTTCGAACCGTTGCATCGTTGAAGCCGAGTGTGAGCGACATTCTCGACAGAAAGTAAATCGAATATATGGGCTGCCATTTAATCGGCCGCGCATTGAGCAGACGATACTCGACCGGCATGTCACGCGGGCGCATGTGAGCGATGTAGAAATTCACTCCGTCCGCATATGCGCTGATCGCCTTGAAGCCGGGCGACGATTTGTCATACGACGCAAACTTCTTCTCGGCGCCCCAGACCAGGCCCAGAGAGCGATTCTCGCGATCTGTATCAAGCAGCCGCGGCCCTGCCCATTCGCTCAGTCGCCCGGCAGCCGCGCGTGTCTGTGCTTCCATCTGAAAGAGTCGGTCGCGCGCCTCCACATAGCCAAGCGCGCGGTATGCATCGTCCTCAGAGGCGGCAAATATGTGAGGAACGCCGCGATCATCGAACAATACTTTCACCGGCGCTTGAACCCCGTCTATCGATAGCTGCTGGATGACGGGAAAGCTGGTCGCGGCCGCTCCGCCCCACACCCCGTTGGCCGGATCGAGGAATGGACCGAGGGGCGGCACGGGCCCGGTGGCCCTGAAGCCCACCACCAACAGGCAAACAAGCAATACAGCCGCGACAATTTTTCGGGTCACGGCGCCTTGATCGAAATCGGCGTAATCTTCACATGCAGATTGTGATTCACGCGAATTCCCGCCACTCCGTCACTCTGAAGGTTGGAGTTGCTCAGTGCTGCAACCTGTTTCCCGTTGACGAGAAATCTTACCGAGTCGGGCTTTACGCTTGCGGCAAGATTGTACGTCGCCCTGCCCGCTGCATCCTGTTTTGGAATCGCATCGTTGTGTGTCCATGGAATCGTGTCTCTGGTCGATGATCCATCACGAAGCCTGACCAGCATCTCTCCAGTTCCGCGGACGACGAAATAGACGTATGCCTGGCTCGGCGCATCGAGATGAATGCCGCCGATGAAAATACCGAAGGCCTCGGGGTGCGCGGGTGCTTCGAGCTGTTCGAACGTTGCGCTCGCGGTGTAGTTCCTT
>JBBQYO010000226.1:0-5469 GCA_038208605.1 Gemmatimonadales bacterium | reverse complement strand
GCGATGGCGTCGCCCAGTGCAACGTGGGCAAGCACCAGAGTTCGATCGAGATAGAGCGCTCTTCGTGCAGCTCGTTCCGACTCGGTCCATTGGCCGGCCGCTCCGTTAAGAACCGCGGAGATCAGGTGGAGCTGTGGCTGGTCGGGAAATTCCTCGAGGGCAGCTGCACACGCTACTCCAGCTTCAGCGAGTCGTCCGGCGTTTGCCAAAGACCGTGCACGCTCGACTGCCTCCCCGGGTCCGTTGGCTACATGTGCGTTTTGAGACGTAGCGACCGGCTGGTTTGCAGAAGTGCCCGGCTCGATGTTCTGCCGGTGTACCGGCAACGGCCGATCTGTTGATTGACGCTCGAGCTCGGGTGGCGGTCCGAGCGATTCATCCGGGATGATGAGCGTCAGCGGCGCGTTGCGAACCGCGTAAATGCTCTCGGACGCAGACGTTCTACGATACGCGGTGCCCCCGGGAAGTACGACGACCTCGCAGGCAACGAACTCCGCCAAATGAGGATCGGACGCGCCGAGAAAAAGCCATCCATCCGGCGCGAGCGATTTGAGAAGTCGCTCGGCGATCGTGACAACCGCGGGAAGCTCGAAATAAATCAGGACGTTTCGACAGAAGATCACATCCTGATTCTGCAATTCCGGCCGTGGCGACGGATCGAGAAGATTCAGCGTGCTGAACTGGACTTCATCTCTTATCGCGGGGGTGAGCCGGAACTCGTTTCCTTTTTTATCGAACCACTTTTCGGTTGCATCTAGTGAAAGTGAGCGCAGCGACCACTTGGAGAAGCTCGCCTTCCGTGCGACCTCGAGCCGCGCCTCCGAAATGTCGGTGCCAATTATCGACGATCCGTGACGCCACCCGGAGTCGCGGAGCATGATGGCGATGCTGTACGGCTCCTGGCCGGCCGCGCATCCCGCACTCCATACCTTCAGTTTGCGTCCCGCTTCCCACTCCTTCGCCCACTTCGTCAACAATTCCTGAGACATGAAGCGGAGCTGAGCAGGCTCGCGAAAGAAATACGATTCGCCAATCGTCAGATCGTCGAGAAGTGCTTCGAGCACAGCACCACGGCGCGAGACTCCGATTTCCAGACTCACGGGATTCGTGATGCCGAGCTTGAGCATCACCCTTCGCATCACTGTTTCAGCCGATGCCCGGCGATTTGGAGGAAACGAAATTCCGGTGATCTTTTCGATGGTACTCGCAATGCGCATGAACTCCGGTTGAGTCCACTCGCGCGTTGCGAACCGAGCTTCATTCGTCGGCGCGGTCATGACGATGCAGCGACGCCGGCAAGCGCGCGTTCGATCGCCTCGCTTTCTGCCTGGCTCAGAAATGCCGATGTGTCGTAGATGACGAGCGCACCGTCAGGCATGGCGGCAACTCCAGCAATTTTGTCCACGGCGGCGGAGGCAGACTTTCCCGCCGTCAGCGTGGCGTCATCGACCTCGATCAGATCTTCCGCGATGTCGACTCTGACCGCGATCGTTCGCTCGGGCGTCGTCACGAGAACGAGGTTGTCATCCGGCTTGACCGGTGTTTCAGATTTGCCGAACCGAACCGCCGGATCTATCACTACGACCGTCTTTCCGCGCACGTTAATGACGCCCGAAATGACCTCCGGACTGCCCGGCAATGGACTGATGGCAACTGCGCGAATTATCTCGACGACGTGCTCGGCGGGAAGACCGAACATTTCTCCTCTCACGCGCACGACTATCACCTGCATGCGACTGCGTGATTCGGAGCCCTCCGGCGGCCAGCCCAAATGCAGTTCATTCGGATTCTGGCGGAAAAACTCTTCGTCGCTCGGTCGCCGCGCCGTCAGAGCCTGCCTCAGCCGATCCGCTCTCGCGGCGAAGAATTTCGCTGTCCTTTTCGAGCCGGCTCCAGGCCCGCTCCACATCACCTGGAGACACGTGAACAGGTGCGCCCGAAAGGATTCCGGTGACGTTCCTGAACGGCCGGCCCATCTTCATTCCACCCTTGTCGATCGTGAACTCGCGGATCGCCTTGTCATGCCACGAGCCGCGCATCTTCAACACAGTCAACCCGCGCTTCATGTCGCCGAACATCTCGACGTAGCGAAGCAGGATGATCGAATCAGTCAGCGTCGAGATGTGAGTTTCCGTTATCGAATCTCCGCCCATCAGACTTGCGGTCGTCGAGGTGAAGAGTCCGGTAATCTCTTCGTGCTTGATGAACGACGTGAGACCAATCACGAATTCGCGAAAGGCCTTGGCGGTGCCGACGTGCTCGAGTGCTGAAAGGCTGTCGAGCGCAACGCGCTGCGGCTTGAACTCTCTGATCGTCGCCTGAATCGTTACGAGCCAATCTTCGAGGCCGGAGACATCGGGATAATCGCAGACAACGCGGAGCAATCCGGCGGCTTCCATGGCTTCGAAATCAAAGCCCCACCCCGTCGCGTTTCGGAAGAGCTGATCGCGGCTTTCTTCAAACGCGAGCAGGAGGCAGCGCTCTCCGTCCGCAGTTCCGCCCTGAAGAAACTGCGTCACGGTGAGCGTCTTCCCCGTACCTGTCGCGCCCGAGACGAGCGTCACTGAATCCCGAAACAATCCGCCCCCGCACATTTCGTCGAGTTTTTGATTGCCAGACGAGATCCGCACATTCGACGACTTCATGCTCAGCTGCATCGCCGAGAGCGGAATGACGATTACTCCGCCATCGGGGACGATTGTGAACGGGTACTCCCCTTTCTGATGATCGCATCCGCGGAATGTCAGGATCTCGATCGTTCTTCGGCGGCTTTCGTCTTCAAGCACGTTCCGCAGGATCATCACGTTGTCGGCGATGAACTCTTCCACTCCAAACCGCGCTATGTGACCGTAGTCGTCCGTGCGTTCAGCAGTGAGAACCGCTGTGACACCGATTGCCTTGAGTGCCGACGCAATCCGGAAGAGCTCGCTTCGAACTATCGATTGATCGGAGAACTGAGAGAACACTGCGCCAAGTGAATCCACCGCTACGCGCTCCGCCTTCACTTTCTTGACTGCGTGCTTCACCCGGGCGAGCAGTGCGCCAAGGTCGAAGCCGCCAGACTCGACAGAATCGATTTCCGGATCGGGAGAAGCGTCGACGAATGCGAGAAGCCCTTCAGCCTCCCATTTCGCGAGGTCCCATCCAAAGCTCCGCATGTTCTTGCGAATGTCCGCGGCAGATTCTTCGAACGTGACGAACACGCCGGGAAAGCCAAGCTCTATTCCCGCCGCAAGAAACTGGACGGCGAAAATTGTCTTGCCGCTGCCCGCGGTTCCCGAAATGAGTGTCGTGCGATTACGGGGAAGTCCGCCCTTGGCGATGATGTCGAAGCTCGATATGCCCGTCGCGATCTTCTCGACGGCAAGATATTTGGCGGCCTCGGTCATGATGGAGCGCCACCCTGATTGACGCTGTTGAGTTGTTTTGGATGCACTTCAAGTCCGAGCAGCACCTTCTCCTTGTCGGACAGGTCGCC
The DNA here is from genome assembly GCA_038208605.1 of Gemmatimonadales bacterium. GTDB lineage: Bacteria > Gemmatimonadota > Gemmatimonadetes > Gemmatimonadales > Gemmatimonadaceae > UBA4720. The sequence goes on along the minus strand of JBBQYO010000226.1, from coordinate 1,991 downwards.
GATGACGCGCCTGAGCGGAAGAGGCAGCGACTTGATGAGGGTCGGGGTTGCCAGGATGCGCTCGCTTTCGGCCATTTCGGGGTTTTCGAGCACATCGATGATCTCGAGGTCGTAGCGGCCCTCGAGCTCCTGCTCGCAGATCTGCTTGAGATTTGCGATGGCACTGCTCGTTCGCGGGCTCGCGCCCGTTACGAAAAGTCGAAGCAAGTACTTGGACAGGACGCCTCCCCGGCGTTAGGTGCCCTGAATGCCAATCGACATTCGTCGGGTGAAGCGGCACCTGAAAAAGACCCTTTTAGGCCTGTTGGTTGCATTACCTGAGCCATAGAGGGCGATCGCCGAATCTGGCGTCCGTTTCCCCTCCTCACCCTCATTGGTGAGACCGCATTTCAGGACCAAGCTGCATGACGACAAATGAAGAATCTGGCGGGCCTGGCGTATTGGCCGATCGCGCAAACAGCCATTGGGACCGTTTGCGACCCATTATCGAAAGTCTTCCTGACGGCATCGTCATCGTCGACCGAACGGGCGACATCCAGTTTGCAAATCCGGCGGCCGCGCGCCTTTTCAACAGAACCGCAGCGGAGCTGATCGGCACACCTTTCGGCACTCCGCTCATCGCAGGCGAAACGACTGAAATGGAGATCTTCCGGCGTGGTGGAGGTGAGCTGGCTTATGCCGAGCTCCGCATCGTCGCCACCGACTGGGAAGGCGAAACGGTCGACCTCGTTTCTCTCCGCGAGATCACCGATCGCAAACAGGCAGAAGAGAGATCTCGGCAGCTCACGTGCGAGCGCGAAGCCAGGCTCGAAGCAGAGGCCGCGAGCCAGGCAAAGTCCAATTTCCTCGCCATCATGTCACATGAGCTGAGAACTCCGCTCAACGCGATTCTCGGATATTCCGAGCTGATGGAGCTTGGACTGTCCGGCGATCTCACAGATGCAATGCGGAAGCAGGTGGGCCGCATTCGAATCAGCGCAAAACATCTCCTCGGGCTCGTTAACGACATATTGGATCTCGCCAAAGTGGAGGCGGGGCGTCTTTCGGTTGCCATGTTGCCGGCGTCCGTTTCGGAAGCCCTCACTTCCGCGATCGCGCTCATTGAACCTCAGGCGGAGGAGAAGAATCTCAAGCTTTCGATGACGCCCGATTCGGGACGACTCCCGGCGTACGTGGGTGACGACGAACGGGTCCGTCAGATTCTGGTCCATCTTTTGTCGAACGCAGTCAAGTCGACCCCGCCCGGAGGACAGATCACAGTTGACGCCATTCTCAGCCCTCCCGGCCAGCACTCAAGGCTTCTTTCGCGCAATAAATACATCTGCTTCAGAGTAGCCGACACGGGCAGCGGAATCGCTCCGGAAAAGCTCGATGAGATTTTCGAACCGTTCGTCCAGGCCGAGTCTGGGCCAACTAGACCGCAGGAGGGGAGCGGACTCGGGCTTACGATCGGACGGAGACTTGCCCGCGCGATGGGCGGGGACCTCACTGTAACAAGCGAGCCGGAAAAGGGCTCGAGCTTTTCATTGTGGCTACCTGCAGATGTAAGAGGCGGCGCTGACACGAGACCACCCGAGTCTGCGGAAGCGGCGGCGGCCCCGGACCAGGGCACCGGGACGGACCTCAAGTTTCGCGACCATCAGAACGACGAGCGGCAAACCCGTGGGCTGGCCGAGGTGGGAAACCGCGTGCTCGCCCAGATCGAGCCAATCGTGGAAAGGGTAGTCGAGCGCATCCGGTCCGACCCCAATGTCGACGGAGGATCCTCGCTTCGGACTTCTCAGGTTGCGGATCACCTGTCGACACTGATCGCGGACATGGTTGGCTCGCTGGCCATTATCGAGGAGGCCTCTGGCAAGCCGTCGCAAATGCTTGCCGATGCGATGGAAATTCAGCGGCTCGTCTCCGAGCGGCATGGCGCACAGAGGGCGCGGATCGGCTGGACGGAGCCGGCGATGCGACGAGAGTTCATGATCATACGCGAAGAGCTG
>JBBQYO010000225.1:0-5496 GCA_038208605.1 Gemmatimonadales bacterium | reverse complement strand
ACTTCGCACCGGACGCTGAGCATCGAGCCCGGCGAGCTCGCGGCTCACCAGATGCCGCTCGTGCAGCAGAAGGCGGTCGTCCGCTCCCATCTCGTCGACTCTCAGCATGACGCCCTGACGCATTGCGCCCATCGACGTCATCGCCTGTTGAACCTGCGACAGAATTCTCAGCCGCTCACCGTCGCGCGCCCTGCCCGCGAACGCATAGCCCTCGAGATTCCGCGCGAGGCGTATGCGAGTCGAGATGACGATGTCAGGATTGGATCCTGACGCGTCAAGCCATCCGGTGCCGCCATCGGGAATGAGCGAGAGATCGAGCATCACTCCATACCTCGCAGCTTGTCACGCAGGTTGGCAGCGAGCTCGAACTGTTCGGAGTCGATCGCTCTTCGCAGCCGGTCACGCAGCTCATTCGCTGTGCCTCCGTCAGGAATGTCCGAGCTGACGGGTGGCTCATACTTCCGGCCAACGTGTTTCGAGTTTCCGTGAACCCGGCGCAGCAGATCCCGCATGCTGTTCTCGAATGCATCGTAGCAGTGAGCGCAACCGAGGCGGCCAGTCGATCTGAAATCCCGGAAGGTTGACGAGCAGAACGTACAGCGTGCCGCGTCACCCTGGGTCGCCTGCATCGCCTGATGAACGCTCTGAAGGAAGTCCGTGATCTGGGGCTTGGGTGCAGACACCGTCGTTTCCACGCCGCGTTCCGCGGCGCAGCGCTCACAGAGGTGCAACAGGCGCACGCCCGTGCCCTCTACCTCAGTGAGCTGAATCACAGCATCCCCTTCCTTGCAAACGTCGCAGATCATGCTACTTCCCCCGGCCCTGCCCCATCCCGAAGACGCCAGATATCGGGCGCCGCAACAACTTTCATTATACCTACGCTAACAACTATACGATCGTGTCGCCTACAACGGTTTCCGAAAGTAGTCCGCTTTCGAGCAGCAGCACTCTGGTCGCGCGATTGGCAAGCAGGCGATTGTGTGTAACGACTACCATTCCGATCTCGAGATCGTTCACCACCTCAGTGAGCAGATCGTGCAGCATTTCGCCGTTGGCCAGGTCGAGGTTACCCGATGGCTCATCGGCGAGAACAACCTGGGGATCCATCGCCAGCGCGCGAGCGACTGCGGTGCGCTGCTGCTCGCCGCCTGACAGCTCGGAAGGACGATGATGCATTCTCGCGCTCAATCCTACACGCGCCAATAGCTCCTGGGCCCGACTTCGCGCGTCCGCCTCCGACTTGCCGGAGATCCGGATCGGCATCATCACATTCTCGAGTGCAGAGAACTCGCGAAGCAGATGATGAAATTGAAACACAAAGCCGACCGATTTATTTCGCAGTGCGGCAAGCTGCTCTTCGCTCAGTCCGTTGATCGGCTCGCCGCCGATCACAACATAGCCGCGCGATGGTTTGTCGAGCGCACCAAGCACGTGAAGCAATGTCGATTTACCGGCTCCGCTGGCACCGACGATCGCCACCATCTCGCGGCGAGCGACGGCGAGATCGACTCCGCTCAGCACGTTGATAGTGCCGCCATCACCGCCGGTATAACTCTTGTGCAGGTCGTGCGCTTCCAGAACTGGCATCGGCTACTCGTGCCTGATCGCGTCGATCGGATACAACCGCGATGCCTGAATCGCCGGATACAACGTTGCCAGAGCAGCCGTCACGACGCTCGCAAGAACAATCCACGCGACATCGCCCGGCTGAGTCGCAACGGGCAGGTGATCGATGAAATAGATCGTCGGGTCGAGCGGAATGAACTTGTACTTCTCCAGCGCGAACGCTCCGCCGAATCCAACGACTAGCCCGAGCAGCGTTCCAACCAGCCCGATGACAATTCCCTGCGCAAGGAATACTCTGCGAATTGAACGGGCTGGAAGACCCATCGCTTTCAGGATTCCAATTTCGCGCGTCTTGTCCGCCACGACCATTGTGAGTGTGCTGACGATGTTGAACGCGGCAACCATCACGATGAGAAGAAGAATCACGCCCATGCCGAGCTTTTCCAACTTGAGCGCCTGGAAGAGTGACCGGTTCTGTTCCTGCCAGTCAACCGTGCGATACGGCCAACCCAGTGCAGCCGTGATACGCTCGGCGATCTTGTCTGCCTGCCATCTGTCGACCGTCTTGACTTCGATTCCCGTCACACCGTCGCCAAGTGCCGCGAACTCCTGAGCGTGATCGAGTGCGATGTAGACGTATGCGTTGTCGTACTCGTACATGCCCGTCTCGACGACGCCCGTCACCTCGAACTGAAAAAACCGCGGCGTTGGCATCCCGGTCACCGCATTCGGCTTGGAACCGGAAATAGATATCAGATTGATTTTGTCGCCAGGCCATGCGTTGAAGCGCGAGGCCACCAGCTTTCCCAGCACAACACCTCGGTGCTGACCGTCGCTGCTGGCGAACCGGAAATCCCCCGAAATCACATGCTGACGAATAGTTGTTACGTCGGGAACGCCCCGCGCCTGCGGAGGGATTCCCACTATGTATCCGGCCCCGCCGTAATCGTGTCCCGCATTCATCCCCCCCTCCACCAGCACGAATGGGGCGGCACTAACGACGCCAGGCATCCGCTTGACCTTGTCCAGAATGCTCTTCCAGTCGGTGATCTTCAGGTCTTCGCCGTAACTGAGAACGCGAATGTCGGGGCTGCCGACCAGGATTTTTTCACGAAGGTCTCGCTGCAGACCGTTCATCACGCCGATAATCAGGATGAGCGCGCTAACACCCACCAGCACTCCACCAATGGCAATGACACTGATCAGCGACAGCAGCCGCGATCCTCGGCGGCTTCGCAGATATCGCCAGGCAATTGAGAATTCGAGACGATTCATTCGGGGCGCATCGTGGGAAATAGTATCACATCGCGAATATTAACTGTGTCGGTCAGGTACATCAGCAGACGGTCCACCCCTATCCCTACCCCGCCCATTGGCGGCATGCCGTATTCCATCGCGCGCAAATAGTCCTCATCCACACCCGAGGCCTCCAGGTCTCCTTCAGCCTTCAGCCGCCCCTGCCCCTCGAGGCGCGCGCGCTGGTCGATCGGGTCGTTCAACTCACTGAACGCGTTCGCCATCTCCTTGCCGTTCGCAAAAAGCTCGAATCTCTCGGTAAGCGCAGGATTTCCGCGTTTCGGCTTTGCCAGCGGCGACATCGCGACAGGATAGTCAACGACGAACGTCGGCTCCTTGATGGTCGATTCGACGAGCTCCTGAAAAATTTCGTCAATCAGTTTTGGCCTGCTCAATGTTTCGGAATGCTGTACACCGAGGCGGCGCGACAGATCGCGCAGATCCTTGTCGCTGCTCGCCATCACGTCCACTCCAGCCGCAGCATTCAGCGACGGGACCCACTCGATTCGCTTGAATGGAGGCGCAAGCGACGGAATCTTTTCTCCGATAACCGGAAGGCTTCGCAGTGCATCCGCAACGCTGACGAGCAGTGCTTCCACGCGACCCATCATGACTTCGTAGTCCGCGTACGCTTCGTAAAACTCGAGCATCGTGAACTCGGGATTGTGAGTTCGATCGATGCCTTCGTTTCTGAAGTCGTGACCGATCTCGTAAACGCGATCGAACCCTCCGACAACCAGACGCTTCAGGTACAGCTCATCCGCGATACGGAGGAACAGCGGAACGTCGAGTGCGTTATGGTGCGTCTCAAATGGGCGTGCGGTGGCACCGCCGTAGAGCGGCTGCAGCACAGGCGTTTCCACTTCGAGATAATCGAGGCCGTCGAGAAACGATCGAATGGACTTGATCATTCTCGAGCGCGCCACGAACAACGCCCTGACTTCAGAATGGACCGCGAGGTCCGCGTATCGCTGGCGGTATCTCTGTTCCGGATCGGTGAAACCGGAATGCCGGACGGTCTCGCCGTCCACTACTTCTTCCTTTCCGAAGGGCAGCGGACGAAGTGATTTGGCGAGCAGCTCGAACCGTTCCACCCTGACAGTGGTTTCGCCGGTGCGCGTGCGAAACAGCTCGCCGGCGACGCCAATGATGTCGCCGAGATCGAAGTGATCGAGCACGGCGAATTGCTCGTCACCGAGCTGGTCTTTCCTGAAATAGAGCTGAATGCGGCCTGATGAATCGGCGAGGTGGGCGAACACCGTTTTCCCATGCGCTCGCCACGCGACGATGCGGCCCGCGACGCGGACGCTTGCTCCTTCCGCAGACGCGTGTCCCTCGCCTTCCGGCATCAACGCAAGCGCATCGAGGGCCGTGTGCTGACGGTCGTACGAATAGGCGAATGGATTGATGCCACCTGCCTTTAGCGCTTCCAGCTTTTCGCGACGCGCCTTCAGAACGAAGTTCAGCTCGTCGGTCACGATGCAGCCCCGTTTGTCGCCTGCTTCAGATACGCGCGGATGAACGGATCGATTCCGCCATCCATGATCTTCTGCACGTCGGGAATTTTCAGATCGGTGCGGTGGTCGTTGACCATTGTGTACGGTTGGAAGACGTAACTTCGGATCTGGCTGCCAAAGCTGACGTCCTGCTTGTTCGCGTCGAGCTTGGCCTTTTCCTCTTCGCGGCGCTGAATCTCGGCCTGGTAGAGTTTGTTTTTCAGCATCTGCATCGCCTGCGCTTTGTTCTTGAACTGCGACCGCTGAGCCTGCGATGCGACGACAGTGTTCGTCGGGATGTGGGTTATCCGGACCGCCGAGCTCGTCTTGTTTACGTGCTGGCCGCCGGCGCCTGACGCACGATAGACGTCGATCCGTAAATCCTCGTCGCGAATCTCGATGTTGATTTCCTCGTTCACCACCGGATACACAAACACCGAGGCGAAACTCGTGTGACGGCGGGCCTGTGCGTCGAACGGCGATATGCGCACCAGCCGATGCACGCCCGATTCCGGACGCAGAAATCCGTACGCACTGTTGCCCTTGATTTCGAGCACGGCGCCCTTGATTCCCGCCTCTTCGCCCTCGCTGACATCGAGCAGCTCCACCTCGAATCCTTTGCGCTCCGCCCAGCGCAGGTACATGCGCATGAGCATTTGGGCCCAATCCTGCGCTTCCGTGCCACCGGCACCTGCGGAGATTTCCACCTGCGCATCGCGAAAGTCATCGCGGCCGCGCAGCAGCGAGCGCAACTCGAAGGCGTCAACGTCCTCATTGATGCGCTCGACTTCCCCATCCAGGTCGCGCAGCATGCCCTCGTCGGGCTCGAGTGCCAGGAGGTCCATCAGTTCGCGCACGGATTGCACGCGCGCGTCGAGCGCGTCGAACGGCTCGATCCATCCCTTCAACATCTTGACCTGCTGCACCATTTCCCGAGCGCGTTCCTGATCGTTCCAGAACGCCGCCTCGGACATTTCATGATCGAACGACGTCAGCGTGTTGCGCTTGCCGTCGACGTCAAAGATACCTCCGCATCAACCCCAGACGCTCGGCACTGCGATCAATCAACTTCGTGCGTTCGTTGTCCTGCATCACAACCTCCGAATACGACGGGGGCCGCTCTGATGGGGACGAGCGG
>JBBQYO010000224.1:0-5507 GCA_038208605.1 Gemmatimonadales bacterium | reverse complement strand
CACGGTCGCGATGATGCGATCTCCATCGGCAACTCCGACCGCCGCGCGTGCAGCGGGATCGTCCATCACCGCGCCAGTCTTGATGTGTGTGCCGAGTCCGAGCGCGACCGCGGCGAGTGCGATGTTCTGCACCGCCATCATTCCGGCGGCGTAGTCCTCCTCGCGAATCTCGGGATTCTCATCCTGAGCAATGGCGACAGCGATCATCAATGGCAGTGCGGCGTGCTCCTCCCCCACTTTTTGGCGAAGCTGCTCGGCCGCGGCGGGATCTTCAATCTTGCGCGCCTTCCGCGCGCCTAGTGCCAATCCGAAAGCTCGCCGTGCGACTGGGCCGAGTACGAAAAACTTCCATGGTTGCGTGAGGCGATGATTCGGGACCGTCACCGCAGCCCCAAGGAGAGTCTCGATCTCGGCGCGGGTTACCTCGCGCGTCGTGAATTCGCGAATCGACCGGCGGCTGGACAGGAGCTCAATAGGATTCATTCAAGCCAATGTAATACCTGCACGCAGCTCAACCTTGTGAGTCATTCCGTTTCAAGGCCGACGAGAGATATATACGCTCGATTTGCGCGACCTCCTCATCAGTCAATGTCCCGAACTCCGCATCGCGTTTTCGGTTTGAGAGGCGTCCCTCATTCTGACCGAGCAGCCGATGAAGCAGGGCGATTCTGCGAGCGGGCATGTCTACAAGGAGCGTTACCGTCTCGACGAATTGATCATACGCCTCCAGGTGTGCAATCTCTTCCGGAAGATCGCGCGTGATCGTTGTGTCGACACAGTGATAAAGAAACTCCGCGTGAGCTGTCGCGTCGAAGAAACGATACCACGACGCCGTGTCGTTCAGCACCGCGACGTTTCCGTTCCCGGTTGCAGTCCATCTGATCTGCTCGAGAAGTGGTTTCGAGTAAGACTCGAGAACCCGGCGATATCCATCGATCTCTCTCAGCATCACTGCACTGATGGGGAACGCAATTCCTTTCGGAGCAAATCCGCTCGCGGCCAGGATATGATGTATCAACCACCGATGAATACGTCCGTTACCATCCTCGAACGGGTGGATATACACGAAGCCGAATGCTTCTACGGCAGCAGCAGCAACTGGATCGAGCTGCCCTCTTCCCGCGACCTGATCGTAGCTGACGAGACCTTGCATCAACAAGGGTAGATCCTGGTGCTTTGCGCTCACATGATCGGGAAGTGGCGCTCCGGTATGTCTGTCGTGTTCACCGACAAACCCGCCTTCGGTCCGAAGGCCGAGCTTTACGAATCGGGCATCGCCGACCACGATGCGCTGCAGCGTCTCCAGCTCTTCGACCGAAAGCGCTGTGTTGCCAGCACGAGCGATCGCTTGCCCCCACCGGATCGCGCGATTTTGAGATGGCTCCTCACCTTCGATTCGAAACGACGCGCGGCTGTCGCTCAATAACATGAAGGCAGTGGCGCGCATTAACACGTCGGCAGGTGTTCTCGCGATTACCGCATTTGCTCGTGCCGCAGGATTCCCGGCCTGATGTGCCTTGATTGCATCGGTTCGCCAAACGAGTGGACAATATTCACGGGTTCCGGGGACGTTGTTTCGGACTTTATGTCGCGCGGAAATCTTACCCTTCTCGAGCGCGATCTGCTGATCCGGATCAATCGCATTCACTGCCTTGATTTTTCCGATATCCGATAGCGTCAGGGGGGTATCGAGAAGCCACTCATAAAAGAACCAGAGGCGGCGCGCGTAAATTCCGGTCGGTGCCGTCAGAACCGCGTCGGCTACCAACTCCGCCGGGATTTTTCGAAAGAGGGCATCCAGGACAGAGAGGTTCACGCCTTCCCACTTGAAGGCGAAGCTCGTTTGTGCGGCCAGGCTTTCATCTGGCGCATATCGCTCAGGGAGAATGTGCCAGCGGTCGGTTCGTTTTGGTCGGTGGTGTCCCGCGATTGCCGCGAGTCGCGGTGGTGTGGGAACGGCGAGGTCAAACGCCTCGATGATGAACGAGTAACCAGCGAGACGCGCGGTTTGAGGCAACCCAGACCCGCGAAAACTGGTCACCATGCGCGAATTATAGTCACTTGATTCCATATGCGCGCAATATAGCCACCAAGGTGTTCTTGTCCACAGTGAAGAGCACGCGAAAAACCCTCACCAAACGCGTAAATCGCTCACAATTGGGTCGTACGCGCGAAAAACCTCATGTACGCAGGACTGGCCTCTGATTCTTGCCAAGGGCAAACCGCGCCACCAGCGCTGTCGCCGCGAGATCGCCAGTTGCGTTCGTGACCGTTGCGAAGAGATCTGGAATAGCATCGACGGCGATCAACATGCCGATGCCTTCCACTGGGAGTCCGATCGCCAGGAAAAGCGGGGCGAGCATGAGGAACGCGCCCCGTGGCACTCCCGGCGCGGCGAATCCGAGAAAAATTGCGGCGAACGCGATCGTGAGATACTGCGCCGCGTGCAGGTCCACTCCGTAGAACCACGCCACGAAGAGCGAACCGATGGGCCACGCCACCGGTCCGGCGAACTTGAACATCGACACCGCGAGCGGAAGCACAAATCCGGTGACTTCCTTCGGCAGCTCGAGTACTTCCTCCGCTCCTTCCACCAGCGCAGGCAGCGACGCGATCGACGAGCTCGATGAGAATGCGATGAGCTGGCCGGGAAGGGCGGCTCGGGCGAATAACTTCATCGGCACGCGCGCAACAATTGCAAGCGCCGGGTAAAGCAGCAGGACGAAGAGCACGCTCGCCGCGGAGTACGCTACTATATAGAAGCCAACGGCGCCCGCGAGTCCCACGCCGCCATGTGCCCCGAGCGGAAGCATGAGACCGAAGATTCCGATGGGTGCCAGGCGCACGACCCATCGGACCAGCACCAACATGGCTTCGCTGACGGCGCTGAAGAATCCGAGCAGCGTCGTTCGCGCGGCGGGCGGACATTTCGAGATCGCGAGTGCGAACAACACGGTGAAGATGACGAGCGGGAGCATCGCCCCGTTCGCCGCCGCACTTATGGGATTCGTAGGAATGAGCGACAACAGCCAGCTCGCGACCCCAACACTCGGCGCGCCCGTTGTGAGTGACTGCGCTGCTTCTGCAGCGCCGGGCGGAAGCGCAGGCCTGACCGTGATCAGGTGCGGCAGCCAGGCGAACATCGCGATCGCGAGCGGAATCATGATCAACGTCGCGACCGTGAGCATGCCGATGAAGACTGCGAGCGTGCGGCCGCCGAGCCGGCCAACCGTCTTGATGTCGGATGCGGAGGCAACGCCAGTGATCACAAGTGAAACCACAAGTGGAATCACAGTCATCCGGATCGCGTTCACCCACAGCGAACCGATCGGTGCAACGGCGTCGGCGACTTTGAGCAGATCCTGATTGTGCGTGGCCGCGATCGCTATGCCCAGCCCGAGTCCGGCGGCGAGCCCCACGAGAACCTGCGTGCTTTCTTTCATGCGACTCCTACATCATGAGGTCGCCACCGTTGATGTCCAATGACGCACCGGTGATGTAGCCAGCCATCTCCGATGCGACGAAGCAGATCAAATCGGCGACCTCGAGTGAAGTGCCGAGCCGCGGCACGGGATAACTTCGGGCGAGTTGTTCCAGCATTTCAGGTGCGGCACTTTGGCGCGTGAGCTCGGTGTCGATCATTCCGGGACACACGGCATTCACCGTGATTCCGAATTTGCCCAGTTCTTTGGCTGCAGCGCGGGTGAGACCCAGGAGTCCGGTCTTTGATGTTGTGTAGTGTGCGCCGCCAAGGGTGCTCACCATTCGCCCGGCGGTGGATGAGATATTGATCACGCGCCCGTAACCCTGGGCTTTCATCGCTGGCAGCACTGCCTTGATGAGCAGAAAAGGCGCTGTCAGGTTCACCTCGAGCGCACTTCGCCACTCCTCGGCCGAGATTTCCTCGAAGCGTGTGGTCAGAGGTAGCGCTGCGTTGTTGATGAGAATGTCGATGCGATCGAATTGCTCGAGGGTGCGACGGACGATTTCATCCGGTGCGCCGGGAGCAGCTACGTCTCCATGAACGGCGAAGGCTCGCTCGCCGATCTCGGTCGCGACGCGTTCAGCGCGCTCAGCATCGCGAGCGTTGACGGCAACCGACGCACCGCGTTCATGCAGCCGCTCGGCCACGGCTCGGCCGAGTCCGCGCGAGGCGCCGGTGACGATCGCGACGCGACCGGTGTAGTCCTGGGGAGCGGGTAATGGCATGGGGTGCGCGGAGTATACGCGTTACTATGCCAGTTCGCAGTACGCTACCGGGTTCGTTGAAGGCGCACAGGATGTCCAGCCGATCACCAGCGTCAGAGCCAGACAAATCAATCAGCCCCCGCCTGCAGTCGTCCATATGCGAACAGAGGATTCACAGTCGCCCGGCCCTGCACGAGCGCTGCCACATGCTCGCCGAGCGCGGGCCCCATCTTGAATCCATGTCCGGAACCGCCGCCCACCAGCCAGACGTTCTCGAACCGGGGATGCCGGTCGATGAGATAATGTCCGTCGCTCGACGCTTCGTACTGACAGACGCGCGCCTCGAGAAGGGGAGCGTCCGACAACGCGGGGAATCGCTCGCGCAGGATGACGCGGGCATTCGCCAGCCCTGTGACGCTCGGTGTGCGTTCCATCGTCGTGGGATCGACTTCTTCCCCCGCCGTGTCGTCCGCCACCTTGAGCCCGCGGCGGTCGTGGTTCGGAATGCCGTATGTAAGTCGTCTTCCGAGATGCACCCACGATGGCTGTGTGCCGGTGTCGTAAGCCCCGTCGCCAGCAGGCGTACCGAAAAAGAAGACTTCCTGACGCGTCGCGACGATCCGGCGTCCGATGATGTCGGGAAAGAGCTGTTTCATCCACGGTCCGCAGGCGAAGACGCAACGATCCGCGTCGATCGAACTGCCGTCGGAAAGCTTGACGCCCGACAGGCGCGTGGCTGCCCCCGTACCGGGCCGCGCCCACGCCTGCCTGTATTCGCCGCCTTCCCGCACGAATGTTTCGCGCACCAGCTCGCACGCGGCGCGCGCGGTGATGTAACCCGCCTCCGGCTCGAAAAACACGCTGCGTACACCGTGGAAACCCATTTGCGGAAAACGACGCGCAGCTTCAGCGAGCGAGATCTGCTCCACCGGTAGTCCCACCGCATGCATCGGTGCGATCGAGCGCCGGACGTAACTCTCGTCGTTCTCACACATCCACAGCGCACCCGTGTGGAAAAAAACCGGTCGGCGCCACTGTTGCTGTGCCTCGCGCCAGAGCACGAGAGCACGAGCGGCCATCGCGCTATAGTCTGAAACGCCGTTGTACACTGCGCGAATGACGCGCGTCTCCCCTCCGGAAGATGCGCGTGAATGACCCGGGCCCCACGCATCGACCATCGTTACTCGCATCCCGGCGCGCAGCAGCGAAAGTGCCGTCCATCCACCGAACGCGCCCGCACCCACGACAACAACATGTTCGCGGGTGTGCGGTGTGGCGGACCCGTGACTTACGACGGGCCTCTCTGATATGCCAGGGAT
>JBBQYO010000223.1:0-5581 GCA_038208605.1 Gemmatimonadales bacterium | reverse complement strand
TTGGGCATGAGACCGCGCGGTCCGAGAATTCGTCCAAGCGCGCCGAGCTGACCCATCTGGTCGGGCGTCGCGATGAGGACGTCGAAATCGAGCCAGCTTTCCTTGATCTTCGCGATGTACTCGGTGCCAACGAAATCGGCTCCTGCCTGCTCTGCCTCGCGCGCTTTTTCACCGGCGGCGATGACGAGAACCTTCACCGTCTTACCGGTGCCGGCGGGGAGTACGACCGTTCCACGAACGACCTGGTCGGCGTGTCTCGGATCGACACCGAGGCGCACGGCGACTTCAACCGTCTCGTCGAATTTCGCGAACGCTGCTGACTTCACGAGGTCGATCGCTGCCTTCGCCTGATAGCGAGTGCCGATGTCTCGTTTGGTCGCGGCTGACGTGTACTTCTTTCCGTGCTGGCGCATCAGCCCTTCACCTCGACGCCCATGGAGCGAGCGGCGCCGGCGATCATTGCCATTGCCGACTCGATGGAGTCGCAGTTCAGATCGACGAGCTTGATCTCCGCGATCTTTCTGATTTGTGCCTGTGTGACGGAACCAACCTTTGTGCGGTTGGGCGTACCCGAGCCCTTTTCGATCCCTGCTTCCTTTTTCAGGAGGACGGCCGCGGGGGGCGTCTTCGTGATGAAGGTGAAGGATTTGTCGGCGAAGATAGTGATCTCGACCGGGAGAATCGTGTCCTGGCCCTGCGTTCGAGCGTTGAACTCTTTGCAGAAGGCCATGATGTTGATTCCCTGCGGACCGAGAGCGGTGCCGACGGGGGGCGCCGGGTTCGCCTTGCCTGCAGGTATCTGCAGCTTGACGAATCCGATGACCTTTTTTGCCATGATACTCCTTATACGTTTGCCCGCGGGGAGCCCACGATGGGCTCGGCGGGTCTAACTGCCACGATTGGGTTTAGCGTCGTAGTGGTATCCGACGGTTGCGCTACTCGCCTTATCGGCCGCCCCGCGCAAGGGCCACCACCCGCGATCAAGGAGTGGATCGCTGTGGCTCTAAGACAGCCTTCTAATGTAAGGGGGGCGGAGTGCCTATGGAAGGGTCCGGCTACAATTTTCGGGCCGTGATGTGGTTCCCAGTGATCCAGGCGCTTCTCGAGTCATCAAAACGCTCTGTCGCAGATGGCGTCGGGGCTGGAGGTGACTCGGTGAAGCCCGTCCTCGCAGCCTGCGGAGCCGGCGATCTTCTGGTTAATCGTCGGCAATTTTTTTGACCGGTCTCCTCGCTGCTGCGGGCGCTCCCCGGAGCATCCCCAACCCCTCCTCCCATTTGACGCAGTCCTACATTTTCTAAGCGGAGCGGAGCTTCGCTCCGCTCACTTCGTGGTCCAATGCCTCTACAGTCTGCGAGCGACCGAGAAGACCGCCGCGTTTTGAAGGAGTCGATACTATGCCGGCCCTGCCGAGGTGTCTGGAACCGAGCGCCGTCGTTACGCATTAGCCACTAAAAGGAGCTCGTTCATTTCCAGGGCGTTAGCGATCGCATAGTTCCATTTGTTGTTGTTAAAAGTGAGATGAACGTTGAGCGCCTTGTCCATGGCGCGCTCGATCGCTGGAATCCACTGCTTCAGCTGCTCTCTCCCGTACAAATATCTGTACCGCTCCGCGACTTCGTCGTTCTTCGCTTCCCATGTCGACTCCCGACGGCCATGAAAACGAAACATCGCCAGTTCGGAATTGGTGACTTCCATCACCGGCGGAACGCTGCTCTCCATTCCCGGCGGCGCGTCTACAGCCACATATGAAAAGTTCAGTCCACACAGAAGGTTGAATGTTCGCGCCAGCAGTCGGTCGGCAAACCAGTCGCGATGTCGCAGCTCGACAGTGGCGGGACAATCACCAAGACGATCGCGTGCTGCTGACAACTCCGCGGCTGATTCGCGCGTAGGTATGAACCATTTTGGAAACTGTAGCATTACAGCGCCGAGCTTTCCGGCGTCGCGGAGCGGGTCGAGAGCGCTGAGGAAGCGGCGCCACACTTCGTCGAGAGACTCCCTCGTGAAATGGTGCGAGTAGACGTTCGCCGCTACTCGCAGTCGCAGCGGCAGCTCATCGCGCAACCACTGAGGCAACCGCGCGGGGTTGGTCGGATGACCCGTCATCAGCGAGTGCGCCTTGATGTTGAATACAAAATTCGGTGGCGTGCGGTTTACCCACCGCTCTGATGTCTCGCGAGACGGCAGCGCGTAGTACGTCGCGTCCACTTCCACCATTGGCAGGTGTGACGCGTAGAATCGGAGACGCGATTCGGCCGATGTCGCATCGCCAGGATAGAACACGCCAGGCGCCAGCAGAGTCGGATCGGTCCAGCCGGCGACTCCACTGAGGATGCGCGAGCTTGCGCGTTCGATCCCATTCGGTGAGAAGAGCGTCACGGCCTCCGCACGTCGCCGCGCCTCGCGCCAACCAGGATCGTACACGGGATGCCATGGCGTGTCATTTCTCGTTTCGGGCTGTGAAGGCGCCGCTTCGATTGCATCGAGATCCGCGGGGAGCGGAGCTGGATCACTCAGCGTCTGTGCAATCATCTCCGTCATGCGCGACGGCGCATTCCGTGCGAGCTCCCCGATCAACGACGCTTCGGGCAGATTTTTCCAATACCGCTTCGGCATTTCAGCGAGCATCGCCGCGCGATTCAACCGCGAGGGATTGAAGATGCCGGCGTAGTAGGTCCGCCACAGTCTTTCCAGATCGTCCGCCGCGGCAGGAACATCGTGCCGCTCGATTCCTGGGGCCAGCAACAATGTTTCGCGATCCCAGCGTGCAGAGCCGTCAGGAGTGAGAATGCTCCATCGCATCGACCGAAACCGATCGACGAAAAACGGTGCAGTGCGCTCGACAACGCGATGCGCGGGCTCGAACCACGCGACAAATTCTTCATCGCCGTCATCGCGAGTCACCGATTTGAATCTCACGAATGCTTTCATCTTGTGAGACGACCGTCGCACTGCGCGGTGCATCACCACGAGCCGGCTCACGAGCGGATCTGACGCGACCTCCATCAGGTGTGGCTCATCGTGGGATAGTCGCCACAGGAGATTGTAGAGCAGCGACCATCGCTCGTCCTCGCGGTGGCACGCAACACTCGCTGCGAGCGACACAAAACTCTTCGGCACTCGCAGCCTGTCCGATACTTCGTGAGACTGTCCTACCGAACCGCTGAACAGGAGTGTGGCTTCGCCTGTCGGTTCCCACGCAATGCTGTCGGGATTCAGATCGCGCTCGAGACACCGGCGCGCCGCCGCTTTCCATGTGCCGAGTGATTCCGGCACTGACGCGACGACTACCGTCACAGCTCGCCGGTAATGGCCGAGATCGAGGGGGCGGACCAGAGATCGAGCTGTTTATCCGGCTTGCTCGCCAACTCGAGCCTGGAAGAATCGGGGCCGATACGCGACGGCGTGTAATCGGCGGTGCACAAAAAAGGCATCGCACGCGACATCGCGACGTGCAATCGCGAAAGATCATCCAGACGAAGGCGATGCCATCTGCGCGAAGAGAGTATTCGCTTCACGCTTCGCACGCCGACGCCCGGGATGCGGAGCAGCTCTTCCTTCGATGCGGTGTTCACATCTACGGGAAATCGATCGCGGTTGCGCAACGCCCACGAATGTTTTGGATCGAGATCGAGGTCGAGATTTGGCGTCGCGGCGGTTGTGAGCTCGTGCACGCCAAAACCGTAAAATCGCATCAGCCAATCGGCCTGATACAATCGATGCTCGCGAAGCAAAGGCGGCGCTGTCGGCGGAAGGATACTCGACGCATCGGGAATCGGACTGAATGCCGAGTAGTACACGCGCTTGAGGCGTTGCTTGCCGTAGAGCGCGGATGATGTCTGAAGGATGGCCGCGTCGGTTGCGTCGGTCGCGCCAACAATCATCTGCGTTGCCTGGCCAGCCGGCGAAAATGAGAGCGGCGCGCGCGACGAAATGCTGTGCTCCATCTTGGCGCGATCCTCTTTCGCTTCGGCAATTCCCTCTCGAACTACACCCATCGCCCTCGTGATCTGAACGAGATTTTTTTCGGGGGCCAACTTATCGAGATCGTGCTGTCGCGGCAGCTCGACGTTGATGCTCAGGCGGTCCGCGTATCTACCTGCCTGCTTGATGAGCTCAGGCGACGCGTTGGGGATCGTCTTGAGATGGATATAGCCGGCGAACTCGTGATCGATCCGGAGCAGCTTTGCGACGCGCACCATCTGCTCCATCGTGTAATCGGAGTCACGGACGATTCCTGAGCTGAGGAACAGTCCTTCGATGTAATTCCGGCGATAGAAATCGAGTGTGAGTCTGACGACCTCTTCAGGTGTAAATCGCGCGCGCTGAACACCCGAGGATCTGCGATTGATGCAGTAGCCACAGTCGTAGATGCAGTAGTTGGTAAGGAGAATCTTGAGAAGCGATACGCATCTGCCGTCTGGTGTGTAGCTATGGCAGATGCCGGTACCTTCGGTGGAGCCTATTCCCTTTCCTTTGGCTTTTCTGCCTTTGGCACCGCTGGAAGCGCAGGACGCGTCGTATTTCGCTGCATCGGACAGGATCGATAATTTTTCGCTGAGGTCCACATACCGAACGTAAGCCGAAGTACCATCGCGGGCAACTCTCGAAGGCGTGCTTGATTAGGAACGCCCTGCGCCCGTAATCCATGAGGCCGCGGCCTTATTGACCGGTCGTCGGGGCTGGGGGTACCTCGACGAGCTCATCCTCGCTGTCTACGGAGCCCGGCATGGGTCGGTCGTTCGGTAAAGATGATCTTGCTGGTCTCCTCGCTGCTGCGACGCTCGTCGAAGTACCCCCAGCCCCTCCTTCCTCCGCCACCACATTTTCTCAACACTGCGGAGCGAAGCTCCGCGCACTTCGTGCAATATGCCTCCAATGCCTTCTATGCGTTCCTATGCCTCAAGAGCGGCGCGAAGCGCCGCATACATTGTCACTAATAGTGTAGTGAAAAGTTGGACTGGCAGACCTAGCAACAGCACGCGAAACTTTCGAAGGAGGCGTTGTGTCCGGCGGAGCCGGCGTTTTGCGAGCGACTGAGGAGACCGCCGGCCGTGAACACGAGCTTTCTGGAAGAAAGCGAGCGTTCAGGCGGGCTCCGACCGAGTCGAGCATCGCCGGCGCAGTCGATACAACGCCGACCCAACCAATACCCGCCAGCAAAAGAAAAAAACCAGCACGAAAGCTGGTTTTTGTTGCCTACGTGCAAGCGGCACGAAACCGCCCCTAGTAGCCCTTAAGCTGCAGATAGTCGAGCTCGACCGAAGTAGGCCGCCCAAAGAGCGAGACCGAAACTCGTACCTTACCCTTGTCAGCCAGTACTTCCTCGACCGTTCCGTTGAAGTCCGTGAACGGCCCTTCGGTGATCGCAACAGCCTGACCAACGAGGAACGGAATTTCTTCCTTCGGCGCCTCGGCCTCCGACTCGTCATTGATGCCGAGCAGGCGGTTCACTTCCTCTGCGCGGAGCGGCTGCGGCAGACGCTCGTGACCGACGAACTTGATCACGCCCTGAATGCCGTTCACCATGTGCGATGTCTCCTGGTCCATCACCATCTCGACCAGAACGTAGCCAGGA
>JBBQYO010000222.1:0-5590 GCA_038208605.1 Gemmatimonadales bacterium | reverse complement strand
CGCTGCCTTCGGGCTGAACTGCCCGTCGAACAGCTCGTGCTTGTCGTAACGTGCGGCGAACACGGCGCGGAACATGTTCGTGAAAGGAAAGTCGGCCTGGCCGTAGACACCTCTTTGATCCGTCTTGATGTCTTCACCGGTATTGCGATCGACGAGCCACTGCCGCTTCGAGCTGACGATGTCGTGGCGGTACTGAGCACCGTAGGTGAGTCGAAGTCCTCTTGCCTGCGGAACGACGAACGTGTTCTGAATCTCCGCAGCCATCAGTCTGCCTTCAGCCGGGAAATCCGAGAGGTGCTTGATGGAGTCTTCGCTGAGGGTCGGATAGCGGAGACGATTCTGAGAGAACCCGTTCAACTGATAGGTGTCGCCGGACAGCGACTGCGTCATGTAAGCCTGTGCGAACCAGTTCGGGTGCGTGTACTTGAGCTGCGCGTCGCGATACTGCCAATCGACGAGCTGGTTGCGGCCGACGCTGGTCTGTCCGATTCCGTTGCTCTTGCTCGCGCCGGCGGTGAGCTCCAGACGCGAGAGGTTCGGCATGTAGTAGACGAGCGCGCCGCTTCCACGGAGGACGTTGGTGTCCCAGTCGGCGTTCAGTTCTGGTGATGCCGGGCCACCGGTGACAATCGGTGCGTAGATGTTTTTGTTCTGGAAATCCTTCGCCTGCTGGTACTCGCCCGTGAGCTTGTACCCGAAGTTTCCGGCAAACACGCCGGCCTGGCGACCCTGAATGTCTGCGAAGCTGCGGGCGCCACCGGCAGCTTCGAGGATCGTTCCGGGATATTCGCGCGGGTCTTTGGTGCTGAGCGTGAGCACGCCGTTCGAAGCGTCGGGGCCGTACAGCGCAGAACCGGGACCGACAAGAACTTCGATCCCGGCCAGGTCAACTTTTGGCGTGGTCGTGAATGCGCCGACCGGTAGTCCGTTCTCTGGAAGAACTGCGATGCGATTGTCTTCCATCATGAGCATGCGATTGTTGAATGCAGAATTGAATCCGCGCGCGTTAATGGCGACTGCCGTTACGCCGACCTGGATGAAGTCGATTCCCTTCACTTCTTTGAGGGCTGGCGCGAACGAGTTGCCGACGGTGTTCGCGATGGCGGCGGCGTCGATGCGAGTGATCGTCGCCGGTGCATCAGTTATTTTTTCCGCGCGTCGTGACGCGGAGACGACCATTCCGCCGAGGGAGAGCGGCACGGTTGCGAGTGAGACGTCGACGTGAGTGTCCTGTCCCGCTGTGACTGCGACTGTCGGCACGACCTGCACTCGTTGTCCGAGCCGCTGAACGCGGAGGTCATACGTGCCGGCAGGAACGCCGCCGATGCTGTAGCGGCCGGCTCCGTCGGTCACGCTGGTCAGCCGAGTGCCGACGACGGTGACCTGGGTTCCGGATAGGGCTGCGTGTGTCGAATCGGTGACTGTTCCTGAGATTCTGCCGTTCTGGGCTGCTGCGACGGATGGCGCTGCAGCAGCAAGCAGGAGGGCGCTCAGGATGCTGAAAAGCGTGGGAAAAAGGCTACGAGGGCGGGACATTCGGTACTCCTCCCCACAGGGGGAAATGGACTGGGACGGCGCTTTTTGGGCACCCGGGCAATGCCAATACGTATTGGCGATCAGAAAATGTCAAGGAAATTTTTCCGGAGCCACGATTATTTGCCGATATGAATGTTTATCGGGTATGGTCGCCGAGCACGACGCGCATTTCCAAAAGGCGCCCACGTCACACGTCTCTACGCAACGCCCGCCAAACGCTCAGCGTGAAGCTCACCCACTGACCGCTCACGCTTCTCCTCGTCGAACGCATTCTCGCTCCTCGCGATCACCAGAGTCGCCGCGCCATTGCCAATCAGGTTAGTAATCGCGCGCGCCTCGCTCATGAACCGGTCAACGCCGAGCACCAGCGCAATCCCCTCTATCGGCACCACCTTCATCGCCGACAATGTGCTCGCAAGAACAATGAATCCCGAACCCGTCACTCCCGCCGCACCCTTCGACGTCAACATCAACACGGCCATCAGCTCCAGCTGATGCGCGAGCGTGAGGTGCACACCAAACGCCTGCGCGATGAACAACGTCGCCATCGACAGATAGATCGAAGTCCCGTCCAGGTTAAACGAGTAGCCGGCAGGAATCACGAGCCCGACAACCGTCTTCGCACAGCCATACCTTTCCATCTTCGCGAGCATCCTCGGCAACACCGCTTCTGAAGATGATGTGCCCAGCACGATCAGAATCTCCTCTCGAATGAACTTCAGATACTGCCAGAGGCTGAAGCCAAAAATCCGGAGGATGACGTTCAATACGATGAAGATGAACAGCGCCATCGTCAGATACACGTCGAGCATCAGCCTGCCGAGCGGAAGAAGCGCCGACAATCCGAACGCTCCGATCGTGTATGCCATCGCGCCAAACGCGCCGATCGGCGCAACCTTCATCACGATCGCGACGATCCTGAAAAAAACCTGCGACAGCTTATCGAGGAATTCAGTCACCGGCTTGCCCGTTTCGCCCAGCATCGTGAGCGCCGCGCCGAACAGCACCGCAACGAAGACCACCTGCAGAACGTCACCTTTCGCAAACGCGTCAACCATGCTGGAAGGAACGATGTGCATCAGAAAATCGACGACGCCCATCTGCTTTCCCTGCGTTGCGTAGGCCGAGATATCTCCTTTCGACAACGCCGCGACGTTCACTCCCGAACCCGGTTGCGTCACGTTCACCACTACCAATCCAATCGCAAGAGCAAAAGTCGTCACGATCTCGAAATACAGAAAAGCTTTTCCCCCGACTCTTCCGACTTTTTTCAGATCGTGCATGCTCGCGATTCCGAGCACGATGCTGAGAAAGATCACTGGCGCGATCACCATCTTTACGAGATTGATGAAGCTGTCGCCAACCGGCTTCATCGACTTGCCAAGGCCCGGCGCAACGGCGCCGAGTATCACCCCGAGTGTAATTGCCGTCAGAACCTGAAAAGTCAGGTTGTGCGATAGTCTGCCGAGCCGTGTTGTTCGAGTCTTCATGGGGGATGAATCTCCCATAAGGCGCGGTCGCGCGGAACCTGTCAGCACTGGCGCACCGATCTGCGACTATCTTGGGCGAATGCAGGCAAGCGCAATCGGGATCGTCGCGTTCGCAATCGCAAGCCTCGCTCTGCCCTCTGACGGAGCCGGCGCACAGGGCTCTGCGACCGACGTCAGGATTCGGCTCGAGTCCTCCCCTGGCAACCCAGTCGCGGGAGCGCTCGTCGCGCTGGTAGATGGCGACCGTGTAACATCAGAGGGCTTGAGCAGCACTCGCGGCACGGTAATGCTCAGCGCAGCGGCGGGTACTTATCGCGTGCGGGTAAGACGAATCGGTTACAGACCCTATGTATCCGAGCCGTTTACGGCGCCGCTGAACACCGAGCTGTTGCTCAAAGTTGAAACGGAGCGTGTGATTCTCGACGCAATGGTCGTGTCGGCGGTCGCTCAGTGCGGCGCGATCACGAGTGACGCGGCAACGCTGTCCGCGGTATGGGACGAGATCTCCAAGGCGCTCCGAGCCAGCCAGCTAACGCTCGCGGACCTGAACACAATCAGCCGAAAGAAACTCTACAGGATGGAGCTTGGCGCGCATGGCGAGGTGGTCTCCAGCGATACCACTCTTCTACCGGTTACAACGGTTCGCCCTTTCGCTGCAGTCGATCCAGTCGCGCTGGCGAGACTGGGCTATGTGCGCGGGGACAATGAAGCTGGATGGGAGTACTTCGGGCCCGACGAAGCGGTCCTGCTGTCAAATGACTTCGCCGCGACTCACTGCTTTCGGGTCGTACGTAAAAAGAAGCGTCCGGGACAGATTGGCGTCGCTTTCGAGCCAGCTCCTAAGCGCCGGGTGGCCGACATCAAAGGCGTTCTTTGGGTCGATGAGAAGACCTCGGAGCTGCGCGACGTGGGATTTGTGTACGTAAACGCGGGAATGCTGACAGTGTTTGAGCCCGGCGGTTACACGAAATTCCAGCGCGTACCTTCGGGTGCATGGATCGTCAGTGACTGGCAGCTAAAGATGCCGCGACTCGTGCTCCGGCCGGGAGCCATGAGCCAGGAGATAGTTCTCGGCGGATATTTTGTGAACGGCGGTCTGATCGTACGCTGATCAGCGCGGCAGCTCCCAGAACTCTCCGGTCAAACCGACCGACGCGAGAACTGCCTGAGATTCGTCCCGCGTTCGCGGCCGCCAGTCGTTAGCGCGAGGATCAGTATACCACGCTTTCGCAAGCGCCCACACCTGCTCGAGCGGGACCGACATACCGTGAGATCTTCCAGTTGACTCGAGCCATGCGGCCACGTGCTCCTCCGACCGGAAGAGTGACATAGTCGCTCATGTGAACCCGATGTCCTGGTACCACTCGCGCGCCGGCAGGAGAAAATGTACGATGCCTTCGTCAGTTGAAGGCGTGCCGGATCGCGCTATCAACGTCCACGGATCGCCGCAATCTGTACAACGGGTGTCGATTGTTACTGTCTCACCAACCAGCATAGCGACGCCGAACATGTCCCATGCGCAGTTAGCCCACCAGCTCGCACTCTTTCCGATCACGCGATACTGCGTCGGTGCCGCCGAAAAGGGTCCGGCCATCCAGATCTCCCCGGTGGCTGGTTGGATCAGAATAGTCTTTCCTATTCGCAGGCCTCGCGTGCTACTCTTTGCATGTTCCAGCTCGAGCCCGAAATGGTCAGCAATTTCCTGATACGCTGGCACAGATCCGCGGCCGATAAGTCGTTCGTATACGTACTGCCTTATGCCTGCTTCGATCGAAATAGTCATCTGTATTGTTCGAGAGGGTCGTACGAGCCTGTGACGTGTCAGCTTCGGAGTTCGTCGGCTTTAGACAGCGGCGGGCACACGGATTGAACGGCAAGATACTCTTCAAGAAATAGAGGGCAACGATGGCTGATCGCTGGCTCATCGAATATGGAACAAGCAGAGACACAATGAAAATTGTCGGCAAGGCCGGAACTCGCGCCGATGCTGCCGCGACAGCGCAGGCGCATCTGGACGCAAACCCGGGCGAGCCCGAAGCAAAGCGCCTTGTCTTCCCGGCCGATAATCCCGCTGGAGAGTATTGCTGCGCTGGCGGGTTCTATCGCATTACACGGCTTGGCTCCGGGCAGTGGCGGGCAATAATCGACTGACGAAACGGCAACGCGCGTCACGGATACTCACTTACATCGTGCAAACCGGCGCTTTCAGCTCGGAGACAGGAATCGCAACCACCGCCTTTCCATGTCCTTTGAGCATTCCGTTGAACGATGCGAGTTCGGCACTGCTCAAGCGCTGCCATGCCGTCACAACCGACGCGAGCTCTTTGCACGTCCTGTCAAACGCGGCCATCGCAGCGGGCGTTGGCTGCATGTCTCCCATATCCTGCGCATTGAGCTGAGACACCAGCGTGTTGTTGATTCCTCTGAAATTCGGAGGAGCCTGACCGGCTCTTCCCCGTCCGCGCGCCGCATCGAGGCCCGCAACCGTATCGAGCTGCGCTGACAACGCGGTCAGCCTGCTGGAGAGATCGGCGAACTCGGGTTGCGCACCGGCGGGGACAGCT
>JBBQYO010000221.1:0-5592 GCA_038208605.1 Gemmatimonadales bacterium | reverse complement strand
CTTCGGCCAGCACGTCGCCGGTTTACACGGCGTCGCCCTCGTTCTTGAGCCACATCACGAGGCGGCCCTCTTCCATCGTCGGTGAGAGGGCCTCCATAACAACCTTGGTCGCCATAGTCGTTAGCCGAGGTACATGACTTTCTTGATTGCTGCGATGGCCTTTGCTGCATCGGGCTTCGCGGCTTTCTCGAGATTCTTTGCATACGGCATCGGCGTGTCGGCCTGATGCACGCGGATCACCGGCGCGTCGAGATCATCGAAGCACTCGCGCTGAATGAAATCCGCCACCTGCGCTCCCACGCCACACATTTCCCAGCCCTCTTCGAGAACGACTGCGCGGTTTGTTTTCTGCACCGAAGTCGCAATGGCTTCAACATCCATCGGGCGAATTGTCCGAAGATCGACGATCTCGACGTTGATGTTTTCCTTCGCCAGTGTATCGGCAACCTGAAGCGCGACGAGAACCATCTTGCCGTGTGCGACAATCGTGCAGTCTCCACCTTCGCGCTTGATGTCAGCCTTACCGATCGGAACGATATGCTCCCCTTCGGGCACTTCGCCCTTAGTGTTGTAAAGCATCTCGCCTTCGAGGAACACCACCGGGTTGTCGTCGCGAATGGCTGACTTCAACAGCCCTTTCGCGTCGGCGGGAGTGCCAGGCGTTATGACCTTCAAGCCCGGAATGTGAGCGAGCCAGCTCTCCCATGCCTGCGAATGCTGAGCGGAAAGCTGAAGTGCAGAGCCGTTCGGGCCGCGGAAAACGATCGGCATGGAGAATTGTCCGCCGGACATGTATAGCATCTTTGCGGCGGCGTTCACGACCTGGTCGAGCGCGAGCAGCGCGAAGTTCCACGTCATGAACTCGATGATCGGGCGCAGCCCCACCATTGCCGAGCCGACTCCGATTCCCGCGAATCCGAGCTCGGTGATTGGGGTGTCGACGATGCGCATGGGCCCGAACTCATCGAGCAGGCCCTTCGAAACTTTGTAGGCGCCATTGTACTGCGCGACTTCTTCTCCCATCAGGAAAACGTTTTCATCGCGGGTCAGCTCTTCGCGCAGCGCCTGCGTGAGCGATTCCCGGAAAGTGATTACTGCCATCAGTTCGTCGTCTCCACTAGAACATCGGTGTAGAGATTTTCGAGCGGCGGCTCCGGGCTGGCGTCTGCAAAATCCCACGCGTCCTGGCAGATCGCCTTCTGCTCTTCGTCCAACTTCGAGAACTCGCCGTCAGTGAGCTCGTCGTTGGCACGCATGACGTCATGCAGAAGCACGATTGGATCGCGCTTCATGTTTTCTTCGAGCTCTTCGCGCGAACGGTACGTGCCGCTTGCCGCATCTGACATCGAGTGGCCCATGAAGCGGTAGGTGCGCATCTCGATCAGCGTCGGTGTTCCATCCTTTCTCGCCTTGTCAACCGCTCGTCCCATCGCGTCACGAACCGCGAACACATCCTGAGCGTCGACCGACTCGCCGTGCATCCTGTATGCCGCAGCGCGCGCCTTCACGTCCTCGTTTGCGGTGGAGCGCGAGATTGCCGTACCCATGCCGTAACGATTGTTCTCGATCACGAAGACCGCGGGAAGACTCCACAGCGCAGCCATGTTCAGCGCTTCATGAAAGGCGCCGATGTTGACGGCCGCCTCACCGAAGAAGCAGACGCAAACCTGGTCACCCTTGCGGTACTTGATTGCCCACGCGACGCCGGCAGCGAGAGGAATGTGTCCTCCTACTATCCCATGGCCACCGAGAAAGCCGACTTTCTTATCGAACAGGTGCATCGATCCGCCCTTGGCTCCCGAACACCCGTCTACGCGTCCGAACAGCTCAGCCATGACCGCGCGCGGCGTCATTCCACGTGCAATCGCCTGCCCATGATCTCGATAGGACGTGACGACGTAATCGTCGGGACGAAGCACCGACATCGTACCGGCGGAGATCGCTTCCTGTCCGATGTACAGGTGACAGAATCCGCCGATCTTTCCGAGTGCGTAGGCTTCAGCGGCCCGCTCTTCGAAGCGGCGCTGGAGCAGCATCGAGCGAAGCAGATCCTTCCGAAGAGCCGCCTGGTCGGCCGCGGTTGCCTCTGGATTGTCTTTTGTCGTTTGCACTTCCTGCTTTGGTGTGCGCGTCTGTTCGCGACCGATCGTGTCTGTCAAACGCCCGCCGCCTGCACCTGATCCCAGGCATGGTAGCTCGAGCGAACGAGCGGCCCCGATTCCACGTGCCGGAAGCCGAGCGACATTCCTATTTCGTACAGAGATCGAAATTCAGCTGGCGTAACATAGCGGTCGAGCGCGATGTGCTTGTCCGACGGCCTCAGATACTGGCCGAGGGTAAGGATATCTACGTCGACGGAGCGAAGGTCTTTCATGACTTCGACGACTTCCTCGATTGTCTCGCCCATTCCAAGAATGATTCCAGTTTTCGTGGGGATGTCAGGCGCAATTCGCCTGGCGGCACGGAAGATCTCGAGCACGCGGAGGTAGCGCCCGCCGGGACGTGCTTTCTTGTAGAGACGAGGCACTGTTTCAGTATTGTGATTGTAGATCTCGGGGCCGGCTTCGAGAACTGTGCGAATGCTGGCTTCATTACCCTGAAAATCGGGGACGAGCACTTCAACCGAACAATCCGGCACTCGCGCGTGAATCTGCCTGATCGTCTCGGCGAATATGTACGCGCCAAAGTCGGGCAGATCGTCGCGGTCTACCGATGTGATGACCGCATGCTGAAGCCGCATCTGTGCGATCGCTTCCGCGACGCGGTCAGGCTCGGCGATGTCGTACTTTGGCGGACGCCCGTGAGCGACCGCGCAGTAGGCACAGTTACGGGTGCAAACGTCGCCGAGGATCATGAACGTGGCGGTGCCGTGCTCCCAGCATTCGCCGACGTTGGGGCAGTGGGCTTCCTCGCACACGGAATGGAGGTCGAGCTCGCGCATCATCTGCTTGAGCCTTAGGTAGTTAGGTCCACCCGGCGCCTTGACCTTGAGCCATGACGGCTTGCGCTCCGGGAGGGCCTCCACCCGATGGCGCCCCATTATCTGGTATAGCACTTCGCTCATTTGTCCGGGGGAATCTAGTTCAAAACCGGCCGGGGCGAAATTGACTCAGGTCGTGTTCGGGCAGCTTTCCGGATACGAGATCGGCCACTGTTCTCCCCGTCAATGGTCCCAGCAAAATGCCATTACGCGAGTGGCCCGCCGAGTAGAGGATAGCTGGACGCTCGGGATCCGGGCCGATGAGAGGCAGCATGTCCGGAGTAACTGGTCGGAGGCCAGCCCACGACGAGGTTGGTTCCGCCACACCGAGGGCCGGAGCGATTTCCTGAGCGGCTGACTGCACTTTTGCCAGGCCTTCCGGCGTCGTAGCCGCATCGAATCCCACGTTTTCCATCGTGCTGCCTGCGATCGTGACGCCGTTTGCACGGGGGACGAGATAACCGCGGGGACCGTATGTGACGTGCCGCAGACCAATACCCCCGTAGGCAACGAGTTGGCCGCGAGATGGAGTAACAGAACGGAGCAGCGGCGCTCCATCGATTGACCCGGCCCACGATCCTGGCGCGAGCACGACATGCCCCGCACCGAGACTGGTGCCGTCTGCCAGGACAACGCCAACAGTATCGCGAGCCTGGCTCACGCCAGTGACTGCACCCGTTCGCCTCTCGATGAGCGGGGTGACATTCGCCAGCTCGTTCAGTGCGGACATGAGAAGAACGTTGTCCACCGAGCCGTCGGCGGGATTCATCACCGCCCCGATGGCATGGCCGAGAGTGGGCTCCAGGTGGGCGAGACCCTGGCGATCGATCCACTCGCTGCCCGAGTCCGACGTCTTCAGAAGGCCGCGAACTCCGCGCTCGGTAAGTGCAACCTGAAGGACACCCAGCCTGTTGAGAGGCACGCGAATACCAACCGCGTCCGCAAGCTCCTCGAGAAAAACCGGATACAGGTCGCGCGCGGCAATCGCGAAGTCGTGCGCCGGTCCGTCCGATTTTTCGACGGATGGCGCGAGCATTCCGGCGGCAGCCGATGAGGCTTCGCCGTTGCGATGCTCGCCGACGAGAATCACGCTTCTCCCTGAGGCGGCGATCGAAGTGGCACAGCACAGTCCGATGATCCCGCTGCCGACCACGACTACATCCGCATTGACGCTCAAAACTGAAACCCGCTCGACTGCGCAGGCGTAGTGTACTCACCCACCGTATTGGAGAAAGCTCGCATGCTCAAAACCATATTGATGACCGGCGTACTCGTGATGCTTGGCATCTTCGCACTCGGCTTTGTGTTCTCGATTTTTGGAAGCCTGATCGGCCTGACGCTGATGCTGCTGGGCTTTGCGATCAAGGCGCTGATTGTTGGCGCGGTTGCGTACTTCGCGATAAGGATCGTCAGTCCGGATACTGCACGAAAACTACGTGAGCGCTGGTCCGGCACGAGCATCGACCGCTACTAGCCTTACGGGAATCGACAAACCGGAATCTTACTACCCATCGAAAACCCCGGGATCTCAAATTCCGCTATCGCACGCCCTGAGATGCGTCCAGACGCGTGACAATCGACCAGGTCAACAGGGGCACCATGATTTCGTGGTGCCCTGTTATTTCGTAGCCCTTCCCGCCGCCTTGAGTTGGCCGCATTACAACATTCATGCGTGGTCGATAGTGCTGCTGCATGTCGAGGTTGCAGGTCGTGAAATTGACCGGCTTTCTGTCGTGGAGGTTTCGCGCAATTGTCAGCGCCTTGAGAAATACTTCCGGCATTATCACCGCGCTGCCGAGATTCAGAACGACTCCGCCTTCGTGAAGTGACGGAAGTGAGCCGGCCAGTCGTCGGAAGTCGCGATGACTGGTGTCACCGATTGCTGCGCCATCCGCCGCGGGATGCTGGTGAATTATTTCGGCGCCGATTGCCGCATGGACGGTGCAGGGAATCCCGAGGCGGTCGGCAGCCAGGAGCAACGACATTTCCGGATGCGCGAGATCGGTCTCCTCCCGAAGAGACCGCGCCAGACATTCGCCCATACCCCAGCCGTTTCTCATTCCGGCAGTGAATGCCTGGTTCATCCCCCAACCCGTTTCGTCTGCCATGCCGAACGTTCCATCGACGAGGCCGCGCGCAACGTCTTCGGACGTCGCACCGAACCGGGCGATCTCGTAATCGTGAATCGCTCCCGACCCAGTCATCGCAACGTGTGTAATTACGCCGCGGTCCATGAGATCGATCAGCACGGGAGCAACACCGGTTTTCACGATGTGTCCGCCAAGCATGACGATGACGCCGCGTTTCAGACTTTGCGCCGCGACGATGGCGTTTACGACGGCGCGAAAATCGGCCGCAACGAGAACGTCCGGCAAAGCGTCGATGAACGCCGCAAAAGAGCGGTCTCCCCCTGGAGGAGACGCAAACTCTTCAGTTCGAACCTTGTTAGGGCGCCGCTCGATCGGCACAGTTCGGACCTTGGAAAGGTCTGCGTCCTGCGCGTTCTCTGACGAGGTGCCGACGGGCGCCACGAGCGGTTTTACCTGCGCGTCTTCGTTGCCGGAGTGTACGATTTGAGGAACAGGTTAAGAGACCCGAACGACAGCTTTGAC
>JBBQYO010000220.1:0-5593 GCA_038208605.1 Gemmatimonadales bacterium | reverse complement strand
CGCGAGATGAGGTGTGAGCGTGTAGGGCCCATCCGGATCGAGAGTCGTTAGCTGCAAGTCATCGATCCACACAGTGCCTTTCCCACCGGTACCGGCAGTTATCGCGAACTCGATTCCTGCTACCTGTTTCATATCGCCGCCACCCAGCGGGCCCCAGGCGAAAGAGATTTGTCTCTTCTTGCGTGTGAAAGTTTTCCAGTCGGGGCCGAAAACGAATCCGGGATTGTTCGACCACCACACGTTGTCGCCGCTCGGATCGATGAGCTTGAACTCGAGCGTATTGACCGGCGCAGGTCCGCGAACCGAAAACGAAAATTCGTAATTCGTCGGCAAGCTCAGCTTCAGATCGCGATGAACAACGGCATATCCGCCGTGTCCGTGAAAATCGAAATCGAGGCGCATCGACTTGCCGTGAATGCCCTCGCCCTGACTGATATTGAGCGTAACGCCGTCCGACGGAATTGCTTTCCATGCACTCACTGACTCGAAGTCGTCTACAATTCCAGCCTGACCGATGACCATCGCGGCGAGAGCGGGGAACAACGCGATCATCCCTTCACGCTTCCCGCCATAACGCCCTGGATGTAGTACCGCTGCAGGAACAGGAACACGACCATCACCGGGATCACCGTCAACACCGATCCAGCCATCATCAGCTCGGTATCCTGAACGTGCTCGCCGCTCAGATTCGCCAGCGCAACCGGCAATGTGTAATGCGAAGCATCGCTCAACACGATCAACGGCCACATGAAGTCGTTCCAGGTCGCGAGGAATGTCCAGATCGAAAGAGTCGCGAGAATCGGCATGATGCCGGGAACTACTATCGACCGAAAGATTCTGAACTCTGACGCGCCATCGACTCTCGCAGCATCGAGCATCTCATCGGGAATGGCCAGCGCATACTGACGCACCAGGAAGATTCCGAAGATGCTCGCCAGTCCGGGGATGATCACGCCCCAATAGGTGTTGATCATGCCAAGGTTTTTCAGCAGAAGAAACAGCGGCAGCATCGCGACCTGTACCGGCAGCACCAAACCAGTCGACAACGCCCGAAAGAGCCTGTCACGGCCGCGAAAGCGCATCTTCGCGAACGCATAACCAGCAAGCGAGTTGATGAACAGCGACGTGAACGTCACAACAAATGCGACGAACGCGCTGTTGAGAAGATTCCTGCCCAGGTCGAGCCGGACGAAAAGGTCCCGGTAATGATCGAGCGTCATCCGACTCGGGAAGAAGTGCGGCGGATAAGTGCTCGCTTCTCCCGACGGCATCAGTGAAGCCGAGACCATCCAGACCATCGGCAGCATCGCGAGCACGGCACCAATGATCAGCATCGCGTAGAGCAGCACACGGGTGATCTGCTGGCGCTGCCTGGCCGACCTCAAGAACGTGTCGCGCTCGCTCATGGTTCGTCCCTCATGCGCGTTCTCCTTTCTGCAGCCTGAACTGCAGGAGCGTTGCAATCAGGATCACGATGAACAGAACGAATGCAATCGCCGCCGCATAGCCCATCCGCCACCAGCGGAATCCTTCCTCATACATCAGGAGCACG
Organism: Gemmatimonadales bacterium; assembly: GCA_038208605.1. Taxonomy (GTDB): domain Bacteria; phylum Gemmatimonadota; class Gemmatimonadetes; order Gemmatimonadales; family Gemmatimonadaceae; genus UBA4720. Next base: position 4,041 of record JBBQYO010000220.1, on the reverse strand, counting down.
ACACTCGTCGTACTCCGGAGCGGCCCGCCCTGCGTCATCACGTACGGCTCCGCGAACAGCTGGAAATACCCGATCATCGTGATGACAGAGATGAACACGAGCGTTGGCGCGAGCATCGGAAGCGTGATGCTCCAGAATCGGCGCCACGGACTTGCACCGTCGATCTCGGCCGCATCGTACAGCTCTTCAGGAATCGCCTGAAGCCCGGCGATGAAGATCAGCATGTTGTAGCCGAAGCTTTTCCAGACGGCCATGAGAATGATCGCCGGCATCGCCCAGTGCGGATCACCGAGCCAGTCGATGGGAGCGATCCCGATCTTCGACAATCCATAGTTGAAGAGGCCGTACCGTGCGTGGTACAAATACCGCCAGACAATCGCGACTGCGACGAGCGTCGTGACGAACGGTGTGAAGTAAAGCGTGCGAAAAAATCCCTTGAACCGCACGAGCTTCGAGTTGAGAAGCAGCGCGGCGCCAAGTGATACAGCGATCGTGAGAGGACCGCCGACGAACGCGAAGTAGAACGTGTTCTTGAGCGCGTTCCAGAAATCCGGCGTGTGCAAAAGCTTGACGTAGTTGTTGAGTCCGACGAAACGGGTATTTGACGGATTCGCGATGCCGTAGATATCGAAGTCCGTAACGCTGAGCAGCAACGAGGCTGCGACCGGCAGAAAAAAGAACACGCCGATCAGTATCAGCGCCGGCGCGAGAAAGAACCATGCAGCCGTGTTGGCCTCGGCCGGGATTCGCATGGTGCGGCCAGTTTTCATCGAGTCGCCAACTTCTTCGTAGCCGCTGTTTTTCGCTGGCTCATGAGAAAACGGCGCTTCTCGAGAATTCCATTCACGTCAGCATCGAGCTCGGCCAGCGTGCGATCGACAGTCTTCTTTCCCCGCACTGCTTCTTCACCATGCTCAAAGACTTTCGTCGCGATTTGCTCCCACTCGGGCACCTGCGGAGTTGGCTCGACACGGTCGAGCTGCTCCCGGAACGCTTTCGCATAACGATTGTTGGCGAGAGACGTGTCGTTCCACGCAGCGCGCCTCGCCGGCAGGTCACCCGTGAGTTTATAGAACTGGAGCTGAACCTCAGGGCGGGAAAGAAACTCCATCAACTGCCAGGCTTCTCGCTTGTGCGTCGATCTCCGAAACAGAGAAAGACTCGCGCCTCCAGCCAGCGACACCCCCGGCCCATTCATTCCCGGCAGCGATGCGGTCATCCACTTGTCCTGCATGTTTTTCGGAAGGCGGTTCGTGAATTCACCGATCTGCCACGGTCCGCTGATGTACATCGCGATGTTTCCGCGCTCGAATTCCTGGTAGAGGTTCGATATCTCCGATCCACTCAGCGCCGGAGCGAGACCGTCGTGATAAAGCGATACGTAGAAGTCGAACGCCTTCATGAACGGAGGATCGTGAAACGCACCGAACTGTCCGTTGTCCTTGAGAAGCGTAGAACCGGCCTGAAGTCCGAGAATCACCGGCGGCGGCCATTCTGTAATCGGAATCAGAAGGGGATACTGCCTCGCTGTCATTCGCGATTTGATCTTCTGCATCGCGGTGCGCCAATCGGCCCACGTGGTGGGCATCGAGTTGTAGCCAGCGGCTGTGAGAAGATCAGTCCGATAAAAAATGACGCGCGTGTCGGTGTACCAGGGAATTCCGTATGTAACGCCTTCTACGACGTTGGTATTCCAGATTCCCGGGAAATAGTCGGCCTTCGGGGCGTCGGCCGAGCTCGCGACGAGTGAGTCGAGCGGCTCGAGAGCGTCCACGGCGGAGAACTCTGGCACCCACGTGTTGCCGAGCATTGCGATATCGGGTGTCGCATCGCCGACATAAGCCGTGAGGAGTTTCTCGTGCGCAGCGGACCAAGGAATCTGCTGAACTTCTACCTTCACACCGGGGTGACCCTTCTCATATGCCGGAATGAGCTGCGTTACGACTTCACCTTCGCGTCCCATCGCCCAGAGACGCAGCACGGTCTCGTGCGATGATGCACTCGAGCACGAGCCCATCGCTGCGCCTAATGCGACTACCGCAATTCCGCGGACGAGCGTCCATCCATTTCTACTGGCCAAGCCACCCACCTGTGAACCCGGCCTTTCTGAGGCCGTTCACGATGTACTGATTCTTCCGCATTGTTTTCCAGACCAGATCCGAGCGGTAGTTCTCGATCATCGCGATGATCGGGCCCTGGTCGATTCCCAGATAGTCGGTGTCGAACCAACCCATTCCTTTCACGACGGTTCCCGTTGCCGGCCTGGCATTGCCGTCGAACGTTGGGTTGAACGAGTCGATGAATCCGTAGTTGGAAAAAACATTGTCACCGTACTTCTCGCGCATCGCGATGAGCGCGGGTATGGCGATCTCCGGCGCAAACGCAATCGAGCCGCCTGCTGCCGTGGGCCCGATCGTGCCGTCGTCATGTATTTCTCCCGCGGCCGCTCCATGCGCGGTGTACGTCTGAAACCGGCGCATTCGTCCGCGTGCGAGCATCACAGTGTCTTTCGGACCATCTCCAGCCGTCAGCCCCCAGATGTCAGCGCTGTAATCTTTCCAGTCTCCTGGATTTGCAGTCGCATACGCGCGCTGCGAATACGTCGCCCGGCGCGAGTTCTCGAAGTAGTCGATTCCCCTGCCGCGCATGTACGAATCCTGGATGCCGCGGAAATCGATCCAGATATGCGAGTACTGATGTCCGAACAGCGGAGCGAAGCTCAGATGCTGCTGCCCGTAGAAGTCAGCCCACTTATAGGTGCTTTGATAAATGTCCCACGACGCTACATCGAGGGGGTGTGTCGGCGACCCGAGGGCGAGGACATTGAGAATGATTGCTTCGTTCAAGCCGTGCCAATCGGCCTCGATGTATCCATGCTCCGGATTCCATCCCATGCTGACCAGCGGTGCGCGAGGCCGAAGGAATGTCCAGTCGACCCGCAGATAGAGTGAATCAGCGTAAGCGCGAATTGCGGATTCGGTCGCATTCGGTCCGGTGAAATACGACTGCGAAAAAAGAACACCCGCCATCAGTAGCGATGTGTCGATTGTTGACAGCTCGACAGTCTTGAATCGGTAGCCCGTGTCCATGCCGAGGAAGTGGTAGAAAAATCCCTTGTAGCCAGTCACCCCCGTCGCCTGCGGACCCTGCGGCGCGTTGTACATGAAGCGCAACGTATTGAGAGTGCGATCAGCCGCCGCAACCCGGCCCACGTAACCGCGCTCGACGCCGATCGGGTAAGCGGTAAGAGCGAACCCGATTGCGGCGACGCTGGAGAAGCTTTTCGCCGGCCATCGATCGGGCGTGAGGCCGCTGTTCGCGTCGCTTTTCTCCCAGAACCAGTCGAACGTACGCCTCTCGAGCGTGTCGAGAAATGCACTCTGACGTGGTGTCAAAGCAACAGGAGCGGCTGGCCCGCTGACGCTCGTGATCTTCGTCGCCGAGGTGCAGGCGGCCGTGATGAGGAGGCCAGCTGCGATAACGTGCCGAAGCGTCACGCGAAAGTCGGGCATGCGATCCTTGTGGGTCGTCTGTAAATCGATGGAGCATGCAGGAATCGGCGCTGGCTGCAATGCCTCGCAACTAGCGCCGATTCTGAGTACTGTCACTCGTGTGCCCGCTTTCAGGGCTGCGCGAGCGTTAGAAGTTCAACTCCGCACCTAGCTGAATCCTGCGACCGTCGGTAACTACGCAATTGGGCTTGCCGTAGTTCTTGTCAGTAGGGTTGCCGGTGTTGTAGCAGCCGAAGTTGTTACGATTGAGTGCGTTGAAGACGTCAACCGTGAGTCCGACTGCGGTCGCAGATTGTCCAAAGCGCGGAAAGTCTTTCCGAATCCGTGTGTCCACATTGCGGTATGGCAGTGTGCCAGGGACCACAAAACCTCCAACGAGGATTGGGTTTTTCAGGACATCCGCGCTGGAGCAGAACCGACTGCATCCGGCATCGACCCTGTACTTGCCACCCAGGGTCACCAGGCCTGACCACTGAATCCCGAAGAGATGGGGAATATCCGTAATCCAGTTTGCAACGACGCGGGTCTT
>JBBQYO010000219.1:0-5603 GCA_038208605.1 Gemmatimonadales bacterium | reverse complement strand
TTGATCGCGCCCCGGCACGCTGCGATGCTCTGAAGTATGGAGCTAGCCTCCCACTCCCCTTCCAGGGCCTGTTCGATAGAAACAACCTGGCCCCGGATCCGGCGGACCCGGTTCAACAGTTTTTTCTTGTCCCGAATCGTGTGAGTCATCTGGCGTCCTCGAAAAGAAATACAGCGGCTAGCTGGTATACCCCAGTATAGTATATTTTCCTCATCCCGCCCGGCACGCCATCCTCCGGATTGGCCCGGCCTGTCATGTTGCCTCCCCTCTCGATCCGCATGGAGTTCCCCAAAGTGTCTATTCCTGAATCTGAGACAATGACACCTGCCGTCTCCGCGAGCAAATCGCCCGATACTGCCGCATCCGCCCTCATGACCTCCGGACGATGGTTCGAGCTCGGGCGCATCGCCGCCGTCGGCATCATCATCATCCTCTACCGATTCGCCGGCGCACCGCTACCACTCCTTTTCGGCGCGGTGCTGTTCGGACTGTACCCATTGGCGAAGAAGGGCGCCGAAGACCTGTTTCGCGAGAGAAAAATCGGGACCGAGGTATTCGTCACCATCGCTACGACGATTGCGATGGCGGGCCGCGAATACATCGCCGGCGCAGTTCTGATGACCATCATCCTGATCGCCGAATTCATCGCCGAGCTCAACACTGAACGGGCTCGCGCATCGATCAAATCACTGATCGGGAGTGTTCCTCAGACCGCCCTCGTCCGCCGCGACACCGGCGAAGCAACTCTGTCACTCAGCGAAGTGAAGGTGGGCGACATCGTCATCGTCCGCGCCGGCGAAAAGATTCCCGTTGACGGCGTCGTGCAGGCCGGAGATGCATCGGTCAACCAGGCGCCAATCACAGGTGAGAGCGTCCCTCAGGAGAAGACGAAAGGCGCACAAGTTTTTGCCGGAACGGTGGTCGAGCTGGGTGCGCTTGACATCGAAACGGCGAAAGTCGGTGCCGATACGATGTTCTCACGCATCGTGGCGCTCGTCGAAACCGCCGAAGAATCCCAGGCCCCCGTACAGCGGCTCGCCGACCGTGTCGCTGCATGGCTGATTCCGATCGTCCTTCTTTTCCTCCTCGCGGTATGGTTCATCACGCATGACCTGAGGATGATCATCACCCTTCTGATCTTCACGTCGCCGGCGGAGCTTGGTCTCGCAACACCACTCGTCGTCATTGCGGCGATCGCGAGAGCTGCAAAGGCTGGCATCCTGCTCAAAGGCGGCGTTTATCTGGAGCAACTTGCAAAGGTCAAAGTTCTGGCTTTTGACAAGACAGGCACGCTCACCGTTGGGCGGCCTGTTGTCGACCGCGTGGAGCTCATCGATCCCGCAGTCACGGAGAGCGAGCTGCTCACCATGGCCGCGGCCGCCGAGCGCCGGTCGAGCCATCCGCTTGCAAAGGCTGTCGTTGAGCGCGCCGAGGCCGCCGGCATCAACGTCCCCGAGCCCACGGAATTCGTCGTAGTGAGCGGACGAGGCGTGAGCGCGACAATAGGGGGACGAAAGATCCTGGCCGGCAATTCAGCATTCATGACCGACAATGGCGTTGCTGCGCCGGCGATCGGCGGGGACGAAGCCCAGACTGTCGTCATCATTGCAGCCGACGGAAAGGTGCTCGGCATTTTACACTTGTCGGATCCGCTGAAACCGGATGCCAGAGCGGCTCTGGTCAGGCTCAAGGCAAGCGGGATAGAGCGCATAGTGATGCTCACGGGAGACAATGCCGCTACAGCGAAGCGCATCGGCGCCGAGCTCGGCGTGGATGAGGTGCAGGCCGACCTGCTGCCCGACGACAAGGTTCGAGTGATCAGGGATCTGCAGAAAGGCGGTGCGCTTGTCGCAATGGTCGGCGACGGAATCAACGACGCGCCCGCTTTGGCAGCGGCTGATGTGGGAATCGCAATGGGCGTTGCGGGCACGCAGGCTGCAATCGAGGCAGCCGACATCGCTCTTATGACTGATGACATTGAAAAGATCGCTGATGCACGGGCAATTGCGCGTCGCGCTTACCTAACCATTCAGCAGAATCTTTTCGTCGGCGTCGGCGTCGTACACGTTCTTGGAATTACTGCCGCGTTGCTCAGGCTGATTGGCCCGGTTCAGGCTGCGATCATCCACCTGGGGCCCGATGTCCTGGTATTTCTCAATTCCGTTAGGCTGTTACGCATGCGTCTCGACGAGCGAACCGCGAAAGGTTAGGAACTCGCACTGCGGACGGCTGGATTCAGGACGGCGGCCGGCGCTTCCGCGACGACCAATGAACGGAGCGAATCTGCCAACCATTCTTTGACCGCGTCAGGACCATCGACCCCGCGGCGGCCAAGCTGATCTTTCGCCGGTTGAATTCGCCCTGAGTCGTGCTGGTGCCAGTGGTCCACGCGGTGTTCGCGTCAGCCGAGGTGAGGAGAATAACGGAGGACGGCGGGGTGTTGGCGTGCTCGACGCCAAATCGGTTCAGCCTGGCTCCGGAACCTCACGTTCACCTGATCGGCGTTGGCTGGCTGCCTCGACGGTATCAGTCCACTTAGGTAAGGATGCGAAGCGGGAGGGACTACGACGGCACAAAACTGCTTTCGCCGAGTGAGCTCGCTTCCATGATGCGGCGCTCGACGCAGTTCGCTGTCCGGGTCGTCGCACCGCCACCTCCCGAGGCCGAGATAGAGGCAGCAACAGGCCTTCGCAAACGGCTTATGCGCTGGTACGGCGCCGCGGCTGGCAAGCGCGCGTTTCGGAATGTCTTTCTTGCGATTGGTCCGTTTTTCCAGCTCATCGGAGTCAGGAAGGCGACTGCGCGTTGAGCCGACCCGATTCGGAATGTTCAGGGCGCGTCCGCAGAACGTGCGAAGTGTATCCAACGCGGGCGTTGAACACTTCCGATAATGAGCTTGAACCTCATGGAGGCGTTCTCACAGACGCCGCGTTGTCGTAAATAGTTCACCTCACAGGCGTCGTTGGCGGTCACCACTGATTCTCAACGCCCGCTCTCTCCATAAGAATAGATCGCGGGAATCACGCTGGTCGGCGTTGGCGACTTCGCCGGAGTGGTCCTCGTTGCAGCGATGGTGATGAACTACGTCCCGTCGCTCCATCCGGAAATAGTGAAGCTCTTTTCTTACAAGGGCCACGGTGCAGCGGCTGTCTCTCATTAATTCCCTGTGCGGTTCTACTGATTGACCGCCGAGGCCGCCGAGAACACCGAGGAACTACCTATCTCGTTAATAAAACCCGGATTGACTGTTTCGCCGTCGTATTCCACCGGAATAGGCCTCTGTTGTTCTAAGCGCAAGCCGACCTTTCGGCTTCTGGGTCGTTCAGAGCGCGCATAGACACAATATCTCTCGGTCGTTAAGCGTGACCCGCACGACAATGCTGCGAATAAAGTCAAAAAAGGATTGTGGTTTGTTTCGGCGTCCTCGGCGGCCTCGGCGGTTCAGTTAAGCCAGATCGTTGCTCAGGTACCCGAACCGGTGTGATTGCGTAACTTGAGTGGTCTCATGACCGACGAAATGAAGCGCCAGGACGCCCTCGACTACCACTCGTCGGGCCGGCCGGGAAAGATTGCAGTCGTCCCTACCAAGCCGCTGAACAACCAGCGCGACCTCGCGCTCGCATATTCGCCCGGCGTCGCAGTTCCGTGCCTCGAGATTCAGAAGAATCCCCAGGACGCCTACAAGTACACGGCGCGCGGTAACCTCGTCGCCGTCGTCACCAACGGGACCGCCGTTCTCGGATTGGGCAACATCGGCGCCCTCGCCGGCAAGCCAGTGATGGAAGGCAAGGCGAATCTCTTCAAGCAGTTCGCAGACCTCGATGTCTTCGACCTCGAAGTCGGATCCGAGAAGCCCGACGACGTCATCAAGTTCTGTCAGCTGCTCGAACCGACCGTCGGCGGAATCAATCTCGAGGACATCCGTGCCCCGGAGTGCTTCTATATAGAAGAAGAGCTCCGCAAGACGCTCAAGATTCCGGTCTTTCACGACGATCAGCACGGTACCGCGATCATCTCCGGCGCAGCGCTTCTCAATGCTTTGGAGATCACCAACCGCGACATCGCCGAGGTGAAGTGCGTTTTCTCGGGCGCCGGTGCTGCCGCGATTTCGACGGCCGAGCATTACGTGCGGCTGGGTGTGAAGCGCGAGAACATTCTCTTGAGCGACCGACAGGGTGTCGTTTACAAAGGCCGAGCCGGCGAGATCGACCCATACAAGGCACGCTTCGCAAACGAAACGTCCGCTCGCACCCTGAAGGATGCGCTCCACGGCGCCGACGTCTTCGTCGGTCTCTCGGTCGCGGGCGCCGTCACCGGCGACATGATCGCGAAAATGGCGCCGATCCCGATCATCTTTGCTCTCGCCAATCCCGATCCCGAAATTCTTCCAGAAGACGTTCGCGCGATTCGGCCTGATGCGATCATCGCCACCGGCCGCAGCGATTATCCGAATCAGGTCAACAACGTCCTCGGCTTTCCGTTCATCTTCCGCGGCGCACTGGACGCGCGCGCAACTGAAGTGAACGAAGCGATGAAGATGGCCGCGACTCGCGCGCTGGCATTGCTTGCGAAAGAGGACGTGCCAGACAGCGTATCTCGACTCTACGGATTGAGATCAGTGAAGTTCGGTGCCGACTACCTGATTCCCTTCCCGTTCGATCCGCGAATTCTTCTGTGGGTCGCGCCCGCAGTCGCGTGGGCGGCTGTCGCAACCGGCGTCACAAGTCAGTTCATCGATCTGGATGACTATCGCGAACAGCTCGAGGCACGACAGGGTCGCGCGCGCGGAGTCATGCGCGGAATCATCAATCGCGCAGTTGCGGATCCGCGCAGAGTCGTCTTCCCAGAAGGCGAAGAGCCGAAAGTGATTCGCGCCGCGCAGATGATCTTCGAGGAAGGAATCGCAGAGCCGATCATTCTTGGCAATCCCGAGAACATCGCGCGCATCGCGAAAGAAAACGGAATTCCCACCGCAGGGATCTGCATCGAAGACCCGTCCAATTCTCCGCGGCGTGAAGAGTACGCTGATTACCTGTGGCGTCGGCGCCAGCGAAAAGGCCTCAGCATCGGCGAAGCGCATCAACTGCTGTTCAACGGCAACTACTACGGATCGGTGATGGTCGCGTCGGGCGATGCCGACGCGCTTGTGTCAGGCGTCAACATGCATTACCCCGAGACGATTCGTCCCGCGCTCCAGGTCATCGGAGTGCATCCGAAAGCCGAAGTCGTGAGCGGCATCTACATGCTCGTCTTCGACAAACATGTTATCTTTTGCGGTGATATCACTGTCAACATCGATCCGTCAGCCGAACAGCTAGCTCAGATAGCTTACTCGGCCGGCCGGATCGTTCGTACTTTCGGGATCACGCCTCGGATCGCGATGCTGTCATTCTCGAATTTCGGGTCTGTTCGACATCCGGAAACCGAGAAAATGGCGCGTGCAGTTCAGCTTCTGCGGGCGCGAGATTCGTCAATAATCGTTGACGGTGAGATGCAGGCCGATACTGCGCTCGACGAGGACCTGTTGAAATCAGGGTATCCATTCAGCTCTCTTACGGAGCGCGCGAATGTCCTGATTTTTCCGAATTTGAGCGCAGGCAATA
>JBBQYO010000218.1:0-5633 GCA_038208605.1 Gemmatimonadales bacterium | reverse complement strand
GGAAGGGTGGGTTGCGACCAGGCTCGATTTTCTTGTCAATTGGGGCAGGGCGAACTCGCTCTGGCCGATGCCGTTCGGTACCGCTTGCTGCGCAATCGAATTCATGGCCACGGCCGCGAGCCGATTCGATCTCGCGCGCTTCGGGATGGAGCGCATGAGTTTTTCGCCGCGGCAGGCAGACGTGCTCATCTGCGCAGGCAGGGTACCATTCAAGCTCGCTCCAATCATCCGGCGAATCTGGCAGCAGATGCCGCAGCCCAAGTGGTCGATCTCGATGGGAGCATGTGCGTCGACTGGCGGAATGTTCGACAACTACGCGGTGGTGCAGGGCATCGACACGATCATACCAGTCGATGTGTATGTGCCCGGTTGCCCACCGCGACCGGAAGGCCTGATCTATGGTATTCGGATGCTGCAGGAAAAGGTCATGAACGAGCGTCGCGTTGATAACAGGCTGCGGGAGGAAATGAATCCCGACCCGTCGAGCCAGCTCTACATCCCGCCGTCGGTGATCGACGAGCTAGGTGAGCCGTTCGGAAACTCCGTTCATCAGACACGCTCAGCTCCGTGACAGCCAAATTCCAGGTGGTCTCGGCCGGTAGTGCGCTCGGGAACGCCGCGGCACCTGTAACTCCGCATAACGTTCCGCACCGCGGCGGCGAGCCGAACGCGAGCGCCGCGGCAATCGCTTCGCGATTTCCGGGATCGGTGGTTCGCTCGGAAGTCGTGTGGGGCGAGACGACCGTCTACATTACCTCATCGAGCGTCGTCGAAGTAATGCAGTGGCTTCACGATGACCCGTCTCAGCAGTACGACTTTCTGAGCGATATAACAGCCGTCGAGTCACGCGACTTCGAGCAGCCGATCGAAGTTGTGTGGCACCTGCGCTCACTTCCGTATCGCCGGTTCCTGAGAGTGAAGACTCATCTTCAGAAAAATGCTCCTCTCGAGGTTCCGAGCGTCTGGGGAATCTGGAAGTCCGCTGACTGGATGGAGCGCGAATGCTACGACATGTTCGGCATCCGGTTCAACGGGCATCCGGACCTGCGCAGAATCCTCATGTGGGAGCAGTACAAGGAAGGATTTCCCCTTCGCAAGGACTTCCCGCTTCGCGGTCGGTTCAGCCGGGCAGAGCAGCTGAGACAGGCGCTCGCGCAGAATCCGGAAGCGAAATACTCGATGGAAGAGCTTTCAATCGCCGACGCTTTCGAGGACCTGCCTGCGGAGATGCGGCAGCGACTGGGCGCTGGCGAACGGACGGGTGAGTAGCATGGCTTCAGGCAATCGCACTGTCGAAGTAGAGCTGTCGACAACCGGTCTCGACGCGCAGGGCCGTCCGCAGCGCATCCCGCTCGTTACCAACGACGGCGGATCACGTCTCGAAATCGCTCCACCCGACTCGCTCGAGCCTGAGCTCTCCGGCGATCACATGCTGATCAACCTCGGCCCTCAGCACCCTGCGACTCACGGCGTGCTGCGGCTCGTGCTCGAGCTCGATGGTGAGACTGTGGTGCGATGCATTCCGCACGTTGGCTATCTGCATTGTGGATTCGAGAAGATCGGTGAATACCGGCAGTACAATCAGATCATCCCGTGGACCGATCGCGAAGACTATCTGAACTCGATCGGAAATAACGTCGCATTCGCGCTCGGCGCCGAGCGTCTTTTCGGAATCGAGATAACTCCTCGATGCACGGTGCTGCGCGTAATTGCGGCCGAGCTCTCGCGCATGATGTCGCACCTGGTGTGGCTTGGTACGTTCTGTATCGACATCGGAGCTTTCACTCCGTTTCTGTGGGCGTTTCAGGAACGCGAGAACATGTACAACCTGCTCGAGAGCTGGGTGGGCGCGCGTCTGACGACTTCAGCTACGCGAGTGGGCGGGATGGCCGCGGATATTCCGTCCGGGTGGATGGACGGGCTGCGCCAGTTCATTCGCAACTTCCCGCGCACGCTCGATGAGATCGATCGCATGCTCACGCGCAACGGGATCTGGGTTGGGCGCATTACCGGCATCGGCGTGATGACCGCGGAAGAAGCAGTGAACTGGGGATTATCTGGTCCAATGCTCCGCGCCTCCGGCGTCGATTACGACGTTCGAAAGGATTTTCCGTATCTCGATTACGAGACTTACGACTTCGAAGTACCTGTCGGGACCAACGGCGACGTTTACGACCGGTTCCTTGTTCGCATGGAAGAGCTGCGCCAGTCCATCCGAATACTGCAGCAGGCCGCTGAGCGGCTGCCCGACGGCCCGGTGAATATCGACGACCCGCGCATCATTCTTCCGCCCAAGTCGAAGGCGACGAGCGAGATGGAATCGATGATCCACCATTTCAAGCAGGTGATGGAGGGACCGCGGCCGCCTATCGGTGAGTCGTACGTCGCGGTCGAAAGTCCAAAGGGAGAGAAAGGCTACTATATGGTTTCTGACGGAACGTCGAAGCCTGCTCGCTGGCGCATTCGTCCGCCTTCCTTCATCAATCTCGCGGCAATTCCGAAGATGGTCGAAGGCCACCTTCTGTCCGATGTCATCGCGATCAACGCGAGCATCGACATCGTGATGGGAGAGATCGACCGATGAGCGTCAGAAGCATGGGCGGTGTCGAGTCTCCCGACATGGCGTCGCACGACAGCACGGGTCATGGCGAACCCTACAAGGCTGTATTTACGGGCGATGGGAGAAAAGAGCTCGACACGCTGCTCGGTCGCTATCCGACGAAGATGGCTGCACTTCTACCGGCGCTCTGGATCATCCAGCGCGAACGCGGATGGGTGAGCGACGACGGAATGGCCGAAGTGGCGGACGTTCTCGAGCTGACGCCAGCGTATGTGAAGGGGGTGGTGACCTTTTACACGATGTATCACCAGCATCCCGTCGGAAAATATTTCATTCAGGTTTGTACGACATCGCCGTGCGGGATCTGCGGCGCTGAAGACGTGGTGAAGGCCTTTCTGCAGCACACGAAAACCGGCGAGCTTGGAACGACATCCGCAGACGGTAAATACACGGTGATCGAAGTCGAATGCCTTGGCGCATGCGGCTTTGCGACTCCCGTCATGATCAACGAAGAGTTCCTCGAGTCGGTGACGCCCGACACGGTTCCTACGATTCTGGCAAGACTTTCATAATGGGCTATCCGCACACATCGCATCAGCGCGAAACCGCAGTTCTCTCGCAGTACTTCGGCGACGAAGAAGCGCGCACTCTCGACGGCTGGAAAAAGCGTGGCGGTTACCAGGCGCTCGAGAAAGCGCTTGGCATGACGCCGGCCGATATCGTCACTGTCGTGAAGGATTCCGGTCTGCGTGGAAGAGGCGGCGCCGGTTTTCCGACTGGCATGAAGTGGTCATTCATGAAGCCCGGTGACGGCAAGCCGCACTATCTCTGCTGCAATGCTGACGAATCGGAGCCGGGGACTTTCAAGGACCGCGAGATCATGCGCTGGACTCCGCATGCGCTCGTCGAAGGATGCGCAATTGGAGCTTACGCGATCGGTGCCGAAACTGCGTACATCTACATTCGCGGTGAGTTCACCGAGCCGCTCATCTGGATGGAGCGTGCCGTGCAGGAAGCGTACGGCGCCGGAATTCTTGGTGCGAATGCCATGGGAACAGGCAAGCGCATCGACGTGCACGTGCACAAAGGCGCAGGGGCATACATCTGCGGCGAAGAAACCGCCATGATGAATTCCCTCGAAGGCAGGCGCGGAAATCCTCGCATCAAGCCACCGTTTCCCGCGGTGGCCGGCGTATTCGGACAGCCCACGACGATCAACAACGTGGAGACTCTCGCCGCCGTGTGCCCGATCCTGATGAAGGGCGCCGAGTGGTACAAGAGCATGTGTCTGTCGAATCCGAAGAGCACTGGAACGAAGCTGTTCTCGGTTTGCGGGAATCTTCGCAAACCCGGGACGTACGAAGTAGTGATGGGATTTCCGTTCAAGGATTTTCTTTTTGATCTCTGCGGCGGCCCTCTCCAAGGAAGGAAATTCAAGGCAGTGATTCCGGGCGGCGCGTCAGTCCCGATTCAAACGATGGAAGAAGCTGAATCGACTCTCATGGACTACGAAGGTTTTGTCGCGCAGGGATCGATGCTCGGCTCCGGCGGAGTCATCGTGATCGACGATGCGCAATCGATGGTTCGTGTTATCGCCCGTCTCGCCCGTTTCTTTGCCCACGAGAGCTGCGCACAATGCACTCAGTGCCGCGAAGGCACGGCGTGGACTACAAAGATTCTGGAGCGCATCCGCGACGGACAGGGAACGATGGAGGATCTCGACACACTTCTCAGCATCGCCGACAACATGACGGGAACGACGATCTGCGTACTGAGCGATTCGTGCGCGACTCCAGTCATTTCGGGCATCAAGAAGTTCCGGCCTGAATTCGAGGCACTCATTCACGGCAAGCGCGTTCACTCAGTGCTTGCGGCGGTGGCCTGATGCCTGAGGCCAAAATGATCAATCTGACGATCGAGGGGCGCCCGGTCTCCGTTCCCGAAGGGACGTCGATTCTCGAAGCAGCGAAGACCGCGGGCATTCTGATTCCGCATTACTGCTACCATCCGAGCCTGCCGATTCCTGGTGTGTGCCGCATGTGTCTGGTCGAAGTCGAGAAGGCGCCGAAGCTCGCGCCATCGTGCGCGACGTCGGTTGCGGAAGGGCAGATCGTTCATGTTCACAACGACAGAGCGCTCGAAGCACGAAAAGGCGTTCTCGAGTTCCTGCTCATCAATCATCCGCTCGATTGTCCGATCTGCGATCAATCCGGCGAATGTGAGCTTCAGGATTTCACGTATCAGGAAGGCCGAGCCGATTCGCGCTATCGGGATCCGAAGAGATTCAATCCCGTCGAGGATTTCGGCGGGGATGTCATGTATGTGCCGAACCGATGCATCCTGTGCACGCGCTGCGTTCGCTTCATGGATGACCTGGCGCATGACACCGTGCTGAACATCAGCGAGCGTGGTGATCGGGCGCTGGTTGGAAAGTTCGAGGGCAAGGACCTCACGCATCCGTGGGCTGCGAACGTCATCGACCTTTGCCCGGTTGGTGCGCTGCTCTCCAAGGATTTTCTGAACAAGGCTCGCGCCTGGGAGCTCGACCGCGCCGCGTCGATCTGCCCCAACTGCACGCAGGGCTGCAACATCATGATCGAGGTTCGCGACAACACCGTCGCGCGTCTCAAGCCGCGGCCGAACGAAGAAGTGAACAAGTTCTTCATGTGCGACTACGGCCGGCTCAATTATCGATGGATGAACAGGCAGGACCGCGCCGAGCTTCCGATGGTTCGGAACGGAAAGGGTCTCGTTGCTGCGGACTGGGAAGTTGCGATTCATTCCGCCGCTGATCTTCTCCGGGACGCGAAGCCGTTCGTGCTCGTGTCGCCGATGCTTTCGAACGAAGCGCTCTTTCTGTTGACTCGTCTTCTGGCGCGAAAAGGCGGAAACGGCGTGTTCCGCGTTGCGACAGGCGAAGAAGCTCCACTTCCGGGAGTCGAGGATCTAGCTCTCCGCCGCGAACGCGCAGCAAACGTGCACGGCGCGGAGCTGCTGGGTTACACGCGTTCCGATTCGCCGCTCGATGATCTTGGAGCCGATGACATCCTTGTGATCGCGGATGATGACCTCC
>JBBQYO010000217.1:0-5636 GCA_038208605.1 Gemmatimonadales bacterium | reverse complement strand
ACTCTGGAGCCGGCAGTACATCAGGCAGGTACAGATAACTGTGGCCGAGTCCGTGGGAATCGAATCACGGGGCCGTTATTACGAGGAAGCAGGTGTCATCCGGGACATGTTTCAAAATCACCTGCTTCAGCTTCTCGCACTGGCCGCCATGGAGCCGCCGATTGCATTCAAGGCGGACGATGTTCGCGACGAAAAGGTGAAGGTTCTGCGATCGCTCCGCCCGCTGGTGGGAAACGGCAAGCCTCCGGTAGTTCTCGCTCAATACGGTCCGTCCCGCATCGATGACAAGGACGTTGCGGGATTCCGGAAGGAGAAGGACGTCTCGCCGACCTCGATAACACCGACGTTCGCCGCGATACGCTTCGATATCGACAACTGGAGGTGGAAAGACGTTCCGTTCTATCTCCGTTCAGGCAAGCGCCTGCCGAAGAGAACCTCGGAGATCGCAATTCAGTTTCGGTCGCCGCCGGTGCTCATGTTCGGGCAGAAGGAGCTCGAAGAAAAAGCGCCGAGCATGCTCGTGATGCGCGTACAACCGGACGAGGGAATTTCACTGCGGTTTCAGGTCAAGACTCCGGGCGCTTCGAATCAGCTCACACCAGAGTTCGAGATTTCGCCAGTCGATATGGATTTCTCCTACGCGGAAGCCTTTGGCGGAGACACGCCCCCCGCATACCAGACACTGTTGCTCGACTGCATGCTCGGTGACGCGACTCTCTTCACGCGAAGCGATGAAGTCGAAGCTGCGTGGGAGGTTATAGATCCGCTGCTCAAGTACCTCGAACAAACTCCTGTGACTGACTTGCCTTCGTATCCCGCCGGAACGTGGGGACCACCGGAGGCGGACGAGTTGTTGAAGGATGAGGGCTCGACGTGGCGCTAGCTGTGCCCGTTTCTTATTTGCTTCTATTGTTGCTGTCGGCCGGATGCAGCGAGGCTCCAAAAAAAGAATACATCCTTTCGGCAGCAGTGAGTCAGGACAGCACCGCGACTCCTGAAAAAGCTCTTGTGCTGCGTGCGCGCGCCCTCGACCGTGCGGATAGTCTCGACAGCGCGAAGATTCTTTACGCGGAGGCTGCGAAGCGAATTCCGGCAATTGCGGACTGGCTGTATTTGCGGGCTGCGGGAGTGACGCGCGACAAGTCCGAACGGGATGCATTTCTATCGAAGGTCAAGCTTCCAGTCGCGATCGACCGTAAGGCTCCGAGCGAAGCGATTGCGATCGAGCGGAGCGGCGACGTCGACGGCGCGATAAAAGCGTATTCCGCTCTCGGTGACAAAGTCTCGGCGCTGAGACTTCAGCTCCTGCGTCCGGGTGATACGGTGCGCATCGGCGCCGCGAGGCGCGGTCTTATCGCGTATCTCGCAGGCTCGCCTGACCGAGAGTCGGCTCGCGATGCTATCGGAATATTCGATAAAGCGTTTCCGGCGGCGACCGCGGCGGAGAATCTGGCGATTGGGCGCGCAGCGTTTTCGGTGGGCAGCACCGCGAGAGCCGCAATCGCGTATCCACGCGCATTTGCCGCAGGGCTGGGTAACGCGCGAGATCACTTCGGTTTGGGGCTCATCCTCTCGCGCCTTAACAAGGACAAGGAAGCAGTCGCCGAGTTCAATAAGGTTGCAGAGCCGCCTGCCTTGAACGCCGCTGCGCGATATCAGGCCGCGCGCGGACTCCTCGCGCTGGGACGCCGCGACGAAGCTCGTGCGGCGCTTCGACAAATCACCAGTGCATTTCCGACAGACACGAGCGCAGCGGCTTCTCTTCTGTTGCTCGCCGATCTCGCGACTGACGATTTGCGCGATGCGGATGCGCGCTCGACGATGTTGTCACTGGTTCGGCGGTTTCCCTCTTCGCGCCAGGCGCCTCGAGCGCTGTTCGGTGCCGGCCTTGTGGCCTACATCGCGAAGGATTACAAGACAGCCGCTGCCGAGCTGGACTCGCTTGTCGTGCGCTATCCATCCAGCGACGACGTGCTCGCCGCCGGATACTGGAGCGGTCGCGCGTGGCGCGCGCGAGGTGATACTGCAGCGGCCAACACGCGGTGGCGCTCGCTCATCGCCAGGGAGAAATCTTCGTATTACTCGGTATTGAGTGCGAAGCGTCTTAACGTTCCACTGCTTGCCGACAAAGGCGCCGACAATTATCCGACAATTCCAGATGTCGATGCAGCGAGCCGCAGAATCGCGCTGCTTCGTGAATTCGGAATGGACACCGAGGCGAGGTTCGAATACGATCGCCTTTTCCGGGACGCGGACCAGTCACCGGCGAGGCTCGTAGCTACCGCTCATGCGCTTGCCGGAAGCGACCAGTCGTCGCGCGCAATCACGCTCGGCCGCCAGGCGGTGACGAAGGTTGGGCCGACGGCTCAGAACTATCGTCTGATGTACCCTGTGCTTGAGAGGGAAACGCTCATCGAGAGCTCAAAGAAATACAATCTCGATCCGGCACTCCTTGCTTCGCTCATCAAGCAGGAATCCGCATTCAATCCGAGAGCTACTTCTCCCGTGGGCGCCCGGGGCCTCATGCAGCTGATGCCAGCGCTCGGCGGAACACTGGCAAGCGCCCAGAAGGTCACAGGCTATAGTGATGAGTCTCTGTACGACGCCGCCGTCAACATCAGGCTCGGAACGCAGCATCTCTCCGGGTTGTTCAACAAGTCATCGCACATAGAGCGCGTTCTTGCCGCGTACAATGCAGGTGAGTCGCGGGTCGCGAAGTGGATTCAGAAAGCGGGCGCCGACGATCCGGAGTTGTTCACGGAGAGAATCCCTTTCGTCGAAACGCGTGACTACGTGAGGAGCATCGTGCGGAATCGCGCTTTCTATTCGCTGCTTTATTCGTGGTAGGGCTCGTCACTCCGGCCCCCAAAAAGCTGCGGTGGAGTTTCGGGAGGTAAACCGGAGCCGGGGAGAACTACACTCTCAAAATAATAAGAGTTACGGACATTCCTTTGGAGGTACGGACATTCCTTTTTAGTTGACACGACGACGTGCCGTTCTCCGAGTCTAAGCCGTACCTCGCGCAACTCCACCGTTGCTGTTTCTCCCTACCTCCGCGCTGCCTCCGAAACTCCCCCACCGCTTTTCCGCTCCTTTCTCTGCTTCAGCCAGTCCATCAGCCACGTCTGCGGAATGAGAAACAGTGGGGTGAGAAATATCCCCAGAAGCGTATTGAGCCAGATGAGCGCCAGATAAAATCCGATGAGGCCGAGCGAGACCCAAAGCGTTCCGAGAGGACCGTGCGTTTCCATGCATTACTCCAGACGAGCGGTGGTTTAGATTTAAAAATACCATGAGGATCCGCCGTGATGAAGAAGCAGTAGTGCTTCAAGCCGCAGCATCGGCTTTCAGCGGCGCCGAGCGAGTCGTCCTCGCGGTTTCTGGCGGCCTGGACTCAATGGTGTTGCTCGATGCAGTCGCATCGGTGCGCTCTGTCGGGAAGAAAGGCGTCACCGTTGCCACTTTCGATCACTCGAGCGGGGCACACTCGGCGGCGGCTGTCAGGTTCGTGCAGAAGCACGCGGCTGGGCTCGGTTTGCGCTGCGTTGCCGGCAAGGCCTCTGCTCCGATGCATCGCGAGCACGAATGGCGCGAAGCCCGATGGGAATTTCTGAGGCAAACCAGCGCGAAGCTCGATGCAGTAGTTGCAACTGCACACACGCTCGACGATCAGATCGAAACGGTGTTCATGCGGATTCTGCGAGATGCCGGACCGCGCGGGCTTGCCGGGCTTTTCGCGGAGTCGGAGGTGGTGAGGCCGTTCCTGCATTTGAGGCGGGCAGATCTCGAAGTGTACGCACGTACCAATCGCGTGCGATCCCTGGATGATCCGTCAAACGAGTCTCGATCGCACCTGAGGAACAGGGTCCGTCACGAGATTTTGCCTGCGATCTCACGGGTTCGGCCCAGGTTCACGGCCGATCTGCTTTCGATTGCTCAGGCGGCATCGGCATGGCGATCCGAGATGTCGGCAACTGTTGAGAAAATCGGCGCGGTGCGCGCAGATGGCTCGCTTCGCGTTGCGAGGGCGGACCTCGCTGGATATGATGGAGAATCCCTCCGAACTGTGTGGCCGGCAATTGCGGCAAAAGCAGGAGTGGTGATGGACCGTCGCGGAACACACCGCCTCGCTGAGTTTACAATGAAAGGGCACACCGGGGGCTCAATTCAGCTGTCCGGTGGCATCGAGGTCAGGATGTTCCGGGATCATATGCTGGTCCAGCGGTGGGACGCGCGTCGCGTCGAGATGATCAGAAATTCCCGGCTCAGTCCGGCAGCGGCTCGCGCCTGGTCGCGAGCGGAGATCCAGTGACAGCATCGGCAGCGGCTGATCCAAGATTGTCCGGACGCGCTTTGAAGAGAATCGCGTTTGACGAGGAAACCATCGCCAAGCGAGTCGCCGAAATGGGCGAAGAGATCACCTCGTCCTATCCTGACGGCGAACTGCTGGTCCTTGGGTTGCTGAAGGGAAGTTTTATCTTTCTGAGTGATCTTGTTCGGCACATCAGGCGGCCGCTTCAGGTGGATTTCCTCGTCGCTTCGAGCTACGGCGACGCGATGGAATCCAGTGGAATAGTCAGGCTGCTTTATGATCCGGAAACGAGACTCGAGGGTAAACACATCATCCTCGTCGAGGATATCGTCGATTCAGGACGTACTCTCAGCCGGCTGATGACGCTGCTTGCCAAAAGAGCGCCACGTTCGCTCGAAATTTGCGCTCTGTTACACAAGCACATTGCGACGGAGCTCGATTACGAAACGAAGTTTATTGGATTTGATGCACCCCACGAGTTCCTTGTGGGGTATGGACTGGACCACGCGGAAAATTTCCGCCATTTGCCGTACATAGCGAGCTTGCAGTAAATGCCACCACTGATGAATCAGAAGCCGAAGGGCCCGAAGAACTGGGGAAAGCTGTCGAAGACTCTGTCGTTCTGGGTCCTCATCACGCTTCTTGCCGGGACTCTTTTCACATACACGTCGAGCTCCAAGGAAGCGGCGCCGACGATCACCTATTCCGACTACCTGAGTCAGCTCGAGGCGGGCAACATCGCCTCGGTGACGATTCAGGACGGGGAAGCAATCGTCGGCGAGCTCAAGCAGAAGATTCCAGTCGATCGCCGCATGGTTGGATCGTTCAAGGTCGAGCTTCCAGTCAAGAATTCCGACGCCGAGCTGGCGCACCTTCAGGCGAAGAACGTCAAGATCGAGTCGAAGCATCCCGGCGCATCGCTTGGCAGCTTCGTCATCATGTTCCTCCCGTACATCATCATCTTCGGAATCTGGATTCTGATTCTGCGGCAGATGCAGGCGGGCGGCGCGAAGGCGTTCTCGTTCGGCAAATCGAAAGCGAAGCTCCTGACGGCCGATTCGCCGAAGGTCACGTTCGCTGACGTCGCCGGATGTGATGAAGCGAAGATCGAGCTCGAGGAAATCATCGAGTTCCTCAAGGATCCGCAGAAATTCACCAAGCTCGGCGGACGTCTTCCAAAAGGCGCGCTTCTCGTTGGACCGCCGGGTACTGGAAAGACGCTGCTGGCCCGCGCAGTTGCGGGTGAAGCTGGCCGACCGTTCTTCTCGATGTCCGGCTCTGATTTCGTCGAGATGTTCGTTGGCGTCGGTGCGAGCCGGGTGCG
>JBBQYO010000216.1:0-5640 GCA_038208605.1 Gemmatimonadales bacterium | reverse complement strand
TGGCCGCCGCGATCGACGAGATGAAGCGCCAGGGTGCCGTCATCGTTGATCCGGCCAACCTGCCAAACGCCGGGAAGTACGACGACACGGAGTTCGAAGTTCTCCTCTACGAATTCAAGGCCGACCTCAACACTTATCTCGCTTCGCTCGGACCAAAGGCTCCAGTGAAGACCATGGCAGACATCATCGCATTCAACCAACGCGACAAGGCGAGGGAGATGCCTTATTTCGGGCAGGAGATAATGGTACGCTCGCAGGCGAAGGGTCCGCTGACCCAAAAGAAATACCGTGATGCGCTAGCGAAAAATCACCGGCTTTCGAGAGCCGAGGGCATCGACGCTGTCATGAACAAGCACAGGCTCGATGCGATGATTGCGCCGACAGGCGGCCCTGCGTGGACCACGGATCTCATTAACGGAGATCACTTCACGGGAGGCTACTCGACTGCATCGGCAGTGGCTGGATATCCCAACATCAATGTTCCCGTTGGATTCGCGTACGAGCTGCCGGTCGGCATGTCGATCTTCGGACGGGCCTGGAGCGAGCCAAAGCTCATTAGCATCGCCTATTCATTTGAGCAGGCAACGAAACACCGCCGCGCGCCGCGTTTCATACCGACGCTCGGCGGGGATGGCTCTCCTGACGAGCGCGTTCGTTAAGCAATTCGGGTTTCGCGAAGCGAAGAATGGAAATCAGAACCATTGCACCGTTTCTCGAATACTGGGAAAGTTTTCGAGGCCGCACGCGCCTCGTCGTTTCCTCGATCCCGCCCGACAAGATCGACTGGACGTACGCGCCGGGGAAATTCACGCTCGGTGATCTGGCCCGGCATCTCGCGACAATCGAGCGGTACATGTACGCCGAGACGGTCGGCGGTAATCCGAGCTGCTATTCGGGTTGTGGGAAAGAGTTAGCGCCGCGTCACGAGGATGTCATCGCGTTCATGGACCGTCTCGACAACGAATCGATCGCAATTTTCAGAACTCTGACAGACGAAGATCTTCAAAACAAGTGCGTGACACCGGCGGGCATTCGTATCACTGTTTGGAAGTGGCTGCGGGCGATGGTCGAGCACGAAGCGCATCACCGCGGGCAGATCTTCATAATGCTGGGCATGATTGGCGTCGAGACGCGTCCGTTGTTCGGGCTTACAGCGGAGGAGGTGCGGGCAAGATCGGTTTCGAAGTGACAACCTCGAACACGGAGGGTGCATGAGACCAGTTCTATCAGTTACAGCCTTGATGTGCGCGATCACTGCGGGATGCACGCAGAGCCCGGCATCATCTCCGCCGGTGCCCGTTCAAGGTACAGGGGCGACTGCGGGCCCTGCCGCGGGTACCGCACCGCCGACAACGACTCTGCCTGGCGGCACAGCTCAGGCTGCGATGACGGCCGAGGAGATTGCGGCACGCAATGATTCATTGGTCAAGGACCGCACGATGCATGTCAATGAAGTCCTCGCTCGAATTGCTGGCAAAGAGCAGATGCCGGCCGAGCAGGTTTACAAGAACATCCAGATGCTCAAGGGCATGCCGGCGGCGCGAGTTCTCGCCATCATGAATCGGGGATACAGCAACTCCCTCGGCGTCAGCTGCTCGCACTGCCACGTCGTTGGCGAGTATGACCGTGAGGACAAGCCAATGAAGCAGATTGCGCGGGACATGTCGGCGATGGTTACAACGATCAACGGGACTCTTCTGAAGAACATCAAGAATCTCAAAAGTCCGGACGCGGTGATCAACTGCGGGACCTGTCACAATGGTCGCGCTCGACCGGGAGCGGGAAGTGCTGCCATGCCAGCCAGGCCTTGAACCCGAAATTTTTACTGCCGTTCGGCCGTAACAGCCAGGAAGTCAGTTTGTAATCAGGCTGTCAGGTAGGTGAATCTAGATTTGCGTCCGTTCAATCACGCATGTCGAGGAACGCGGGCGCACGGCGGCGGCTCACCGTTCACTCATCTCTTTACCGCCGGGAGAATCACCGATGACATCCAGAATTCGCGCGATACTTGGCAGCGGCCTGATGGCTGCCGCATTCGCAGTCGTGCTGCCAATCGCCGTGTCGGCCCAGGGCACCGCAGCGACGACGGCCAAGACCACGAAGACGAGCAAGTCTACCGCAAAAGCGGCCGAGCCAAAGTCGGTAAAGGTCGCCGAGGCTAAGGTCGCGACGGCCAAGGCTACCGAAAAGAAGGCTGTCGTCGCCGAAAAGAAAGCGGCCGCGGCAGGTGACGCCAAGGCCGAGCAGAAAGCTGAAAAGAAGGTGGCGGTTGCAAAGGCGACAGAAGCAAAGGCCGTGAAGAGCGAGACGAAAGCGGTAGCAAACGCCAAGATGGTTGGTTGCACCGATGGCACGATGTCGAAGGGCGGCCAGGGCGCATGCTCGGGGCATGGCGGCATCAGGACGACCGTACCGGCGAAGGCCGTGGCGAATAAGATGGCCGCTGCACCGGCATCGTCGCCCAACGCCGCGATGCATGCAAATGCAAAGTCAGCAGTCGCAATGACCGATGCGGCGAACACGATTGCCGCAGGCGCGACGGCCAGGTGCAAGGACGGTGCGTATTCACATTCGAAGAACCGCAGCGGAGCCTGCTCCGGCCACGGCGGGGTCGCAGCCTGGATGTAGTATTTCCTGCAGGACAGAAACGGCGTCCCGATCGGGGCGCCGTTTCTGTCTCTGAAAGGCTGGTACAGTAGGCCGAGCCGCGATTGTGGAACGGATTAAGCACTACACCACTCTCCATCCCGGAAATGGAGCTGGAACATGAAATCGATGATTCGAACTCTTTGCACGACGGTAGCCTTGGTCGGAGGAACGCTCGCGGCCTCGGCCGTTACAGCGAGCGCGCAAGGCTACAGTCACAAGGAACAGAAGGTGGAGAGAAAGATCGACAGGAAGGTTCAAAAGGCAGAACACCGCCATGTGAACCGTGTGGTCAACAGAACTAACAGGGCACGCGTGCTGTGTGACGACGGGACGTGGAGTTATGCGTCGATCGGCTGCGGTGGACATGGCGGCCTCGCATCGCGACAGTATCATCCCGTTCCCCACCCATCGACACATGCAGTCTTGCACGCGAATCCGCACTCGGCTGTTGCTCACCGGGCCTACGCAAACGGAATCTCAGCCGGCGCTGTTGCCCGTTGCAGCGATGGCACGTACTGGCATGCCGGCAATCACGTGAATGCCTGTTATCGGCACGGTGGTGTGGCTCACTGGTTCTAGTCTGACAGTGCGACAGCGATTCGAGTGACCTTGGTTCAGCCAGTGCGCCCAACGGCGCGGCTGGTGAACTCGGAAAGAACCAGGGTACCACTCATCGCGGCGCGGGATTCGAGCTGCCGCGCCCAATCCTCTGTTCCTTCCCAGAATACCGTCTTCAGCTGCGCCATTGCCTCTGGATTGCTCGCCGCGAGCATGTTGACGCGCTTCTTTACGGCTGCGTCGAGTGCGAATGCATCGGGGTGAATTTCCGCATACAGTCCGTGTGCGTATCCCCACTCGGCATCACGCCAGTCGGCGTCGACCGACATCGCCGCGAACGCACCCATGCCGATCTTTTTTTGAATCGGAAGGCCTACTATGAATGGACCGAGGCCAACGGCGAGCTCGCTCAACTTGAGTGATGCACCGGCTGATGCGATGGCAAAATCGGACGCGCTCACAAGGCCAACGCCACCACCAACAGCTTTGCCCTGCACGCGAGCCACGACAAACTTGGGCGCACGAATCATTGCGAGAATAAGGTGCACGAAGCCCATGAAGAACCGCTTTCCTCCCTCCGCGTCCCGGATGCCCTGAAGCTCGGAGAACGACGCACCGGCGCAAAAAGCTCCGTCTCCTTCGCTTTGGAGAAGAATCACGCGAGCTGCCGGGTCATTGCCTGCGTCGGTCACTGATTTGGCCAGCTGCGCCAACAGCATACCGGGGAGCGAATTGCTCTTGGGATGCGAGAAGGTGATTGTCGCGACGCCGTCGTCGTTTGTTGTCACAACGCTTCCGGCTTCGATCGAGGATTCCTGAGTAGTCACGACGGTTTGGGCAGTTGGAGAGAACTGAACTTCGCACGGCCGAAGTGTAAGCATGGAGAGGCCGCACAGCTAACGTTTTGAGGTGGTCGCCGATACGTTTAGAAGTGACGGTGCGGCGTGTCGCGATGTGGCGGTGCCCGTTTTTCGCGGAGAATTTTCATGAACCTGCAAGCTTCAACAATCGAAGACGGACTCAACGCGGCCTTTGAGGCCCGGATCGCCGCCGGCGAGACCATCGAGCCGAAGGACTGGATGCCTGAGAAGTACCGCACCCAGCTCATCCGCATGATGTCGCAGCATGCACATTCGGAGATCGTCGGGATGCTGCCGGAAGGAAACTGGATCACGCGTGCGCCGAGCCTCAAGCGAAAGATGGTGCTTCTCGCAAAGGTTCAGGACGAAGCCGGCCATGGACTCTACATTTATTGTGGCACCGAGACGCTCGGCGTCGATCGTTCAGAGCTCGTCGATCAGCTTCTCTCCGGCAAAGCGAAATATTCGAGCATCTTCAACTATCCGACGCTCACCTGGGCCGACAGGGGTGTCATCGGATGGTTCGTGGACGGTGCGGCGATCGTGAATCAGACGGTGCTCGCGAAGGCGTCGTACGGTCCGTACGCACGCGCGATGATCCGCATCTGCAAGGAAGAGAATTTCCACAAGAAGCAGGGCTACGAGATCATTGCCACGCTGGCGAAAGGAACGCCCGGGCAGAAAGCGATGGCTCAGGACGCCGTCAATCGCTGGTGGTGGCCGTCGCTCATGATGCTGGGACCGAGCGACACGAATTCGCCGAATACCGCAGAGCTCATGCGGTGGCGCGTGAAACGAAAGACCAACGACGAGCTTCGTCAGCGCTTCATCGACATCACAGTGCCTCAGGCAGAAGCGGTGGGTCTCACACTTCCCGACCCGAACCTCAGGTTCAATCCGGATACGCAGCACTATGATTTCGGAGAGATCGACTGGAATGAGTTCTGGCAGGTTGTAAAGGGCAACGGCCCGTGCAACCGCGAGCGTCTTCAGGCGCGGCGCGATGCGCACGCGAATGGACGGTGGGTTCGCGATGCGGCCGAGGCGTATGCGGCGAAGCACGCGCAGCCAGCGCAATCGACAGCGGCCTGACCGCGAATGGCATCGAGCGCTTCCCTAGGAGTTGGCTACGAAGGTCAGGCGAAGCCGGACGAACAAGCTGGTCAAAGCCAATTGCCGTTGTGGGAAGTTTTCACGCAGAAAGACGGTGGCGCCCCGCATGAGCACGCGGGAAGTATTCACGCCGCCGATGCCGAGATGGCGCTTCAAAACGCCCGTGACGTGTACGGAAGGCGCGGGGGAGTCGTCAGCATGTGGGTCGTTCCATCTGCGGTGATTACAGCGAGTCCGAGCGATCAGGCTGGACCTTTCTTCGATCCAGGTGCTGAGAAGATCTACCGGCATCCGCAGTTCTACAAAATTCCGCGCGGGCTGAAGGGATTCTGAGCGGTTGCATCGCTCGATCGAGATGACCGATACGACCACGTCGATGCCGTTGGCGGGTCCTGGTGGATCCACCGATTCTGCGCTGCTCAGCGAGTATCTGCTCCGACTCGCCGACGACCGCCTCGTG
>JBBQYO010000215.1:0-5678 GCA_038208605.1 Gemmatimonadales bacterium | reverse complement strand
GGGCAGATATCCCGTCGCCTGCTCGGGCGACATGTACGCAACAGTACCGACAACGTCCGCCTCGCTCGTTTCCGCGGAGTTGTTGTTACTCGTGAGCATCGCAACGCCGAAGTCGAGAATCTTCACCGTGCCGTCTGACGTCAGCATCAGGTTCGCTGGTTTGATGTCACGATGGACGATGCCGACAGCATGCGCGCGGGCAAGTCCGGTGAGAACCTGGACGATCACGTCAACCGATTGTTCGACTGACATCGGCCCTCGGTCGAGGCGACTCATTAGCGTCTCGCCATCGTAGTAGGCCATCACGAGGTAATTCAGCCCTTCCGAGGTCTCGTTGATCTCGTAAATCGTGCAGATGTTCGGGTGATCGAGCGCAGAGGCGGTGCGCGCTTCCTGAAGAAACCGGCGTTGAGCCGCCGCGTCTCCCGTCATGTCAGCGGGGAGAAGCTTGATCGCAACGCGACGACCGAGCCGCGTGTCGCGGGCGCCGTAGACAATTCCCATTCCGCCGGCGCCGAGCGCCGCTTCGATTTCATACGGGCCGAGTCGCGCGCCCGGAAGGAATGTCGTCATCTGCTAGGGAATAACCTCGAGCTCTGTCATTGTCTGGTAAGCGGACGGTTTGTAATCGGCATTGACTCAGATTCTTTCTGCTGCATCTTCATCCGCTTCCTGCGCCTGCAGCAACACATTGAACATTACCGCCGAAACAACGGCGCACGGGGTCTCACAATGCCACACAAGGCCGTAAGCTACACGAGCAAGCGAGGCGCGAAACTATTCTGTCTTCTTACGTCGCTTCTACTCATAACGGTTTCTCACACCGCGGTCGCGCAGAACGGAACGGTGAGCGGGACGGTTCGGAGTGCTGGCAGCGTGCTGTCGCACGCCAGTGTCGAGGTCATGACCGCCGATGGTGCGCGCGCTCACGCGAGCTCGGATGACAACGGTAAGTACCGTATTTTTCTTCCGCCCGGCGAATACACCGTCATGATTCGCCTCCCGGGCTATACGCCGCGACGCACTCCGGGTGTTCGAGTTTCGAGCGGAGTGACGACCACGATCGATGCGGATCTGCCGTTTGGTCCGCCGGAGCTGACGCGGATTGTCGTAACGGCCGCGCGGCGCAGCGAGAAGGCGCTCGATGTTGCCGGTTCTGTGTCCGTTGTCGATGAACAGGCTGTACGCGAGCGCGTTTCCACCAGCCCGCTCGATTATGTCGAATCAACGCCCGGCGTCGATATGGCGGTGCAAGGGCTTGAAGGGCGTCAGGTTGTGGCGCATGGATTCAGCGGCACGTTTGGCCCGTCGTTGCTGCTGTTATCGGATTATCGCAACGCCGCCCTTCCTTCGGTACGCGCGTCTCTCTCGTACTTTCTCACCCCCAATGGCGACGACATCGATCGTGTTGAAGTAGTTCGCGGACCTGCATCGGCGCTATACGGGTCCAATGCCGCCGATGGTGTCGTTCATTTCATCACCAAGTCTCCGTTCGATTCACCGGGCACGAACATCAGCGTCACGGGTGGAGGTCGATCGCTGGTCGTCGGCACTGGCCGGTATTCTGCCGTGATGAACGACAAATTCGCGTGGAAACTTTCCGGAACGTATTTCCGCGGCACGGAGTGGCTCGCACCGCCGCAGCCATCGGAGACCATTGCACGCGACCCGACGACGGAGCGCGCGAACGGCGAGTTCCGCGCGGACTATCGTATCACGTCGCACGCGACCGCGGTGTTCACGGCGGGTTCGACGATCGCAATGCGCAACGTCGAGTATACGCCGATCGGCACTTACCAGCTCGATCACTCGCGCGCGGATTTCGCTCAGCTTCGTTTCACTGATGGATCGCTGTTCGCTCAGGCGTACATGAACAGGGCGAGCAGTCCCGACGGCACGACGACAAACCTTCAGACGGGACAGAGCGCGCTCGATCACTCCAACGTTCTCGTCGCTCAAGTCCAGCACGGGCTGAATTTCAGAACGACCGGCAGCATTATTTACGGTCTCGACCTTCAGCGAACAGATCCGCAGACGAGCGGCACGGTGAATGGTCGCAACGAGAGCCACGACAAGTCGCTCGAGACTGGCGTGTATGCGCAGCTCTCAGCACCCGTCGCGTCGCGGTTGCAGCTGATTGCCGCGGCTCGAGTGGATAAGCACAGCCAGCTCGACGGTGCTGTCTTTTCGCCGCGGCTCGGGTTTGTCTTCACGCCTTCCGAGGGCCAGCGGTTTCGCGTGAGCTACAATCGCGCGTTCTCGACGCCGACTCCGGGCAATCTCTCGCTCGACGTGCTGGCCGCGAAGCTCGATCCGCTTCCCTATTCCCTGCGTGCCGTCGGCGTTCCGAGGAGCGGCTTTCAATTCCGGCGAGATTGTGGTGGCTTGTGCATGAGCTCGCCGTTTGCGCCGGGCCAGGCATTGCCGCTCGACGCAACGCTTCTCTGGCCTGCGGTCGTTGAATTTTTTTAGTCGGGCGGTGTCGATCTATCCCGACATCCGGCGCCCAAGGCAAGCGATGTGACCACCGCGTTGCGCGCGCTCGATCTGCGCTCGGGGGCGTATCGCGCGTACTCGGGAACCGTGGCGGACATCTCTCCCCTTGTACCGACTGTGACCAACTCGCTCGAGGCAGGTTATAAAGGTTTGGTCGGCAGGCGAGTCGTGTTCGATGCAGTAGCCTACATGACGCGCAGAAAGAATTTCATTGCCCCGCTCGCGATCATTACCCCGAACGTGTTTCTCTCTACGCCGTCGCTCGCCGCATACCTCGGCCGGTTCCTGCCCGCGGCCCAGGCGGGTGCGCTTGCCGCGGCGATTGGCGGAGTGGACGGCAATCCTGCCGCCGCCGGCATTCCGCTCGCAACCGTCAGCCCCACCGGCGCGTTTGGCGGCTCTGACATCCTGCTCAGCTATCACAACGTTGGTGACGTGAAGTTGTGGGGAGCAGACGTCTCCGGAGATTTCACTGCGACAGACAGGGTGACGCTGAGCGGCGCCTACTCTTACGTCAGCAAGGATTTCTTCGCGGGCGCGCTGTCCGGATCAGGCGACCTCGCCACAAACTCACCACGCAACAAGGCCCTGGCCTCGGCTCGGTATCGCGAGCCAGCCCGAGACGCTTCGCTCGAGCTCCGCGGCCGTTATGTCGAGGGCTTTCGGATGGTCGATGGTGTATGGAACGGTCGGGTGAAGACGTTCGCCGTTGCGGACATCGAGGCAGGGGCCGCAATTCCCAACGTGCCAGATGCGCGTTTTACCGTGACCATTCAGAACGCGTTCAACACGCGGCATTCGGAGTTTGTCGCAGCGCCAATCCTCGGACGACTGGTGATGGCGCGGCTTCAGTATCGGTTCTAGGGAGCGGTGAGGGTTCTTCTTCGGATAAGCCAACAGTGACCGACCCGAAATTCGTAGAGCTGGCCAGCTACAGGGAATTCCCCGAGAGCGAGATGCTGGAACGAAGCCGGCATTTTCTTGCAGACATGCAGCGACGGCGTACAACACGTCATTTCAGTGAGCGCAGCGTCGACCGTCGCATAATCGAGGCTTGCGTCGAAACTGCGGGAACGGCGCCTAGCGGTGCCCATCAACAGCCATGGCATTTCGTTGTGGTCAGCGATCCCGATCTGAAGAAGCGAATGCGCGAAGCTGCCGAGCAGGCTGAAAAAGAGTTTTACTCAACTGCGCCGGCGGAGTGGCTCGCGGCGCTAGCGCCACTTGGCACTGACGCAATCAAGGAATACCTGGAGACGGCGCCGTATCTGATCGCAGTATTCGCAGAACGTTATGCGTTATCGGACTCCGGCGAGCGGCAGACGCACTACTACGTTCAGGAATCGGTTGGAATCGCTGTCGGATTTCTGCTCGCCGCGCTGCACAATGCAGGGCTTGTGGCACTGACGCATACGCCGAGCCCGATGGATTTCCTGCGTGAGCTATTGGGTCGTCCCATCAATGAGCGACCAGTGATGCTGGTAGTCACGGGTTATCCGGCCGACGATGCGAAGGTGCCGAATCTCAAGAGGAAGTCACTCGATCGGATCGCGACATTTCGGTGACTTCGTGCGCGCGACTTTCATTGTTGCGCTCAAGCTGATCCTTCGATCCCTTGATCGACACTAGCAACAGAAATCTTTTCCAACAGTAACTGTTGCCTCTGGCACCGCCCGTTTCCCCGCTGTGGTGATGTCACCAACGTCGTGTTAAAGCAGTTTCCGCCCTGCGGACAGCGCGGTCCCCCACAATGTCCGCGCGCCCGAACTCGCAACAGCGCAGGACCTCTAGACCAACTGTTGCACAAACGGATGTTATTGGTGGAACGGGAGATGCGCTGCCACCGAAACATGGAGAAGTGTTCTCGCGGTCAGGTATGAGCGCGTCTTCAGCGGCCACGGCGTCCCTTTGCAGCACCGCGGACGGCGGCCCTCACTTTCTGGAAGGAGCCACAAGATGCGCGCGAGGTCTGTTCTTCTCGTTTCCTGTGCTGGTCTGGTCGTCGCCGCCTGCAACGACAACGGCACGAGCCCTGACAACACCAGGGGTCACATGCTGCCAAACAGCCTGGCGAGTGCAACACAGGTGGATACAGCGAAAGCGACCGCTGTCCTGCCTCTGTACCGAGGACTGGATGCCTCGGGTGGCTCGGTCTACTACATCATCACCGAATCGAACGACATCGAAGAGTCCGTGCGTCTTGGCGTCAACTGGACCCCGAAGCTAGTCCACGCGCTGAATACCATTGCCGTCCAAAAAGCTACCACGACGTCCGGCGGACGGGCCAATCCCAACAAGTTTCCAATATTGAAGTTCAGCGGCAACGTGGACTTCTCGCCAGTTCACAAAGTCATTCCCGGACCCGATATCTTCCCGCTCAACCCCGCCAGTACCGCCGGATCGGTGGGCGATGCAGTGTATTCACCTCTCGTGACGTACGACGGCAAGACCATCTACAACGCCGCCCATATTGCCAACAAGACGGGCCTGCACGACAAAGTCATATCGATGGACACCGTGAACATGACCGTAAAACTGCAACTCGTCCACGGGTTCTATGAAGGATTCGCCATTCTCTACTCCAGCACCGAGGCCACTGACGAGGATCTCGCCGCGCTCGAAGGAAACACCTTTGCGCCGACACTGAACGCGGCGCCGTCGGCTGGAGACGACAAGTCATTCCGCTCGGCTCGCGAGGCACTGATTCCGGTGGTCAATGGTGCGACGGGCAAGAACAATCCGGATCGTCAGGGACTCATGTCTGCCGCCCTTGGTGAAGGCGACCCGGGAAACATCTTTCAGGAGCAGGCGGGATGCCTGGACTCGAGCAACCCGGCCCAGTTCTGCGATGCTGTTGCCTACAGTCCGTTGTGGGACGTTCATCCTGTCAAGTGGACTCAGGCCGCGATCGACAAGGGAATTCGGCACCGGCTCACCACGGACAAGCGCGAAACGATCGCACCGCTGAATGTAATCGACCTCGTCGCCGACGGATGGCTGGTGTCCGCCACGCCGGGAGGGCCTCGCAATGCCTCTCTCGCTGGGCTCGCAGCCGCAGAGCTAATCGTTAACTGTCCAATCATCTTCGTTGCCGAGACGTCGCGATGACCGCTGCTTTCCTCGGAAACTATACGGCATGCTGCGGCATGACCTCACGGAACGACCTGACCAATACGGAGTGG
>JBBQYO010000214.1:0-5705 GCA_038208605.1 Gemmatimonadales bacterium | reverse complement strand
CGACTTCGAGTTGCCCCTGAAGATTGAGAAACAGGTCAGACTGAACTTCAACATCGCGTTTGAGCCGCTGCTCTTCGAACTTGAGTGCCGGCGCACTGAGCAGTCCGCGATTCTGCTCGTAGAAGAATCGCAGATTTTCCTCGCCGGTTCTGAGCTCGCTCTTCGCGCTGTCGAGCCTGCGCTCGAGAAACACTCGCTTGGACTTCGCGCGCGACACCCTCGTCTCGCGATTGAACGAGCTCACCAGTCCGATTATTCGATTCGCCATTTGAGTGCTCAGCGCTGGATACTCGGCGTCGGTGGAGAACCAGACGAGATTCGTTTTCGGATCGAGGCCGCCCTTGATGCTCTTCGTCAGGTCCTTTACGCCGAGCTCCATTCGGCGCGCCGGATCCTTTGAGCGAAGGCGCAGAAGATCAACGAGCCGCGCACTGTCGCGCGGATTGTCGGTGCGCGGATCGGGAAATCTCGACTCGAGAAGGCGAGTGAGCAGCTCCCGGCTGTACAGGAGCTCGAGATAGAAGTTCGGCGACTCCGATGGATCGCCGCCGAGGCTTCCGCCGAACTGAGACAGCAGTCCGCTAATCGGAGAGCTGCCGGCCGCTGCCTGAACTTTCGATTGCCCCGACGAGTTGGCGACGAATGATGCGTTGCTTCTGTAAACTGAGGGAACGACGAGCGTTGCGATCAGTGCAATCGTCAACCCGGCCACTCCCATCCAGAGCACGCTCCGCCACCTCCTGACGAGGCCTGCTGCCCACCGCGAAAAAGTCAGGTGGTCGCTTGCGAGAGCCTGCTCCACGGGTTGCACGATAAACTATCTGCGAAGAGCGATTACGAGTGTGATGAGACTTCCGGCAACCGACGCGATCGAGCCGATCGTCGCGATATAGTTGATGCCACTATCGCGTGGATCTTTCTCCGGAACAAACACCGAGCTTCCCGGCCGCGGCTGCGGATCATCGCGGAATATGAATTTCCCCGACGTAGCCTCGACCTTTCCGTTCGGCTGAGTCACGTATGCGTATCGAAGATCGCCCTTTCGAGTGATTCCACCGGCGGCACGGACATAGTACTGCAGATTCTTTCCCGGTACGTAAGTCACCGCCACCGGCGAGTTGACGGCGCCCTTGACGTTGACGACTGCATTGAATCGAGGAATGAAAATCGAGTCGCCATCGAGAAGCTGGAGATTGTCGCGTGACGATGCGTGCCGAAGAATTTCCGGAAGTGCAATTCCGATTCTTCCAACACTGTCTTTTGCGCGATAGAACGTGACACCGTCTGCATACGCTTCAGGTGTGACACCGCCGGCACGGGCGATCACGTCGGATACCTTTTCGGTCTTGGTTCGCAGCGAGTACGTTCCGGGATAGCGAACTTCCCCTGCGATGACGACCGTTCGCTGCAGCTCCCAGTTCGGCTGCCGCAGTATGAGGACGTTGTCATACGGCTGAAGCCTGACTTCCGGCTCGTTACCGGAAGGGGCGGGCAGCCCGGGCGGGCCGAAGTATCTGCCATCCGGTCCACGCTCGAAGATGTAGCTGGAGTCGAGCGGCGCACGAAACGTTGTCGCCGTGAGACCGCTTCGACGATCAGCGGGAAGGCGCGCGATCTCCGCCGCTGTAAGGTCGGCACTCTGCTCCAGTCCCCCTGCCAGCAGCACGAGGTCACGAATCGTCATTCCGTCGCGGAATGGAACCTGGCCGCTGCGGCGAACCGCGCCAGTGATCGCGACGTAGCGCGTCGGACGAAATTCAGTCGTGGAAAAGACACGAAGCATGTCGTCTTCACGCAGCGCAAAATCGCCGATCACTCTGCCGGTCATGTCGGCCAGCGTGGCGTGCAGCTGAACGCGCGTGGAATCAGCATTGAGGCGCTGAACCAGGACCTGTCCAAGATATGAATCGGGCTTCAGTCCACCGGCCGCGCGAAGTGCCTGTGACACCGTCATGCCAGGCGTCAGGCCGAAAGTGCCGGGCTGCCACACATTCCCCTCAACAGCGATGCGATTGCGTACGCGCTCGGTGACCGGAAACACTCTCACCACATCGCCGGTGCGAAGCGTTACGTCGCCCGCGGCGCCCTTGATCAACGTGACCGGCGAGATGTCGAGAGTCACGCGGTCGCGGCCTCCTTCAGCGCGGTCAGTCGGGGAAAGAATTCGGTCGATCTGAACCCGCCGCGTCGATGCCTTGGGAGTAAAACCGCCCGCAAAGCGAATGGCGTCGGCAAGCGTCTCACCCTTTGACATCTCGTAGGTAGCAGGACGCGTGACTTCACCAACGACTCTGACGCGTGTCTCGTGAATCGGAACGAAAAGAACGTCTCCGCTCAGCAGTCGAACGTCGTGCGTCGCGTCACCGGAGATCAGATAATCGTAGACGTCGAGAACCTCGATCGTCTTTCCGCCGCGCCTGATCTGGATATTGCGAAGGGTGCCGTTGTCGGTGGGGCCCTGGGCTGCATAAAGAGCAGTCAGTGCAGTTGCCGCGCTCGAGATGCGGTAGCTGCCTGGGCTCAAAACATCGCCGATGACGAAAACCTGATTCGTGCGCAGCCTCACTGGACTGATCGCAAAGCGCGTCGTCGCGCCCGGGCCTCTGCGCACGCCCGAATAAACTCGTCCGAGACGCTGGTAGAGGATGCTCTCGAGCTCGCCGAGGGTGAGGTTGTTGACGTAAATCTGGCCGGCCTGCGGGACGACGATGAATCCCTCGCGCGTGACATCGAGCGTGTACGACTGCGACACGTCACCGGTGAGAATGAGTGCGAGGCGATCGCCGGGACCGAGGCGGTAGTTCGCATCGACAGGGCCGTTGAGATTCGCGTCGAAAAGAGTAGTCGATCCACGGAACGTGCTCAAACCGAAAATCGTAAAGCCGCTGTCGATAAGGGCTTTCTGCGCACTGTCTGCAGGCCTGAGCGCATTTCTGCGTCTCGCGCAATCGGATCGCAGCGCACGTCGGTTGGCGATTGCCTGTGTTCTGCCGATTCGTGCCGTATCCGCAGACGTGAAGATGCTGTCATTCCCAAACACGAGCTGGCTGCAGCGCAGGCTCGTGATGTCCACCGTATCGGCGATGCCGAGTGCGCTGATGGCGCCAAAGACGTCGTCAGGATTGGCGGTGCTGGCGCGATTCAGGTCGCCACCCGAGGCATCGCCACCCGGGAGATACGCGTCCAGCAGCGTCTCGGGATAACCCTCTGCCTTGAGACGCTCGCGCACCTGATCGGGTGTGAGCCCGCTCGACAGGATTCTCGATCGCAGCTGGTTCAGAAGCTCCGGATTGGACTGGAGCATCTGCGCTGCCTGAGACGGGGTCTGCGCCGGCGCAAACGCCGGCACGATGAAAAGGAATGCGGCAACTGTGACCAACCGCAGCTTGATTGAATTCATCGAGTGAACGGAATTGAAGTAGAAATTTCGCCCGTGTGAGCGAAAGGAAGTGCATGGTCGCGCAGGGACTCGAACCCCGGACCTCTGCTGTGTGAAAGCAGCGCTCTAACCAGCTGAGCTACGCGACCTCTGGTCTTAAGCCTGGCCTCCGGAGCCACTCATTCGAGCGAACGATACCGAAACAAAGGCAATCCCAAAATTAACGCCATGACGGACTTATGCCATACTATCTCTGCATGACAAAGTACTTGGCCAAACTTAAGCCGGAACGCGCCGGGATGTGGCTGTATGTAGCTGTATGTAGCTGTATGTAGCTGTATATGGCGGGAGAACATGGGCCGTGCTGGACTCGAACCAGCGACCTATCGATTATGAGTCGACTGCTCTAACCAACTGAGCTAACGGCCCGGGGACAGCGCTGAATGTAGCGGCGAGTGAATAAACGAGGAATGGTTTTGGGCAGAATAGAACCCAGGCAGCGGCTCAACAACACCTCGGTGCTCACCAATCCTCCCGGTCTGTACCGTCCGTACACTGCTTGCCTTCAATTCAAAGGCCGTTCGTCCAGGCAGCGAAGCATCCGGGCTAGTCGAACCGAATGAACCAGCGCGGGACCCACGTAACCCTTACTCGCCCTTCAAACTCGGTCAGGCTCCAGTCAGGAACGTGCATCCGGTTGGAGTTCTGATTTACTCCCGCATCTCCGCGAACCTGAAAATCGCGACCAATCATTGCAGCACCGCTTATCCCCACGCGGTTGATGGTCCAGACCGTTCCGCTCAGGATTGCGGGCGTCGTCGAGTAGTCCGCGACAGCAGGGTACATGTTTCTATAGTCGCCCTCGCCCTGCCGGCGTCGCGCGACGTAGACCTTTAACGGTACGCGCTGCACGAGCGCGACGTCCACACCCGCACGTAGCTCGTCGTAATCGCTATAGCCCCGCCCGAGCCCGACATCATAGCTCGCATATCGCTCAGCCACATTTGGTGTGCGATACGCGAGGTTCGATACCCGGGTATACGACGCGAACAAACGCTGATTGCCTGCCAGCGGAATTCCTTCTGCGGTGAGCGTCAAACCGTACGACGAAGGCTCATGACAAATGCTGTCGCACTTGTCGATCTGGATATCGTCGAGCAGAAGGTCGGCGCTGTAGGTGCCGCTGCGTGCGGTTCGCCACGAAGCATCGGCGCCGAAATTCAGGTTGCCGTCGGTCGCCTCGTTGCGCCAGCTGAGGCCAAACACATTCAGTGGATTGATGAGCGAGAACTCGAGGCCCCGATGAACCCCCGTGTAGAGATAGCCCTCACTCAGGCCTCCCTCGAACCGGCCGCGATGGACCCCAAAGCGGTGAACCGAGAAATACCGGGAGGATTCCACTCCTGGCGACAGCACGTAGTTCTCGAGCCGCGCGAGCACGGTGGTCACGTGAACTCGATCGGTGCCGACTCGTCCGTAGAAATGGTCGTAAGTGTAGGCGTCGTTGCCGATCTGCAATCCGGAAAATCCAATCGGGCCCCACGAGCGCCCGACTCTGCCGAATGAAACCTCCGCATACTTCCACTGTCCGGCGAGGTACGCGTCGTCGGTGCGTCCCGCGATCTTTCTGTCCTTGCGGCCCGTGAATTCAGGATCCGTGTTGAGACGGTTGTCGAGCGGAACGCGCACCGAGCCAGCCATGTGGCCGCCGCCCATCACGAAATATCCGGTCGCTCCGGGCTCGGTCGCGTTGTCAGTGTCGGCGAGCATGAGCTCGCGTCGTCCGGACGACTGTGACGTCGCGAACACGTCGAATGTCGCGTGGGCGCGGAACGGCATCCGTGCATCCGCCGCGTCGCCGGGACGCACGAGCTCATACTTCGAAATCGCGAACGACAGTGCGTCCAGGTAGCTGGCGATGACCCGGTTCTGGCTGGAAGCTTGCGCGCTGTCGATTGCCGCCCGAACGCGATTGACCGTGTAAGGCCGCTCCATCGTCGACAGGCTTTGAAACATGCCGCGCGACATGAGCGCATCGACATAGTTGTACGAGATGTCGTCGGTCGGGAGATAAGGCGCCGCCTGTCCGCGAACGATCTGCGGAAACAGCAAAGCTGCCAACGCGACGAGTCTGGTCAGCCTCACCGGTAAATTCCGATACCCTTGAATGTTGGAGTCAGCTCGAGCGCGGGAGCGGGCAGTCGGATATAGCTCAGCTGGTGCTTCACCGTTTTCCAGAGTCGGTTGTCTCCGGGAAGTTTTTCGGCATCGAAGTCGATGCTGAGAAGAAGTTTTCTGCGCGCTCGAATATTCGCCCCGGTTTTCG
>JBBQYO010000213.1:0-5716 GCA_038208605.1 Gemmatimonadales bacterium | reverse complement strand
GGTCGCTACGACAACTTCAAGGAACTCGCGAGGCCGCGCACGCGTGACTACAACATTTTCGGCCGGTCGGGAAACAGCACGATCGCGCCGGTGATCTCCGCGACGGGTGACAAGACCGCATACACAGTCGATCCCGATGGTTCCGGAAGCGCTCCATCATTCAACATCAGCAATCCCGATTTCCGCCTGCATTCGCTGCGCGGCAACGCAGTCGTCCGGTGGGAATACAGACCGGGATCCGCGCTCTTCTTCGTGTGGCAGCAGCAGCGCAGCGGTTACGACCCTTTCGCGGGCGATTTCCGCACCGGCCGTGAGGTGAGAGAGATCTTCGGCCGGCCCAGCAATGTTTTCCTGATCAAGGGAACATACTGGCTGTCACGTTGAGGTGAAAAAGAGGGTCAAGAAGAAATCCCGAGCTACTACAGCGGGCAGCGAAGGCAGCTGACAGCAGCGGATCCGAAGCGGCAGCTCATCCTTCTTGCTTATCGCGTGTCGTTGGCGTCGCGGAAGGTCCGACCGGACCTTCGACAGGCGATCTTCGCGAGCAGTTCGCGAATCGCTGAAGTTGCCGACGACCGTGATTCGGTCTCCGTAGATCGCAACGTCGGTCAAGATGAACCAGTGCCGGAAACTTACGAGCCTGCAGGCCTGTAGCGAGCTGGCAACCAGCGAGGTTTGGACCGCGATATGCCAATAGCAATGCATGCAATCGTCCACTGAATCCGCTCGACAGATGTTGAACAAGGTGCCTGCCGTGACCCTGTTCTTCTGGATCATCAAGGTGTTGTGCACGACGGTCGGGGAGACCGCCGCCGATTTGCTCAACGAGAAGCTGAATCTCGGCTTGACGGGAACAAGCGTCGTGATGGGAATTCTCCTCATTGTCGCCCTGTTCTTTCAGTTTCGGGCGAGCACCTACGTTCCGGCGATCTACTGGCTCGCCGTGGTCCTTATCAGCATCGTCGGAACACTCATCACCGACAATCTGAGTGACAACCTCGGGGTTTCACTCGTCACCACGACGATTGTCTTCGCCATCGCGCTCGCTGTGACATTTGCTCTCTGGTATAGAAGCGAGAGAACGCTTTCTATTCACAGCATCCACACGGCGCGGCGTGAAGCCTGGTATTGGCTCGCGATTCTTTTCACTTTCGCACTCGGCACAGCGGCGGGAGATCTCGCTGCCGAAAGCCTCAAGCTCGGCTACCTCAATTCGGCTTTGATCTTCGCCGGTCTGATCGCCCTCGTTGCCACTGCGCACAAGTTCTTCGGACTTGGCGCTGTGGTCGCGTTCTGGATTGCGTACATATTGACACGCCCGCTTGGTGCATCAGTCGGCGACTACATGTCGCAGTCGCCTGACGATGGAGGACTCGGGCTGGGGACCGTTGTGACGAGCGCGGTCTTCCTGCTCGCAATTCTCGGTACCGTGATCTACCTGAGCGTGACGAGAAAGGACGTACTTCCGGTCGAGGAATCCTGACTGGTTGCAAAAATAGGCTTGTGAGCAATTATTCGTTCGTCGTCGCGATGGGTCGGCATCGATAAAGTCGCCGGACAGATCGAGAAATTAGATTCTTCCGGATCCGCTGGCGCCGTTGACCTCGTAGGGCCAGATTGAGATCGCCATGAAACACGAGGACTTTGCAAGCGTGACCGTATTTTCACGCGGTCTCTTTTCTATCGGCATCATCGCGGTATGCGTCTTACTGAGCGGGTATCTCTTCCCGCATCGCGCTCCCCGCCCGTCCGCGCCGATGGCTGTCGTGACCGCGAATGACAACCGCGTGCCAGCCGGCATTCTCCGCAATGACACGCTAAGGCTGAACCTCGTCGTGCAGATGGCTCGCTGGTTTCCTGAAGCGCCAGACGGTCCGTTCGCCGAAGTCGCGGCATTCGCCGAGGTCGGCCATGCCCCGCAGATCCCTGCGCCGCTCATCAGAGTTCCAGCCGGTACGACAATTGTCGCGACTCTTCTTAACAGTCTGCCCGATTCAATCGTGTGGATGCGCGGGCTTGTAACTCATCCTGGAATCGCCGACAGCGTACCAGTGAAGCCGGGCGAATCCCGCACATTCACGTTTGCCGCTGGCGCGCCCGGAACCTACGTCTATGGCGCAACTCCTGGAGTCGTGAGGCGGCCCGCGAGTGTGCCCGACCTGATGACCGAACAAGAGCAGCTCACCGGCGCGTTCGTGGTGGATACTCCGGGAGCTGTCGTCAGGGATCGAATCCTCGTAATCAATATTTGGGGCAAAAGGCTCGACAGGACTCGCTACAGAAATGCGCTCGCGATCAATGGAAAAGCCTGGCCATACACTGAGCGATTTCCTGTCACAGTCGGGGACAGCATTCGCTGGCGTGTGGTGAACGGCAGTGCACGTCGTCATCCGATGCATCTCCACGGATTCTATTTTCGTGTCGACTCCAGGGGGACGATGGCCAGCGACACCATCTACTCGCCTGACAATCGCCGCATGGCAGTCACTGAAGACATGGGTCCTTCGTCGACCATGTCGCTAGTGTGGAGTCCCGATCGGCCAGGCAATTGGCTTTTCCATTGTCACCTGACTTTCCATGTCACCGAGCGGGGGCGGCTCGACGGCGCTGAAGGAGGGAAATCATCTCGCATGAGCGACCCGATGCAACAAATGACTGGCCTTGTTCTTGGAATCACCGTGAAGCCGCGACCAGGTGATAGTTCAGCGTCTTCGGTGGATTGGATGGGTTCGTCGGTGCGGAAGCTTCATCTTTTCGCCGACGAGCGCTCACGCACGGGATACACGCCGTTTGCGATGTCATACGTACTTCAGCGCGATCGTCACGTTCCGGCCGCGGATTCAGTCGAGCTGGCCGGACAGCCGATTGTCCTCACGCGCGGCCAGCCAACTCTGGTCACAGTGGTCAATCGCTCACACCAAGCCACCTCAGTTCACTGGCACGGCATCGAGCTCGAGAGCTATTCCGACGGCGTTGCGGGCTGGAGCGGAATGGGCACCCTTGCGCCAATGATCGCTCCAACGGATTCATTCACAGCCCGCCTTACGCTCCGCCGCGCCGGCACCTTTATATACCACACGCATCTCAATGACGTCGAGCAGCTCACATCGGGCATGTATGGTCCAATTGTCGTGCTTGAGCCGGGTGAGACATTCGACCCCTCCCGGGATCATGTTTACACGATAGGATGGGACGGTCCGGACATACCGCAGCACATGCTCATCAATGGAGACTCCGCCGCGAAACCAGTCTTTCTCGAATCAGCAAAGACACATCGCTTCCGGTTCGTTAACATCGGTCCGGCGGGGAGGACGATCATTTCAATTCGGCGCGACTCAACCCTTGTGACGTGGCGGGCGAGGGCAAAGGACGGCGCCGATTTACCGATGAACGCCAGAAAACCTGGTCCCGCAATCACTGCTATGAATGTCGGTGAGACATTCGACGCCGAGCTCGACAATCCCGCGGCGGGAGAGTATGTGCTCACGTTTGATGTACCGAACGTCAAGGTGACGAGGACGAGGCGGATCGTCGTTCGTTGAGCTGGCGGCCTGCACCGCTTCCCTGCTGATCGGGATAGGAGGCAGCGGGTGATCCCCGCTGCTCCCCTCCCACACCACCGGACATGCGGGTCCGCATCCGGCGGTTCGGAGTGTTGAGGTTAGTGCGATGCAAGGCGTGGATACCGAGGTTGTCAAAATATTTATTCGGCATCGCTGTTTTAGACGCGCCATGTGTGGCCATTCTCCACCAGCGGTGAGCATGAGCGGCTCCTGCACGAGCGAGACGTTCCGGTACGCCACGTGAGCGCAGTTCACGATACGCGGTCGTCCCTCGCTTCCACTGTTTGAGTTGTACCATGCGCAGCCGGCGGTGCAGCCATTGCTCCAGGTTACTGAAGATGCCCGGCGTTTCCGCCAAGCGGAAATATTCTTTCCAGCCACGGAGATAACTCCGCAGTTCTTTGGTGATCTGAGCCATGCTCCTTCCACCGTTCCGGCGAGTGATTTGCCGGATGCGTTCCTTGAAGTCATTAAGGGCTTTGGCCGCGACGCTGCACTTGACCGCCCGTCCCTTCGCTACCCAGAAACTGTAGCCAAGAAATTTGCGGCCCCATACCCGCGCCACCGCGCTCTTTTCTTCGTTGACACGGAGCCTCAGCTTCGCATAGAAGTCATGCAGACCCTTCATCACTCTCTCGCCCGCTCGCTTCGATCGCACATACACGTTGCAATCATCAGCGTATCGCACGAAGGTGTGACCGCGCCGCTCAAGTTCCTTGTCCACGTCATCCAGTAGCACGTTTGCCAAGAGCGGCGAGAGTGGTCCGCCCTGAGGCGTTCCTTCGTGCCGCTCCATCACCAAGCCGTTGGCCATTACTCCGGCTCTCCAGATAGCAACGCATTATCCGGAACAATCGCATAACGGTGATTCGGTTCTCCAGCTTTCCCATCAGCACGTCATGGTTTACGCGGTCAAAGAATTTCTCGAGGTCCACGTCCACCACCCAGCGTCATCCTTCACCGATATACCGCTGCGCTTTGCGCACTGAATCGTGCGCTCCGCGTCCGGGACGGAAGCCGTGACTATGCTTTGAGAAGGTGGAGTCGAATCGCGGTTGCAGCACCTGCAGGATGGCCCGTCGCGAGTCTGCACCGCGACAAGAATGTGTCCTGAAACCCGATCATCTGCGGCAGCTTGGAACAGCGCGCACAAGCGCAGTCCTCACACGGCTGATGATCCACCGGGCGATTCGCACACGCACGCCCATGTTCGTGAGCGGTTGGAACATTCGCACCGTCATTATCCGGACATCCATCATCGCCACGAGCATGGTTAGCAACTTTGCCCATGCACAGCAACGTTCCGAACGGGATTTGTTCAGGGGTGTGTTTCATCCTGAATAGTACGGCACGGATGTCGGGAAACTCCGGCACCGGCGTCCGGTTTCCCTCTGAAGGCCGGTAGAATGTTGTAGTTGATTAGTAGTATGACCTGCTTCGGGAGCAGGAGGTCGCTGGTTCAAATCCACTCGCCCCGATAGATACACTGCGATGAGCAGTGGTTTTTTTAGCTCCCAACTGACGCCGGGGCTTCGCTAGCTGTTCGCAACACTTGCCTGCGAGGTGTTAGCTAGCGCCCCCCTGCGATTAGACGCGGTCGCGCGGCAGCGCCGTGTAGACTCGTTCGATGAATCCGCAAAACTCTTTCATGTAGTTGCGGAGGAAATTCTCAGTGGACTCGTTCGTCACCGTTCCATCGTCTTCGATCAGACCCGGCGTGAACTCGACATACGCCTCAATCGCGTTCATCAGCGGCGAATTGCAGAACGCCATGATACTACGGAGGTGTTGCTGAGCGACCGCCGTCCCGATCTTGCCAGGTGAGGTGCCTACGATGGCGGACGGCTTCCGTGCAAAGGAGTTCTGTCCCCAGGGTCGGCTCGCCCAGTCGATCGCGTTCTTGAGACTTCCCGGAATCGACCGGTTGTACTCGGGCGTAACGAATAGGACAGCATCGACAGAAGCGATCGCATTCTTCAGTGCGCGGGCGGCCGGAGGGTAGTCTGCGTCGAAGTCGTAGGAGTACAGCGGGAGATCCTTGATCGGAATCTCACTCAGCGTCAGATCAGGCGGGGCGAGCTGGACGAGCGCATTGGCAAGCTTGCGGTTGATCGATTTCGAGGAGAGGCTGCCTACGAAATATCCGACGGTGA
>JBBQYO010000212.1:0-5716 GCA_038208605.1 Gemmatimonadales bacterium | reverse complement strand
GTAACCGCCTGTGGAGAAATAGATCGAGCGCTGCGGGAACGAGTCCTTGATCAGGCTCAGCACGATGATCTGGTCTCGCGTCAGATAGCCGGGCTGAATGGTCGCTACGATGTCGTTCTGCTTGAAGACTTGCGGCTCGCGCACTTCGATATAGGCAGGCTGCGCATCGGCCTGCGTGAATGTCATCTTGAGCGGGGACCCCTGCGGCTTGGGCCATGTCTTGCCGCGGTATATCGACGGACCCTTCGCCGCATCGTATTCGCGCACCGGGTTGCGGATCATCTGCCGGACGAACCAGTCGGTGTTGAGATATGAGGTAACGAGGACCAGCACGTCCTGTCTTACCCCTTCCACTTCCTGCGCGTACCACAGGGGGAAGGTGTCGTTGTCACCGTTTGTGATGAGAATTCCGTAGGGCTCGACCGAATTGAGCATGTCTGCGCCCCAGTCGGCGGTGAACGTGTCACCTCGGTGCGATGCGGCGTTCCAGTTTCCAACGAGCGGGACGCACGCTACCAGGAGCAACGGTGTTGCTAGCAGCCATGCGCG
This sequence comes from Gemmatimonadales bacterium, assembly GCA_038208605.1. Lineage (GTDB taxonomy): Bacteria > Gemmatimonadota > Gemmatimonadetes > Gemmatimonadales > Gemmatimonadaceae > UBA4720. The sequence continues at coordinate 5,167 of JBBQYO010000212.1, read as the reverse complement.
CCGCGTCGCGTGGCCCGCGTTGTCGGGCTTTTCATCGCTCGACCTGTCCAGCATCTCTGCAACTGTCTGCCAGATGTATACGAGCCCGACTGCAACCCATACTCCCCAGGCCGAATAACTCCATATATAGAAGTAGTCACGGTCGCGAACCTCGCGCTGAACGTTGTCGCCCAGCTCCTGAGCCTGCGACCATCCATACTTGAAGTTCATGTAGTAGATGAGCGCCAATGTCAGGGTGAACATCAGCGGCCCGAAGTACCAGAATGTTCGCCGGTCCTGCGTCCAGTGGACGTAGCCTCCTATCAGCCCGAGGCAAAGGAAGAGAACCGCGAGCATCGCCTGCAGCGTTGCGCTCTCGCCGTAAGCGTCGCGCAGCCACTGCCATTTGAAGTAGAGCCACCACATGCCAACCTGCGCTGTGAACGGAGCGCCACGCTCGAGCTTCTTGCCGTACTGCTCGCGATTGATGTTGTCCATCAGCCGCTGCTTCGTGAGCGACGAGAACGTGCAGGATGCATCGATCTTCGTGAGACACGCAGTCGGCTCACCTTCGTTGAGCGCCGGAAAATACGCCGCCCGAATCGGCTCATAGATGAATGGCGTGAGTCCGAGCGCGAGCACGATCGCGCCTTTGACGATCAGCTGCCAGTTGAGGAACGTCTGCCAGCGGCGAATCAGAATCGCTACGCCGACAGCAGGCGCGCAGAGAAATCCGGCAGGGTGATTCGCGTAACCAAGCCCGAGCAGGTATGCGACCATAATGAGCCGGCGGTCGGCCTGCTTGCCTTCCGGGTCATCCGTCCACGAGATCATCAACCATGACACGGCCGTAAAGAAAAACAGCGAGATCGTGTACACCTTTTCATTGACGACGCTCTGATTCCACACCGTGAATGCAGTTGCACCGATCAACGTCGCGAGAGCAGCGCCGACGATTCGCTGCCAGCTCTTGCCGAGCCATCCCGAAAGAATTCGCTCGGTGATCAGAAACCAGAAACCCGCTGAACACGCACTCGCGGCCGCCGCCATCGTGTTGATGTGCTGTGCATAGCCGCCGGGAATCGGAAGCATGCCAAACACGTGACCGATCAGCATAAAGAACGGGTTGCCAGGCGGGTGCGGCAATCCAAGCACCTTCGCTGCCGCCATGTACTCGCCGGTATCCCACATCGCCGTCGACGGCGCGATCGTGATGAAGTACAGAGCGAAAACGGCGAGCGCTGCGATCGCGGCCGCCTTGTACGAAGGCTCGTACGCGGCACCGGTGGCAGGGGTCGGCGCAATCGCGGCGGATCGCGCCGAGGGTGTTCTGCTGTGAGCTGCGGTCATTTCAGTGTTGAAGAGGTTCGTGCAGGCGCGTCAGCTACGCGCTTCATCTGTGGCATTTCTTCCGGCTGGCCGCCGACATCGGTCTTCATCGTATCGACTTGTCCATCTGCGTCGAGCGCGAACGTGACAAGATTCGTCCCGTCCCGGTGATCGCGCCAGACAACCTTGAAAGTATCGTAATTCCAGTGTTCGAGGTCGCCGACGAGCTTCGGCGCGAGCTCCAGCACGAGATGACCGTCCTGCATCGTGACGCGAGCTGTTCCATACAAACTGTCCGAATAGGCACCCGCATAACGAGCGAGGCCGAGCGACGGCTTTGTGCCGCGCACCCGCTTCGCTTCCTTTTCGCGGGTATCCCGCGCTTCGATCGAGTCGAATGACGCCTTCTCGATCAGCGACACCCTGCTCCAATCCCTGTCGGGCGCATGGAGAAACAGATCGAAGACTTTATACATGATCGACTCGCGCAGCGCATTACCCTCGAGATTAGTCAACACCACGACCCCGATTCGTTCCTCCGGCATGAGGCCGACCATCGCGTTCATTCCCGACAGGTTCCCTGCATGCGAGAGGATTTCGCGTCCGCGGTAGTCCATCACCTGCCAGCCGAAGGCGTAGCTGCGGACATGCGTGAACGGATTGAAGGCGCGATAAGCCGAATCAAGTCGCGTGACCGTCTGAGCCGTGTGAGTCTCGATGAAATTGCGCTTGCTGACGAGACGCCTGTCGCCAACCCTGCCGCTGTCGAGCTGAAAGCGAAGCCACTTCACCATGTCGGCGACGTTCGAATTGATCGCTCCCGCCGGCGCCGCAGCATCCATGTTCGTATAAGAAACTGCTTTCACGACTCCATCGACGACCGAATGAGGAGTGGCGACATTCGCGATGGATGGGAGCAGCGTGACACTCGTGTTCGTCTCCGTCATGCCGAGCGGCGTGAGAATGCGCTCGTGAATCAGCTGGTCCCAGGATTTGCCCGCAGCGGTGGCGCCCGCTTCGCCCGCTGCGACGTACATGAGGTTGCTGTATCCGTAGTGCGTTCTCAAACCCCAGGTCGGCTTGAGAAAACGCATCCGGCGAAGAAGCTCGCTCCTGTCGTACCCGTACCCGCCGGTCCATAGCAAGTCACCGCGCGCGAGCCCGCTTCGGTGCGTCAGCGCATCTCGAACGGTTAGCGAATTCGTCAGATAGTCGTCACCGAACCTTAGTGTTGGCAGATAGTTGATGAGAGGCGAGTCCCAGCGAACCTTTCCGTCGTCCGCGAGCATTGCCAGCAGGATCCCCGTGAACTGTTTCGTGTCGGAGGCCAGCGCGAACAACGTGTGTATGTCGACAGGTTCGGCTTTGCCAAACGTGCGGATTCCAAACCCCTTCGCAAAAACAACCGAATCGCCCTTGACGATTCCGACCGCGACGCCGGGAATCTTCCAATCCTTCATCGCGCTCGAGACGTAACCGTCGAGACCGCTCAGTGGATTCGATTGCTGAGCGCCGGCCGTTCGGGCGGCCAGTGCAAAGCAAAGTGCTGCTCCGAACGCTCGGAGATGTGGTTGCATGAAGGTTGGCATTGGGGTGGAAATGTACATCCGGGAACGGCTCTTCCCCATGCCGCCACATTGTCATCCGGTCCGCGCGATCGCGCAGGTGAGCGCTAGCTTTCGGCCATGGATTTTTCGGGAATTTCATCGCAACTGACATCGAGCCCGGTCCTCGCCGTCGCACTCCTGTTCCTCGCGGGCGTACTGACGAGCCTGACTCCCTGCATTTATCCGATGATTCCGATCACGGCCGCGATCGTCGGCGGCCAGTCTGCGAACGGGTCTGCCGCGCCGAGGAGCAGGACGGTGCTTCTCACTTTCGCATATGTTGTTGGACTTGCCGTCGTGTACGCGACGCTTGGAGTCGTGGCGGGAATGTCCGGAACGATATTCGGGACTGTCAGCACGAATCCGTGGTTGTACTTCGTGATGGCCAACGTGCTGATCATAGCTGCGCTGTCGATGCTCGACGTGATTCCGGTTCGGGTTCCGTCGGCGCTGATGAATCGTGCTGCCGCTGCGGGAACGGCGGGCCGCGCTTCTGGCGCGCTCATAATGGGAGCCGTCTCAGGCCTCGTGGCTGCGCCATGCTCGGCCCCGGTAATGGCGGCAGTTCTGACGTGGGTGACGACGACCCACCGAGCTGTGCTTGGCTTTGTTTACCTCCTGAGCTTTTCGCTCGGCATGTGCGCGCTGCTGGTGGCGGTTGGACTCTTCAGCGGCACGCTGGCCCGTCTTCCGCGAGCGGGAGCGTGGATGGTGTGGGTGAAACGCGGTTTCGCGCTGATCATGCTGGGTGCTGCGGAGTACTATATGGTGCAAATGGGCCAGCTGTTGTCGTAATCGGACAACGGACAATCGGGCACGCGCACGGAAAACGGGCGTCAGTTCACGGTAGACGGACACGACTCAAACACATGGAAATCGGACGGTAATGAATGTCTCTAAAGCTGCTCGCTCTCTCAGCCTTGCTTTTCGGTTGTGTCACCCATGCATCGGCACAGGAATCGGGAATCGCAGTAGGAAAACGCGGCCCCGCGGCGGCGGTGCAAACACTCGACGGAAAGCTCGCTGACCTTTCGAGTTACGTCGGCAAGGGTCCGGTCCTCATCGAGTTCTGGGCGACATGGTGCCCGAACTGCAAAGAGCTCGAGCCCGCCCTGCTCGCTGCCCAGAAGAAGTACGCCGGAAAGGTCAGGTTCGTCGGAGTAGCAGTCTCGGTGAATCAGTCGCCTCTGAAGGTGAAAGCATATGTCGCCAGGCACGGCATCCGGCACGACATCCTCTACGACTCAAACGGGAACGCGGCCGAGGCGTACGATGTGCCTGCGACCTCGTATGTAGTGGTGCTCAACGCAAAAGGCGATGTGGTTTACACGGGTCTGGGAGGAAGACAGGATCTGGACGCGGCGGTGAGTAAAGCGTTCTAGGCCTCTCGCAATCGAAAGCAGAGGCTCTGAAACCAGAGTTGTTTCAAACCGTACGGCCAATTACGGAGTCGAATAACCGCATCCCCAAGGTTCTCGCCTCGGGCAACTCTAACATGGCCCTATCATGAAGCGATCACGGCTCAACCTCCACCGCGGGCTCGCGGCGGCGTTTGTAATCACCGCCGCTTTCATTCCGATTCCCGCACACGCGCTGGCCGACTACACCTCTCCGCGCAACGCCGATGTAGACGCCCGCGGCGCGAGAAAAATCCGCGTTGAGGCAGGCGCCGGAGAGCTCAGAATCGAGGGACGACCTGGTATATCGCAGGTCCAGGTTCGCGGAACCGCGCGCTCAGCTTCGAGAGAACGGCTCTCTCAGATCAGGCTGACAGCAGAGCGCAGGGGCGACATCGTTTTCATCAAGGCCGAGTTTCCGGACGACAACCGCAGCGGCTTCTGGCGGGGCGACTGGAACGACAACATGCAGCTGGATCTCATCATTGAAGTTCCTCAGTCCATCGCGCTCGACGTCGAGGACGGCAGTGGTGAAGCGAAATTCATCAACGTTGGTGCGCTCGCCCTCGTGGACGGCTCGGGCGATCTCGAGATCCGCGGCGCAAAGGGCAACGTCACCGTCGAGGACGGATCGGGAAACATGACGATCTCGAACGTCGAGGGAAACGTGCGCGTGTCCGACGGTTCTGGTAATATTTCCGCGAACAATATTGTCGGCGAATTCAGAGTCGAAGTGGATGGTTCCGGAGACATCGACGTGTCATCGGTTGGCGGAACGATGAAAGTCGATAGTGACGGGTCCGGAAACATCGATGTCGATCGAATCGCCGGTGACTTCATAGTGGACAACAAGGG
>JBBQYO010000211.1:0-5718 GCA_038208605.1 Gemmatimonadales bacterium | reverse complement strand
TCCCTGCCGGGTGAGACGAATGCGCATGGCCGGGATGAAAAGCTGCGGACACGATCATTCTATGATGGGCTCGCATTTCTCGACAAGCTCGTTCGCAAGCTCGCCGGTGGCTGAAGGGAGTGTCACCTTCGAGACAATGGACGACTGATCGGCCGCACACACTCGTTGTGGCCTGCTCGGATGGACGCCTGCAGGATCAGACTGACGCGTTTCTTCATGGAGAGCTGGGGCTTGCCGGGTTCGACAGGTTCTACGTGCCTGGCGGGGGCGGCGCCTTGTCCGCTAGCGGGCCCGACTTCTTTCGCGCAGTTCAGATGAGAAAGGAGTGTCTCTATCTGATTCAGCTCCATGAGGTCTCGCGGGTAATTCTTCTCTTCCATGGTCCGTCCGCCAGCGGACCTCCCGAAGCGGTGTGCGCAGACTACCGGAGAAAGCTGCCCAGCACTCCCCCGGGTGAGGTTGCCGAACGACAGCGTCTCGATGCGCTCGAGCTGTTGAAGATCAGCCACGAGTGGGCGGGAAAGGCAGAGGTTGCCGCGTATCGATGCGAGGTGAACGAGGGCCGTTACGTATCGTTCGTGGAGCTCGACGCGGTGAGGTAGCTCTTTCGCGAGGCGTGCGTTTGTTGAGCACCTCACGCGCAGCGAGGATTGCGATCAGGTGGAACGGTGCTGTCATCTTGAGGCGACGAGCATTCTCATTCCACAGGAGCGTCAATATGAACGATGAACTGGCGACGACATCCCGGTCTCTCGACTCGATCGTCGAGGAGCTGGACCGCTACCATCAGCGTGCTACTTATGGGGCGGTTGCGAAGCTCCTTGGACGCTCTCCGCGCAGCCTGATGCAAGGGAGATCGAGGAGCGCGAGCGACTCGTGGATCGTGAGCGGAAGCAACGGTGTGCCGACCGGCTACGAGGAAGAGCAGATGGCTTCCGAGCTCAAGTCACGTGAGAAAGTAATTCGGTCATCCGATGAGCTCGCAGCGTGGCTGGCGAATCCGGATTAAGGCACTGTACGGACAACGGCATCTGACGGGCGGATGACTCCGCCCGTCGGGCACGAGCATCTACGGGCTCAAATATGAGGAATTATCTCGGGGAACGTGTCATTCACCCGGCGCTCGAGTGCACTCACTTCAGATTCAGCGCTGCGCAGGTCGGTCAGCCCGGTTTCAAGCCGCGACTTCTCCGTTTCGAGAAACCTGTCGTAAGGAGCGATCACTTCGAGAAGCTGATTCTCATAACGCTTCGATTGCTCTTCGAATTTCGTCCGAAGCAGCGCGGAGAGATCTTCGTTCAGCTTCGCAATTTTTGTCTCGAAATCGTGGATGAGCTGACGGCGCCTCGCTGGAATGATCAGCCATCCGGCGATCGCGAAGATTGTCGCAGTGAGCACACCCGTCACATCGAGCGCGGCAGTCGTGAAAACCGTCACAAAAAGCGCTCCCAGTCCAATTGCCAGAACGTTGACCCCGAACGCCTGTGCGACTGCGGCCTTTACCGATTCAACAATCTCGCGCGCTTCACGATCGGTATCGAATTCACCGAGACGTTTTTCGATCGGGTCGCGCAGCCTCGCGAACAGATCTTCACGATTGTACTGAAACTCAGTGTCACCGTGCGGCGCGAGAGCGCCCGACTCTCGCAGTCGCGCGGTATGCGCATCCAGCTCAGCAAACACGGTGCTCCAAAGACGGAGATTTCGCTGCACCGTCCAGTCGACCATTCGATGAACGACACCCTCGATCTGATCGGGCGCGTCGACAACGACCTCCGTCCGGAAACGGTTCTCCACTGCATCCTTGTTGCGAAGAAAATTCGCGTTGCCGATGCGAATCGTGCGCTCGAACCACGAACGTCCGCGCCTCTCGAGCTCATAAAGAACGTTGCGCATCTCGATGAGGTAACGCTCGGAGTCGCTTCGAATCTCCACCGAGTACGCTTCGAGCTGATCGCGAATCGATCGCAGGACGCGCGAATCCTCATTGACCACGTTCAGCCGCGTATCGAGAATCGACAGGTTGTTGCTGAGCAGATGCCGAAGCACACCGAGCGGTGTCAGAAGCTTGAGACGAACGCGCTCTGTCTCGCGCAGCGTCTGGAGGACATATCGCTCGAGCTCCGGATATTCATTCTTTGCATCCGGAATTGGCGCGACGGCGAGCGGCGACGCATCCTCCGCTGACCCCGCACGCCGCGCGGCGAGCCGTCCGCGCAATGCCTGAAGCGCGCTGATGAAATAAAGCGTTGGAGCCGCCACGCCCAGCCGGGCAGTCACTTCCCGAGTGAGGTATTCCCGCACGCGGTCGAGCTGGTCGTCCGAATTGCGCCGGTCAACACCATTCACGACAAATACGACTTTCTTTCCCCACTGCCGGATATGCGTGAGAAACTCCAGCTCGCTCGCGGTGAGAGGCTGAAGGAGACTTGTCACGAAAATCACGAGATCCGCGCGAGGCACGAACTCACGCGTGATCTCTTCCTCCATTCGCTCGATGGAATTCGTTCCCGGGGTATCGACAATGTCCAGATCGCGCAGAACTTCCAGCGGATAGTGGTATAGCTGAACGTTCTCCGCGATGAGCTCCGGCGGGCCCGCATCTCCGTGCCGGAGAATGGAAATCACGCGCGTGGTGGGCAGATCACCCATCGCAAAAACTTCATCGCCGAGCAGCGCGTTGATGAAAGTGCTCTTGCCGCTGTTGTATTCGCCGACGATGACCAGCAGAAACAGCTCGTCCATCTCGTGGACGAGCGCCGCCAGCCGGTCGACGTCAGCTCGCGAACCGTCGATTTTTCCGAGGGCATCTCGTGTTCGAAGTACGAGCTTTCGCTCGAGGGCGACAAGCTCACCTTGCTGTCTGGTTAGGACCTGTTCCAAGCGGCGACCTCCTGGGCGATGCCGACTAGTCCACCCAAGCATACCAGACCCGTGCCGCGTTCGCAGGAACTGGGGCTTTGGGAGATCGCCGGCGCCCTGTAAAGGCTCCCTTCTTGCCCAGCTTCCGGCATGCTCCAGCACCTTCGTCCTTCTGCCCTGCTCGCGCGCATGAAACGCGGACAACCTGTCGTTCTTGGCGTCATCAGCCTGTTTCTGCTGGTCGTCGGAATGGCGATCGGGGCGTTCAGCTGGTATGGCTACCGCGTCTATACCGAGCTCCGGCCGGGCTCATGGCGCACTCCGACTGCGGTCATCGATCGCAATGGACGCACTCTGGTCGCCTTGTACGGCAGCGACTGGAAAGTCGCCGAGCCCGTAACGCTTACGGATCTCCCCGCGTACATACCGAACGCGTTCCTCGCCGCCGAGGACGCGCGCTTTCGAAGCCACATTGGTATCGATCCCGTCGGAATTGGGCGAGCGCTGGTGTCGAATGCCAGGGCCGGTGGTGTCACCGAGGGCGGCAGCACGATCACTCAGCAGCTTGCGAAGAATCGCTTTCTGTCATCGAAGCGGACGATGACGAGGAAACTCGCCGAAGCGGGAATTGCTCTTCTGATCGAAGCCCGATTGTCGAAGGACGAGATCCTTGAAGCCTATTTGAACGAAGTCTATCTTGGCCATCGAGACGGAAGGGAGATCAAGGGTCTGGGCGAAGCAGCGCGGGTGTACTTTGACAAGTCGCCCAGGAATCTCACCGTCGCAGAGGCAGCGCTGGTCGCAGGAATGATCCGCGCGCCAAACCGCGACAATCCCGACGAAAGATCGAAGATCGCGAAAGACCGCCGCGACGCGGTGCTTGGCGTCATGCTGGAAAAAAAATGGATCGACAAGCCTGCGCTCGATCAGGCAATGGCGACCGACGCGGAATTTCATCCCGGTCCCCCGCGCGCGCGGCCGTATCCGTATCTGCTTGCTGCGCTGCGTCAGGAGTTCATCGACAAACTCGGAGAACGACGTCTGTCTGATGGAAACCTTCGGATCTACACATCGGTCGACGCAGGAATGCAGCGCGCGGCCGAAGGTGCGATCAACACGGGAACCCAGCGTCTGCGTGCCGGACATCCGTGGCTCCGGCACAAGAAGCCCCTGCAGGGAGCACTGCTCAGCATTGAACCGGCGACAGGGGGAATTCGGGCTCTGGTTGGCGGTTCGGATTTCGTGCGCTCGCAGTTCGATCGCACGCGTCTGATGCGGCGCCAGCCCGGATCGGCGGCGAAGCCATTCACTTACGCCGCGGCGATTGCGTCGAGAACCGTCACTCCGTCGACCGTCATCGAGGATGCGCCGGTTCAGATTCAGCTTGCAGGCAACAAGAGGTGGGAGCCAAAGAATTACGATCAACAATTCCGCGGGCCTGTCACCGTTCGCGAGGCGTTTGAAAAATCGCTTAACGTTCCGGCCGTCCGCGTCGCTCAGCAAACAGGTGTGAGCAATGTGCGCGACGTCCTTCAGAAAGCGGGATTCACGGGTGACCTGTCGGAGACTCCCGCAATCGCACTCGGCGTAGACGAGGTGTCGATGCGCGAGCTCGTCTCGGCGTACAGCACATTTGCGAACCTCGGCTCTCGTGTCGAGCCGTATCTGATCGACCGAGTCGAGGCGCAAGGCGGCGGCGAGATCTACAAACACGATGTCGTGCGAACCGATGTAATGGATCCGGCTGTTGCCTATGTCGTGAATGCATTGATGCGCGGCGTGGTCATGCGTGGCACTGCCGCTCTTCTCAACCGGTCCGGCCTCGGCAACGTCGCTGGAAAAACGGGAACGACAAGCAACTATCGCGATGCGTGGTTCGTTGGCTACGTGCCCGATCTTCTCACCGCGGTATGGGTCGGATTCGACGATGGCACTCCGCTGCGGATGTCGTCTGGCGAAGCAGTTGTGCCAATGTGGGCCGACTACATGTCGAAGACGTCTCATTCTGCGGGCGAGATAAAGCCGCCGCAGGGAGTGACGCTGGTCCAGGTGGACATCGCCACCGGCCGTGCGTGGCAGGACGGATGCGGCCCGGGAATTACCGAGGCGTATCTGTCTGGAACCGAGCCACGCGATCTGTGTGGCGGTGGCATCGAGAGTGAGCAGATGCTCGCCGGCTTCGAAGAGCCAGCCATGATCAGCGAGCAGCAGGCGATGGACATGTCGGCCGACGCGGCCGCGGCAGGGAACCGCGAAACGCAGATCGTGAACGATCCCGCGGAGTCAGATCCGACGGCGCAGAACGACACGGCCGATGTTTCGGACGAGTCTGATTCTCTATCAATTGTGCCGAGGCGCGATACGACCAGAGTGAGAGGGGAGCGGTCTCAGCCGATTCGGACACGCCCTGCACCTCAGCCAATTCCCCCGCCTGTCCGTGAGCCGGCAGACACGCAGCCGGCGCCGGCGGCGAAACCTGTTCTGCCACCGCCTCCACCGCCCGCGCGCGACACAATTCCGAAGTCCGACTCGTTGACAGTTCGCTAACAGCGCAGCGCGACGCGGCCGTGCTACGTTTACGGCATGGCCGCCGATCTCGAAATCGCATTTCCCAAGCTGACCGAGAAGGACAAGAGTGATCTGAGGCCATTCGGGCGCGAGCGGGATGTGCGAGAGGGCGAAGCTCTCTTTTCAGAGGGCGATCGCAACTTCTGGTTCTACGTGATTCTCGATGGCGCGGTTGAGATCTTCGAGCATTCGAGCGGTGAGGTGCGCCAGATAGTCGTTCACGAGGCAGGCGACTTCACCGGTGACGTGGACATGCTGAGCGGACGTGCTGCGATTGTGTCGGCGCGG
>JBBQYO010000210.1:0-5751 GCA_038208605.1 Gemmatimonadales bacterium | reverse complement strand
GGACATGTCCGTCACCGTGCGCAACGGCCGCTATGTGATTCCCGTGAGGCGCGAGGCACGCAGCGTCGTCGGCGGAATTGTTCACGACACATCGAGCACGGGCGCCACCCTTTTCGTCGAGCCTCCGGCAGCCGTCGAGGCCGGAAACAGAATCCGCGAGCTGCAATCGGATGAGATTCGCGAGATCGACCGCATCCTGGCGGAGCTCACCGAGGTGGTGCGTCCCATTCGCGTGGAAGTGTCGGATGCTCTCGAATCTCTCATCATGCTCGACTCGCTTTACGCGCGAGCCCGCTTCGGTGAGAAGTTTCGGTGTGGAGCCATCGAGTTCAACGAGCCGGCGCTGGGATTCTCCATCATCGACGGACGGCATCCGCTGTTGATCGAGCAGGGAATCAGCGTCGTCCCGTTCGACCTTTCGCTCGAGCCGGCCGAAAGAACCCTTCTCATCTCCGGACCGAACACCGGAGGAAAGACAGTGCTGCTGAAATCGCTCGGCCTCTTCTCGGCGATGGCGCAATCAGGCATTCCAGTTCCTGTTGCGAACGAATCGAGACTTGCGATCTTTGACAACATCTACGCGGACGTCGGAGACGAGCAGTCCATCAGCTCGAGCCTCTCCACGTTCAGTGCACATCTCAGGAATCTTTCGGAAGTGCTGAGGTCCGCGACGTCGGCATCGCTCATCCTCATCGACGAGCTTGGCTCCGGGACCGACCCCGTAGAAGGCGCAGCACTCGGTGGTGCGATTCTCGAATCGCTGACTGAGCGCGGAAGTCTGTCCGTAGCAACGACTCACCTCGGCGCATTGAAGGAGCTGGCTGCGGAAGTGCCGGGAGTAGTGAATGCGTCGCTTCAATTTGATCCTGTCGCTCTCGCACCGACCTATCGGCTGATCAAGGGAATACCAGGACGGTCGTACGGGTTGAGCATCGCTCGTCGTCTCGCGCTGCCTGAAGACGTTCTTCAGAACGCAGAGGCGCGACTGCCAACCGGCGAGCGCGACATCAATGCGCTGCTCGCTGAGCTCGAGTCGCGCGAGCAGAAACTGACTCAGAGTGAGAAGGAAGCCGCGGAGATTGCCGATGATGTGCGCGCCCGCGCGCTTCGTGTTGCAGAGCGTGAGTCAGCAGTCAGGGAAAAAGAACGAACGGCGGAGCGTGATGCTCGCCGCGAAGCGCGCAGGCTGTTGCTTGACGCGCGCTCCGAGGTTGAGCGAACGATTCGCGATCTGCGCGAGTCGGCGAGTGCAGCAGCAGACGAGTCAGCGCGCGATGCGAGGCGTCACATGGAGCTCCTGGCGGCGGAGGCGGGCGATGCACTCGCTTCACTCGACCGTCCGTCACCCTCGCGATCGATTGGTGACTCGCCATTGAGTGGCGAGATCAGCGCGGGCGACTACGTATCGGTGCCAGCGCTTGAAGGACGCACTGCGCGTGTGATGGAATTGCGCGAAACCGATGCGATTGTCGTCGCTGGCTCGGTGAAGCTGACAGTACCGCGTGGAACACTCGGACGCGTTCAGGCTCCTGCCGGTGGAGGCGGTCGGATCCAGATCAACGTTCGTGGAGACGTTCCGGAAGTCGAGGCGAAAAGCGAAATCGACATCCGCGGGTTTCGTGCGATGGATATCGAGGATCTGCTGATGCAGGCGGTCGATTCCGCGGTGCGCGCGGATCTCAAGACGCTGCGCATTATTCACGGCAAAGGCACCGGCGCGTTGCGCGAGCGGGTCGCGGAAATGCTTCGGAAGGAAAGCCGCGTCTCGAACTTTCGGCTTGGTGCGTGGAATGAAGGCGGTGCCGGCGTTACAGTTGCGGACCTCGCATGATCGCAGACGAAGTCATCGAGCAGGTGCGTGAAGCTGCCGACATCGTCGCAATTATCGGGGAGTATGTGCCGCTCAAGAAAACTGGCAGCGACTTTCGCGGCCCGTGTCCGTTTCACCAGGGCACGCGACGCAATTTTTCGGTCGTGCCGGCGAAGAAACTCTACCACTGCTTCGTCTGCGGCGAGAGCGGCGACGTTTTCAAGTTCCTCACGAAGCGGCTTGGCATGGATTGGCCGGAAGCAGTCAGGATGGTCGGGGAGAAAGCGGGTGTTGACGTGCCCGAGACGAAAGCGCGTCGCGAAGGCCCCGACCCGCGCGAGCCGATCTGGGAGCTGCAGGCGACCGCTGCGGCCTACTTTCAGAAAACATTGTGGGACGAGCCTGTAGCGGCCCAGGCGCGCGAGTATCTTGCCGAGCGCGATATCTCGCGCGCTGTCGCGGAAGATTTTGGAATCGGGTTCGCGCCTCGAGAGATCGGGCTGATGCGCGGGTACATGAACTCGCTCGGGTTCGACGACGCGAGACTGCTCGAGGGCGGGCTGCTCGTGAAGCAGGATCAGGACAGCGAGCCGCGTCCGCGCTTCAGGGGACGCTTGATGTTTCCCATCCTCGATGCGATGGGAAGAAATGTCGGTTTCGGAGGACGCATCGTCGGACCGGGCGAGCCGAAATATCTGAACTCCGCCGAGTCGCCGGTGTTCACGAAAGGAAAGCTGTTGTATGGTCTGAACCGTTCTCGAAATCAGATTCGGCGAGCAGACCGGGCTTTGATCGTCGAAGGATATTTCGACGCGATGCGATTGATGGCATCGGGAATCGAGGAAGTCGTTGCACCGCTCGGAACGGCTCTCACTGAAGCCCAGGCGGGACTCCTCAAGAAATACACGAACAACATCGATCTGCTGTACGACAGTGATGCCGCAGGGCTCAAAGCCACGTTTCGCGCGGGTGATGAACTGCTACGCCAGGGATTTTCAGTTCGCGTGGTGACGCTGCCGAGTGGTGAAGATCCGGACACCTTCGTACGCGGTCAGGGTGCTGCCGGACTCGAGGCGCAGCTGGCCGCGGCAATCGACCTGTTCGATCGAAAGATCCAGATCCTCGATCGCGCTGGCTGGTTTGGCGAGCTACAGAAAAAAAGAAGAGCTCTCGACCGCTTGCTGCCGACGATCCGCGCCACGTCCGACGAGATCATGCGCGACCTGTATCTCGGAAGGGCAAGTGAGGTTACCGGCGTGGACCGCGCGATACTGATTCGGGAGCTGGGATCCCGGCAGCCGCAGCCTGCGCCCAGGATCGTTGAGCGTCCGATCCCGTCAATGTCACCGTCAATGTCACCGTCAACGTCACCGTCAATTCGGGGCCGAAACAGCGACCGCCGCGAGCCCCGGCGGGACGGAGGAAGCTCGTCCGAGCGGGAACTGGTACGGGCAATGCTTGCACAACGTTCGCGGGTGGAGAACATCGCGGAGCGAATCGGCCCGGACTCGTTTCATAACGCACAGCTTCGTTCCATTTTCTCCGCCCTGCTGGAGCTCGGAGACGACGCAACATTCGAGGAGCTTGCGGCAAAACTGGACGAGGATTCGATCGTGTTGGCGGAGGATCTCGTTCAGGACGGTGATGCGATCATCGATGCAGGCAGGACGATCGACGATTCCGTGACGCGGCTGCATGTGCGGGATATGGAAGAGCGACTGGCCGGAATCGACCGTCTGCTTCCGCTCGCCGACAGAATCGAGAAGCTCGAGTTGGAAGAAGAGCGACAGAAGCTGGTGTTACAAATGAGGGCCTCTGGTAAGGGGTCATTCAAGGCATTTCGCCGCGGCAGGTCACGCTGACAGGGAGAGTTGAATATGCAAAGTGAAGTTCAAGCACTGCTCGCGCTCCAGGAGGACGACATCAGAATCACCGAGCTCGAAGGCCGGCGTCGCGCTCTCGACCCTCGCCTCGCCGCGCTGGACAAGAAGCGCGAAGGCGCTGCGTCCACTCTGGCGCGAGCACGCACGGCTGTTGAAGGTGAGGAAAAACGCCAGCGCGAGCTCCAGGGAAAAATTGCGCAGCACAAGGCGATGCAGGAAAAAAATCTTGCGCAATTCGATGCGGTGAAGCGCTTGAAGGAAGCAACTGCCGCAATGGCTCAGGTGGAATCGGCTCGGCGCATCATTGCTGAAGACGAGAGCGAGCTCCAGGCACTCGGGCGCCGCCTTACCGAAATGCGTGGCACTGTGGCTTCAAATGAGTCCACGCTTGCCGATGTCGAAGCGGAGCAGGCAACGGCCCGCGACGAGATTGCTAAAGAGCGCGCTGAAATAGACGCTGAGCTCGAGGAAGCACGCGCAGGCCGCAATGGAAAGACCGGCGGAGTTCCGCGCTCGCTGCTCGGCAAGTACGATCGCATCAGGACACGTCGCGCTCACGCACTCTACGCGCTTCGTGGCGAGTCCTGTGGCAATTGCGACACGGCGATTCCGATGCAGCGCCGCAATCAGATGGCGGTGAATGGGCCGATCGATGTCTGCGAAGCTTGCGGCGTTCTGCTGTATCGCGCGGCGGTTACGGCTTGAGCCATTTCGAGAGCTGGCTAGCTTGAAGAGGTGGCTACCGTAGCAGCACTAAATACTCCCAAGCAGCGCCAGCGCGGCGCTGCCAGATGGATCCTCCCGAAACGGCCAGACCCGGCCGCCGTTGCCGCACTCGGCGCAAGCCTGAATCTTCCCGAGCCGGTGGCGAGGCTGCTGCACATGCGCGGTTACGGCGACGACGAATCGGCGAAGAGGTTTTTGCGCCCGCGCCTGGACCAGCTGCACGATGCGCTGCTCTTGAAAGGCGCTGACAAAGCCGTGGAGCGTCTCGCGACCGCGTGCTCGAAAGGCGAGACGGTTTTAATTCATGGCGACTATGACGTCGACGGAATCTGTTCGACGACGATCATGACGAAGGTGCTTTCCCAGTTTGGCGCGAAAGCAGTTCCGTTCATTCCCCGCCGCATCGAGGACGGATACGATCTTTCATCAGCCGGTGTGAAGGCCGCCGTCGATGCCCGCGCCAGCGTTGTCCTGACCTGCGATTGCGGCACGAGCGCCGTCGAGCCAGTCGCAGCGTTGTGCAAGGCAGGAATCGACGTGATCGTCAGCGATCACCATCTGCCGGGCAGCCGGCTGCCAGAGTGCTTGGCCGTGCTCAATCCGAATCAAGGTGATTGCGGATATCCTGACAAGCACCTCGCTGCAGTCGGAGTAGCGTTCAAGCTCGCGATCGCGCTGGCGAAGCGGCTCGGGCGCAACGATGCGTTCATCTGGAGGATGCTCGATCTCGTCGCGCTTGCGACGGTCGCTGACGTCGCTCGCCTCAGCGGTGAAAATCGCGTCCTTGTGCGCTATGGACTCAGGATGCTGCGTGAATCCGACAATGTCGGGCTTCGCGCGATGATCCGCGCGTCGGGACTTGATAACAGGGTGCTGACGACAGGCCGGGTGGGATTTATTCTCGCGCCGAGACTAAATGCAGTCGGCAGAATCGGCCATGCGATCAGGGGCGTCCAGCTGTTGATGACGGATGACGTGCACGAAGCAAACACGATCGCTCGTGAGCTCGAAGAGCTCAACGCACGGCGCCAGGAGCTCGACCGAAAAATTCTCGACGAAGCGCGCGAGATGGTGATGGCGCTCGACCTTGATAAGACCTTCGGGATCGTACTCGCCCGTGATGGCTGGCATCCGGGTGTAATTGGAATTGTCGCGTCCAGAATTGTCGAAGAATTCGGCCGGCCCACCATCTTGATCGCCCTCGAGGGCGAGACCGGAAAGGGCTCCGGCCGCAGCAACTCGGTCATGGATCTTCACAAGGCACTCAGCCAGGCGAGCGACCTGCTCATGCGCTTCGGCGGGCACAAGGCGGCTGCGGGTGTGACTATTTCC
>JBBQYO010000209.1:0-5762 GCA_038208605.1 Gemmatimonadales bacterium | reverse complement strand
TACGATCGGTTTGCGCAGGTATTTCCGGGCAAGTGCTTCCACTTCCGGAGGCATCGTCGCGCTGAAGAGCAGCGTCTGGCGAAATCGCGGAACTTCGGCGACGATGCGATTCAGCTGAGGGGCAAAACCCATGTCGAGCATTCGATCGGCTTCGTCAAGCACGAGCACTTCGAGATCGTCGAAGACGACGTTCTGCCTCTCCATGTGGTCGAGCAGGCGACCGGGCGTCGCGACAACTACATCGATTCCCGCGCGGAGCTGTTTTGTCTGCGGCTCTACCGGCACTCCGCCAAAAACCGGAAGCACTTTCAAACCCGTGTGCTTGCCGTATTTCCGAAAGCTTTCCTGGACCTGGATGCAGAGCTCTCGAGTCGGCGTGAGAATCAACGCTCGAACGCGATGCGCGGATGCAGGAATGCTTCCGTGAGTTCCCTCGAGCAAACGCTGGATGATCGGAAGCGTGAACCCCGCAGTCTTACCCGTCCCCGTTTGTGCAAGTCCAATCAGATCGCGCCCGTTCAGCGCAAGCGGGATAGCCTGCTGCTGGATTGGAGTCGGCGACGTGTATCCAGCGTCTTTCACCGCCTCGAGCAGCTCGGGCATCAGGCCGAGGTCCTTGAATGCGGGAATTTCTCCCGCGGGCTCGATCGCGAGCGTCGCGCCCGGAATTATCTCGCTGATGCGCGCTGCAGAATCTTCGGCAACAGGCAGAGTGTCTGCCGATATTTTTGCTGGTGCCGCGGACTTCGTCGCTTTCTTTCTCGCGCCGCCGCTTGGACTCTTTGCAGCAGAGCGGGTCCGGCCTGGTGTCTTTCGCATTATCGTGTTCGAAATATAAGCCTCACGTTCGGCTACCGAAGAACGCCATCAGTGCGCCGTTGACCAGCTCCGGATTCTCGTCAAAAACTACATGACCGACTTCCGGAATCAGGACGGTAGAAGCGCTCCCATCGGCTCCGGCATATCTCGCAACGTCCCTGGGAGGTGAGAGGCGGTCTCGCTCGCCGATCATCGTCATCCAGGGCATCTGCAGTCTTGGGAACGGTTCTGACCAGCTGAATTTGTGCAGCAGCTCCCGGAGTGACTTGCTGAATTCGGGAAACTGCGTGGGGGCCCAGAATTCGTCGACGTCCTTCTCGCTCACTGGCCGGGTGCGCCCATAAACCAGACCCAGCATGGTTTTTACGATTCCGCGTCGGGCGAGTGATGGGAGGAGCGGGGCGACAAGGCTCGTCGTCATCAGCTTGAAGAGATTCAATCCGCGAACGCCGGAGAAGCCCACTGGCGCCACGAACACTATCGACGCGACTTTTTCGGGAGCCGCCGCCGCGGCGTGACCGGCGATCGCCGCGCCCATGGAATGACCGATGAGCCGCACTGGATCATCAGAGACCGCATCGATGATCTCGATGACGTGATCGCGCATCGATGCTGTAGTAAAGTGGTGCGGGCTCGCAGGTTTCTCTGACAAGCCGTGACCCTTGAGATCAACGGCAATCGCGTGATAACCCGCATCTGCCAGCGGAACGATCGTGTCGTGAAAGATCCACGCACTGCATCCCCATCCCGGAATCATGAGCACGACGGGCGCTGTTTCGTTGCCTGCCTCGACGACGCGCACGCGAATGCCGGACGGAAGATGTATAAAACGCGAGCGAAGATCACGGCTTCCTGCCGGAAACATCTCCGCAGCCGGCAGGCGGCCGGGGAGCAACATCGAATACTTCCCTAGATAACCTTTATCTCGCGACCGAGCAGCTTGCCGATGAGGCCAATACGGAACGTGACGTCGGCCCACGCCGCGTCCGTCGCCTTGGCGGCTGCTCCCGACAAGTCCTCGAGAGGAAACATTGGCCACACGCGGGGATTGGTCGTCGCTGGCACGCTCGATCCCTTATGCGGGTGCCACACGCCGGTACGATCGCGATCGTCTTCGAAGCGCTCGAACATCTTCATCCAGTTTTCGTTGCGGCGAAGAAATCCGAGCCGCGCCATTGTCTCGAGCCACATGAGCGCGAACGGCACGTCGTCTTCCACAGCGTTGCGATGCGGCAGTCTGTCACCAAGCACGAACTGTGGCTGCTCGATCATTTTCTTGCCGACCATCTGAATGGAATCCTGCCGCGGGTGGGGCTGCGCGATGTATGCGTAAACGCGCTCCATCTCGGTGTAGTTCTCGTTTCTGAAGATCGGCATGTGCGCCAGCATCGTCAGCGCGTTGAACGTTGGCGGAGATGCTTCAGCCGCGAGCACGTGAACGTTGCCGATTCTCTTCCACGGTTTTTCGGCGAGCGGAGAGCCGAGGTAAGCGTCGATGCGCTCCATGATCCGCCGGGCCGCGCCACGAAGGCGCGGATCTGATTCGTATCCTGCCTGCGCAAGCGCCGCCGCTGCAGCTTCGCGAAGCTGCATTCGTCCCCGGCGAACTGAATCGTTATCCTTCGATTTCGCTTCCAGCTCGTAGAGATACGCAGGATCGTTGTCTTCTGCGAGCAATCGAAACAATGCACGTCTCGCCAATGCAAGCGGCGGTGATTCGCGATCCCACCCGTATTCGAGAAGGCGTCTCACGGCGGGAATGGTTCCCACTGACGCGAAGTCTGTCGCCTGACGTGGGACGCCGAGCATCGACTGGTTCCAGATGCCGTCTACATTCTGCGATACCGCAAGTCGTATCGCCGGCCTGAATGCGTAAGGTAGCCATTCCATTTCGCGCAGCATCGAGTCGGACACACGTGCGATCTCGTTTGCAGACCGGTATTTGACCGGACCGCATGCGTTGTCGAGGACCCATCCAAGGGGATAGGTCATCGTCTCGCCACTTGCTGCTGGCGGCGGAAAAATCAGATCGGCGGCGGGGCTGGAAGCAGTCACGATCGGCGCTCGACGTCATTATCGGTGAAAAAGCCGGGTTCAGCCACCGCGGACGCAGAAAATTGTGTCCAGACGATGGCTCTTTGCTGTCGCAAAAGATCGGCATAATTCGTTCTAGGCGCTAGGCCACCCAGCTTAAATCATTGTGCGACAACAACTTAATCTGCGTCGGGGAGCCCCGGCGAGCGCCTCCTCCGATACTCCCAAACAAGGGTTCAGCATTTCTCGAGTGTTATCCGTATGAAGATCTGTGAACGCGTACCGTTGTGGGTACTACATACAGTTTACTTGGGAGTAGTCATGAGCTGGATCAAATTCGCAGTCGCCGGAATCGCATTGTGCGCCGGCGCTTCAGTTGCTAGCGCACAGGGCGCACCACCGGCTGGTGCACCGCCGATGGGTGGAATGCAGGGACAGCAGGGCGGACCTGGCGGACGTGGACGCGGCATGCAGTCAATGCTGCTCGAAGGCATTACACTGACCGCCGATCAGCAGACGAAAGTCGATGACATCCGCGCGAAGTACAGAACGCAGATGCAGACGGCGATGCCGAACGGAATGCAGGGCGGCCCGCCGGACGAAGCAACTCGCAAGAAGATGGACGAGATGCGCGAGCATCAGCAGCACGACATTCGTGAGCTTCTGACCGGCGATCAGCGCAAGATTTTCGACGCCAATGTCGACACGATGAAGAAGCGCCGCGAAGAGATGGAAAAGCAGCGCCAGGGTCGCGGCCGCTAACCAGCGTTCCTCCAGGCTCGGTCAGCGCTCGGGATCGAGAGCAGCGACAGTGTAACGACTTCCCGGGTTCCAGAGTATCCAGCTCTGGAACCCGTTGTCGTATCCGGCCTTCTTCTGCGCACGCACCTGTTCTGCATAATAGTGCGGCGCACCCAGCGTGAAGTCCTGATACCACGGAACAACTTTCGCGACATTCTGAATCTTCGCGCTTCGGCGCTTTATGTCCTTGAGCGCGTGATCGATCGTCGAGTACGGGCTTCCGTTTGGATTCCCGAGTTTGTATGTGCCGGACGCGAAGTGCGACGGATACACCATCGGCAGAACAACATCTGCCTGGTCGGCGAACATCTCCCAGCGCTGGCCGATTCCCATATCGGTCGTATCAGTCGCTGTGAGGCCGAACACATCGATCGTCACGAGCATACCAATCGGGTTCAGTAGCGATCTTACAAATCCGATCTGGTCCCGGATGACCTGTGCGCGAAGACGGCCCTTCGAAAGAGGATACACCGCTTCATTCACGAGTCGCTTCTCGTCGGGAAAGCGAACGTAGTCGAACTGCACTTCACTGAAGCCGAGGTCGTACGCTTCTTTCGCGAGGTCGGCGGCATACTGCCAAACTTCCCGATGATGCGGGTCGAGCCATGGCTTTCCATTCTTGTCCATCCATGGCTCGAGGTTGTCCTTTCTCTTGATCGCCCACTCGAGCTTCGATCCCGCGAGCAGCGGGTCCTTGGCGACGACGATTCGCGCGACCGGGTAAATACGATGCGCAGCCATCGTGTCGAGAATGGACCGCAGCCTTTTGTGCGACATCGCCCTGTTCGTGTCAGCGCCGATCGCGATAGCAAGTGGAACCCGCGACTTGTACAGAACAAAACCCCGGTCGTCCTTCACGTCGATGACGAGCGCGTTCACTTCCGTTGTCTTCGCGATGTCGATCAGCTGACCCATCTTCTGTCCCAGCGCCGCCCAGCGGTTCACGTACAGCCCGCGCACCACATCCGGCCTCGGCACGTGAACGATCTTCGCCCGCGCAACAGAGTCGGCTTCGAGCGAATCGGCTCGATGTTTAGCCGCATTCGTCTGTGATGTTGCTTTCCCTTCTACGGCTCTGACTCGGGCTCCCGCCGACGCGCTGTCGCTGCACGCGAGCGCAACGAGCGCCGCAGAAAGCGGAAACAAGGTCGAAAGTCTTTTCATGGTTTCATCAAATTCTTACAGCTTATAGCAAATAGCTATCGCTAGCGGCCAGCAGCTTGTAGCTCTTAGTCGCGAGCATTAGCTGTATGCTGTCTGCTGTAAGCTTTGCTCGGGCTCTGCGGGTTTGCTATTGGTGTTGCTACAGCGCGTTAACCTCCGCCGCGGCGTCGGAGAGATAACCCATTTCCTTTACAACCACCTGCGCCTGCTGCGTTACCATCGTCAGGCCGTTCGTTACTCCACCCATACCTGCCGAGCGATAGCGAAGGAGCTCGAGACGCATGCTTCGGAGCAATTGGCGGCAATGCTCGAGTTTCGTCTCTGCATCAACGCGCTTCTTGCCGAGGTCCGCGACAACCCGGCGCTGCCGCTTGAGGTGCGCGAGACGGCGAACGCGCTCTTCACTTGCGCGATAGTCGAGTGGATTCGCCTGGCCCTCGAGCTTTGCGATCTCCTTCTCGATTGCATCGGGTGTGTCGCGATTGTCACGCAGGTCGAGCTCGGCAAGCGTCGCTGCGACCTGCATTCCCTTTCGGTAGATCGCATCAGACGAAGTTCCGACGTCGGGAATCTGGTCTTTCTCGTTCTTGGTCATCGTCTGCAGCTGACGATAGATCTCGTCGCGGTCCATGCGAATCGAAGCGAGCGCGGATCCGTAAGGCGAGTTGTCGACTGGCAGCGGTGCCGCCGGCAGACTTTCACCGGGAAGCGGTGACCTCGGCATGCGGGCGCTGCTTCCGGCAGCCAGAGCGCTCGACGGGGATCTCGGATTTTCCGGAAACAATCCCGCAGATGCGCGCTCGCGTGCACGTGCACGAACCTGGGCTCGCTTGGTCTCGTCGAACAGCGCGCGCGCATCGTCGATCGTCTCCGCAGCAACGTCGAACATCAGTCTGTCGCGCGGCTGCCGGAAAACATCCCGCCAGTTGTAGCCTTCCTGCCAC
>JBBQYO010000208.1:0-5814 GCA_038208605.1 Gemmatimonadales bacterium | reverse complement strand
ATGCGGCGAAGCAGCTGCTGACGGCGATTCCACAGTTCACACCGGCCGTTGACGATCAGATAAAGCGCTTCTGCAAATGATTTCCGATGTACCCGGCGCGTGGGATACCGAGTATCACGCGCCGGTGCTGGCGAATAAAATCGTCGAGCTGTTTGCGGGGGCACGAACGATTCTCGACTGCACTCTGGGGGGCGGCGGACACACCGCCGCCCTTCTTGCAATGGGGGCTCGGGTCACCGCCATCGACCGCGATCAGTCGGCAATTGAAGTGTCCCGCGAGCGGCTTGCTGCCCATGAGGCCGCAGGCCGCTTTCGAGTTATATTGGGCAACTTCTCCGAGGTGAACAGGTTGCTCACAGATCCAGCGCAGAGATTCGACGGCATGCTCGCCGACCTCGGCGTTTCGTCCCATCAGCTCGATGATGAATCCAGGGGATTTTCGTTTCGCGAAGGGGCACTCCTGGACATGCGAATGGGCGGCTCGGAAGTGAGCGCTGCAGAGCTCCTGAATTCAGCCGAGGAGCCCGAGCTCGCACGCATCTTCCGCGAGTACGGGGATGAGCCCAAAGCGCGCCGGATGGCGCGTGAGGTTGTTCGACGGAGGGGCAATCGACCGTTCGTCACGAGCGATGACTTCGTGGGCGCAATCCGCGGCGTGCTTGGACCGCGGTCAGGGAGCGGAGATTTCGCGAGACTCTTTCAAGCGCTTCGCATCGCCGTCAACGAAGAGCTGACACGCCTCGACACTGCTTTGCCGGCGCTCCGTGACCGTTTGGAGCCAGGCGGCGTCCTCGCAGTCATTTCGTATCATTCGGGCGAAGACAGAATCGCCAAGCATCTCATGCGCGAGTGGTCGCGCGACTGTGTTTGTCCGCCGCGCCAGCTCACGTGCACGTGCGGTGGCAAAGCGGCAGGCAAGGTGGTCACGCGAAAAGCGATCACCGCGTCTGATGACGAAGTTCAGCGAAATCCCCGCGCTCGCAGCGCCCGTCTCCGCGCATGGCGAAAGGGGGCCTGAAGCGCGGGCGCTGGATCATCGCCGGCGGTCTGGTGGGATTCGTTCTCATCTCCGCCGCGGTCGTCGCACGCCGAAGTTACGGACACCGCGAAGGGGCGAACATCACGAAACTTCAGCGGCGTCAGTCCGATCTCACGAGCGAAAAGATCAGGCTTTCGCAGATGATTCGGGAAGGATCGTCGCTGTCGCGCATTCGGCCCATTGCTCTTCAGCGGCTGGGAATGCACACACCATCAGAGACTCAAGTCGTTCTCCTGAGGCGTCCTGCATCGAATGGCTCGCATTAATCGCGTCTCGATCATTCACGGCGTGCTCCTGGCGTTCGCAGCGGCTCTCGTCGGCCAGTCGGCACGAGTGCAGATCGCGCAGGGCAAACGCTGGTCGGAGCAGGCGAGGCGACAGCAGTTCGCGACGGGGCAGGTGCAGGCCGCGAGAGGGAATGTGCTCGATGCTTCAGGAAATATTCTCGTAGAAAGCAGAGAGCTGTTCAAACTGAACGTGGCTCCCAATGAAATAAAGGATCGGCCCGCATTTGCTGTCGCGATGCGGGAAGCCGGATTTCCAAGAGAGTGGACGCAGGCGGCGAGCGACCAGCGCCGCAAATGGGTGTCGCTTCCCGGGTTCCACGCTCAGTCGGAAGCGGCCTCCCTGATGGCGCTCAGTGGCGTTCACGCGCAATCGGTGATGAGCCGCGTTTACGGTGGTTCACAGGGTATCCGCCGTCTCATCGGAAGCCTTGACCCGCAAGGCAAGCCGGTGGATGGAATCGAGCTGTCGATGGATGGAGTGTTGAGCGGTGATACGATTCGGTCCTCGTTTGCACGCGACGTTCGCGGACGCCGGCTCGACTCGCCAGACCAGGCCGCGCAGACGCCCCGGCCGGGTGCCAGCGTCACGCTCACGATCAACCGCGACTTGCAGGACATCTGCGAAGCGGCATTGCTCGCTGCAACCGACAGTCTTCAGGCGGCGGGCGGTGACATCGTCGTGCTCAATCCGCGAACTGGTGACGTCCTGGCGATGGCGAGCTCGCGCCGGACCCGGTCATTCTCGAACACCGGTGTCACCGAGCCGTTCGAGCCGGGCTCGACGATCAAGCCGTTCA
Source organism: Gemmatimonadales bacterium (assembly GCA_038208605.1). Lineage (GTDB taxonomy): Bacteria > Gemmatimonadota > Gemmatimonadetes > Gemmatimonadales > Gemmatimonadaceae > UBA4720. The sequence goes on along the minus strand of JBBQYO010000208.1, from coordinate 3,691 downwards.
TGGCCGCGGCACTCCTCGAGCGGGGCCGCGCTCGCACTGACGAAATGATGGACACGCACGATGGCGAGTGGACCATCGGCGGACGAACGATCACCGACTCCCATAAGGCGAAGGAACTGTCGCTCGCCGACGTCATCCGGTTCTCCAGCAACATCGGCATCGTTCAGTTTTCGGAGAGGCTCACTCCGCGCGAGAAATACGAGACTCTTCGCGACCTTGGCCTTGGAACGGCTACCGGTGTTCCGTTGCCTTCCGAGTCCGACGGCACATTGCGGGAACCGGCCAGGTGGAGCGCCACATCTTCGGCGTCAGTCGCGATGGGTTATGAGCTCGCCGTGACTCCGCTTCAGCTTGTCGCGGCATACGCCGCGCTCGCAAACGGAGGTGAGCTGATGGAGGCTCACATCATCAAGGAAATCCGCGATGCGACAGGTGATGTCGTCTTCGAGTCGAAGCCGCGGGTTCTGCGCAGAGTGTTCAGCGATGATGTGTCGCGCACAGTCCGCAAGCTGCTCGTCAGTGTGGTGGACAGCGGCACTGGTGTGAAAGCGGATCTCGCGACATTTCAGCTCGCGGGAAAGAGCGGAACCGCCCGCCGTGTAGTGCAGGGGAGGGGATATGTCGAAGGAAATTATACCGCTTCCTTCGTCGGTCTCTTTCCGGCGGATGACCCGCAGTACGTCGTGCTGGTGAAGCTCGACAGCCCCCGCGGTGGTTATTACGGCGGCGAAATTGCCGCTCCAGTATCTGCCGTCGTTCTGCGAGCCGCGATCGCTGCTCGCGACGCTGCGCTCAACAGAGGAGAGCTGGCCGCTGTTGAAAAGCGGGTCGAGCTACCGGAGTCTTCAAACCTCGCAGCGCGAACAGCCAACGCGAAAGCGAAGCGGCCACACACTGCGCCTGCGCTGGACGACACAAGTGTCGACGATGGTCTGTCGCCGGACGACCGCGCTGTTGGCGTTGTCAGAGCGCCCGGGTCAACCACATTGTCGCTTCCATTCACGAGACCGAAGACAGTCGTGGACCAGACGCCGAGGGCCGTACCCGACGTATCAGGGATGCCCCTGCGTACAGCGGTTCACGCTTTGCATAGTGCGGGATTCAGAGTGACGCTCGTACCAGCGCAGGGATCGCCGACCGTTCCCGCCGCCGGAACACTGCTCATGCTCGGAAGCACCGTAAAACTCCAGCACATTCCCTGATGCGCATCGAGCTCGGCAGCATCGTCGCCGCACTGAAAAGCGCGGGACTTCTCGCGAGTGTTCGCGGCGAGCTGCCCGGGATCATCACGGGTGTCTCCGACGACAGCCGTGCGGTTGCGGCCGGCTCGCTGTTTCTTGCGGTGCGCGGGAGCGCGCGGGACGGCCACGACTTTCTTGAAAGGGCGGGGAAGAGCGGTGCCTCGGTTGCAATGGTCGAGGATCCGAGCCGAACCGATCTGCCTGTCATTGTCGTGACTGAGGGCCGGACGGCTGCCGCCGTTGCCGCAGGCGCGGCGTACGGCGATCCATCGCGCGAGCTGCGCATGATCGGCATCACAGGGACCAACGGCAAAAGCACGACCGCGGGTATTCTTCGCCATCTGCTCGATCAGCCGGCTTCTCGCAGCGCATCGATTGGAACGCTCGGCGTATTGTTCGGAACCGATGCCGAAGTGGTTCCCGGTGGTGCGGAGCTCACCACCCCGGGGCCGGTAGAGCTTCAGCGAGTGCTTCGCGAGCTCGTCGCACGCGGAGTGACAACCGTTGCGATGGAGGTCTCCTCACACAGTCTCGATCAGCGTCGTATCGACGGGCTGAGTTTCGATGCAGCGGTTTTCACCAATCTCACGCGCGACCATCTCGACTATCACCACACGATGGAAGCGTACTTCGCCGCAAAAGCCGCGCTGATGAATTACCTCAAGCCGGACGGTGAGGCGGCCATCAACATCGACGATGCAAATTGGCGCCTGCTTCCTGATTCAGGAAAGAAGATCCTGTTTGGCCTCGCGGAGGGCGCCGACGTGAGAGCGACTGCTGTTCGTTTCTCTTCAACAGGGAGCTCATGGAACGTCACTGTTGAAGGCGAGACAGTACCGGTCGAGCTGCCGCTGATCGGCGACGTGAACGTTCACAATGCACTCGGCGCGATTGCGGTCGGTGTGACGCTCGGAATGGAGCTTGGCGACCTCGCGGCGCGGCTGGCCGATCTGCCGCAGGTGCCGGGCCGGCTCGAGGTAATCTCGGGCCATCCGACGGTTCTTCGTGACTACGCACACACGCCCGACGCGATTCAACGTGCTCTTGCGGCGATTCGGCCATTCACGTCGGGTCGATTGATTCTCGTTTTCGGTTGCGGTGGTGATCGCGATCGCGGTAAGCGGCCGCAGATGGGACAGGCAGCGGAGAACGGCGCCGACGTTGTCGTATTGACCGATGACAATCCACGCACCGAAGATTCGCGACAGATACTCGACGACATCGAGGCAGGGATGACGCCGGGACGGCACGTTCGAATTGAAGGAAGGAAGGACGCAATCAGCCATGCGCTGAAAATGGCGCGCGACGGGGACGTTGTTCTCCTCGCGGGCAAGGGCCACGAGACTTATCAGATCATCGGCGAAACGAAAATGCCGTTCGACGAGAAGCTGATTGTCCAGGAGCTCACATCGGGATCAGCCGCTTGAGCTTCTGGAATCTCCGCCGGATAGCTGCAGCGCTTGGCGAGTCAAACGAAGAGGCTGCTCAACGGGACTTGGTCGAGATCACCTCGATCAACACGGACAGCAGATCCATTGGTGCGGGACAGTTGTTCGTCGCGCTCACCGGCGAAAATTTCGATGGCCACGACTATGTTGTCGCTGCAATAGAACAGGGGGCAGCGGCAGTATTGGTTTCCGGGACCTTTCAATCAGGTGCTTTGCCTGTTCCGGCGTTTCGTGTTCCGGATACCCTCGTCGCCCTTGGCCAGCTTGCGAGCTTCTGGCGCGCTGCGTGGGGAAGGCCGGTTGTGATGGTCGCGGGCAGCAACGGAAAAACGACGACCAAGGATCTGATTCGGGCAGCGCTTGCGTCGGAGCTCAAGGTGCACGCCACGACCGGAAATTTGAACAACCGCATCGGAGTTCCGTTGACGATGCTTTCGATTCCCGTCGACGCGGAGATCGCGGTCGTCGAAGCAGGCACCAATCTGCCGGGTGAAGTTGCGATCCTTCGTGCGATCATCGATCCAGACATCGCTGTCGTCACATCGGTTGGTGAAGAGCACCTCGAGGGCCTCGGCGATATCGCCGGCGTTTTGCGCGAGGAGTCAGATGCGTTCAACGGAGTAAGGGTCGCTATCACACCATCGGCGCAGCCGGAAATTGCGGCGGCCGCAAAAGATCGCGCCCGCGAGGTGGTAACTGCGGGGTTGGAGGAGGCTGACGTCACGCCGACTTCGTGGACCATGGGTGCAGACGGACGTGGCACGCTCCAGCTCGACACGACTCGAGTAACGTTACCACTCCGGGGTTTGCACAATCTCCGAAATGCCGTGCTTGCAATCGCCGTTGCCAGGGTGTGCGGCGTGGCTGACGAAAATGCAGCGAAAGGCATCGAGTCGATGACGGTTCCAAAGATGCGAAGCTCGTGGGAAGAGATCGGCCGATTGACGCTGATCAACGACGCGTACAATGCGAACCCGGGCTCTACGCGCGCTGCTATCGAGC
>JBBQYO010000207.1:0-5818 GCA_038208605.1 Gemmatimonadales bacterium | reverse complement strand
TGGGAATCGAAAGGTGCTGCGGACTTTGTGACTGAAGTCGATCGTGGTGCTGAATCGACAATCGGCAGTGTGTTGCGGGAGCGTTTTCCGGACGCGGGGATAGTTGGTGAGGAGCTGTCGCCGAACGCGACACCGTCGGCCCCCGAACTAACGTTCGTGGTCGACCCACTCGACGGCACCACCAATTTCCTTCATGGATATCCACAATACGCCGTATCCATTGGCGCGTTGATCGCTTCTGATCTCGTCGCCGGCGTCGTTCTCAACATCACGACAAGTGAGTGCTTCACCGCGATCGCTGGCCGGGGTACTCACCTCAACGGCCGGCCTGTCAAAGTCTCAACGCTGAGCGATCCATCCCGTGCCTTGATCGGCACCGGGTTTCCATTCAAACAGCATTCGCTTCTCGATCGATACGCTCGCCACTTCGTTGGTGTCAGCAAGGAGACGGCCGGAATTCGGCGGGCTGGATCTGCCGCGCTCGATCTCGCCGATGTCGCGTGCGGGCGGTTCGACGGATTCTGGGAGCTCGACCTGGCGCCGTGGGACATCGCCGCGGGAATTCTTCTTGTCCGCGAAGCCGGCGGCATCGTCACAGGATGGGACGGCAAGTTCCGCGATACATCAGGAGGACCACTCGTGGCGGGCAATCCTGAAATTCACCGATGGCTCCTTCGTACTCTTCACGCCGCCGACAAACCTCCCGCATAACAAAATGAAACTGATCGAATGCGTTCCCAATTTTTCCGAAGGGCGGCGGCCGGAAATCGTGACCGCGATTCGGAATGCAATCGCGGCGGTGGCCGGCGTCTCGATACTGGACTCGTCGTCAGACGAATCTCACAACCGCTCTGTCATTACTTTCGTCGCGCCGGTGGAAAACGCCGTCGATGCAGCGTTCGCCGGAATCATGGAAGCGGCGGCGCACATCGATCTTCGACAACACCAGGGAGAACACCCTCGCATCGGTGCTACTGACGTCGTCCCGTTCGTGCCACTGGACGACGCGACGATGGACGATTGCGTCGAGCTGGCCAGAAAACTCGGCGAGCGCGTGGGTAATGAGCTGAAGATTCCTGTCTTCCTGTATGAGCGCGCTGCGTCGCGTCCAGCGCGGGTGAATCTCGCTGATGTTCGCCGGGGACAGTTCGAAGGACTCCGCGGCGAGATCGGATCGAACCCCGACCGCGATCCGGATTTCGGTCCGAACGCGATTCACGAATCAGCGGGGGCAATCGCAATCGGCGCGCGGCCGTTCCTCGTCGCATACAATGTCTACCTCGGCCCTTCGTCCAACCTCGCGCTGGCGAAATCGATCGCGAAGTTGGTTCGCGAATCGTCCGGAGGGTTCAAGGCAGTCAAAGGCCTCGGTCTCGAAGTGGACGGCCAGGCGCAGGTCTCGATGAATCTCGTCGACACCGACCAGACCGCGCTTCACACCGTGTTCGATTTCATCAGCGAGAAAGCCCGTGCTGAAGGCGTTGAAGTCACATGGAGCGAGATCATCGGACTGGTGCCGGAGAGCGTATTATTTGAAGCTTCAAAGAATTATCTCAAGCTCGCGCAATTCACCTCTGAGCAAGTGCTCGAAAAGCAGGTCGCGCGCGCGATGCAGACCCGAAGTTCGTCAACCATTTCCAACGCACGGGCACACACTGCTTCGCCCAGCGATTTTCTAGACGCAATTGCTTCATCCGACCCGGTTCCCGGCGGAGGCAGCGTTTCCGCCTATGCAGGCGCACTCGGCGCCGCACTCGCGCGCATGGTAACCGGACTGACTATTGGCCGAAAGAAATACGCAGAGGTCGAGGCCGAGATGGCGGTAGTCGCCACTGAGGCAGGTTCGCTTACGCTTCAACTCTCGGAGCTTGTCGAGCGAGACGCGGACGCTTACGCTCTCGTTTCGTCGGCTTACAAGCTTCCGAAAGACAGCGACGCGGCGATCGCTACGCGCAACGAAGCGATTACGAAGGCGCTGCTAGGCGCGGCTGAAGTGCCGTTGGAGACCGCCCGTCAATGCGCAAAAGTCGCCGAGCTTGCCTCGATCGTGGCTGCAAAAGGCAATTCGAATGCGGTGACAGATGCTGGTGTGGCAGCCCTTCTCGCTGAAGCTGGCTGCAAGGGAGCGTCGTTCAACGTGCGAGTGAATGTGGCGGCGTTGAGCGACCGATCACTCGGTGCGAATATCGAGCGGGAATCGCTCCAGCTGGTGTCAGCGGCATCGGCGGCAGCAGCATTGACTTGCGCGTTGGTGGAACGACACATAACAAGTAGCTGGCGTGCTTGACAAACGCACTTAGTTCAGTAGACTTAGTTTATGTTGACAGTGAATATTCATGAAGCTAAGACTCAGCTTTCCAGGCTGATCGAACGGGCAGTGAAAGGCGATGCGTTCGTAATCGCCAAGGCGGGCAGGCCCCTCGTGAAGGTCGCACCGCTCGACGCGCCAAAGGCGCCGCAACGGCTCGGGTTTCTCGCCGGAGAGATCCACGTACCACGAGACTTCAACAAGATGGGCGCCGAGCAGATCGCGGCCCTGTTCAGCGTATCGGAGTGAAGCTCCTTCTCGACACTCAGCTCTTACTGTGGGCTGCTGGACAGCCCGAGCGATTATCGAAGGCGGCGCAGAAGGAGCTGACCGACCCCAGGAATGAGCTCGTTTTCAGTGCCGCGAGTATCTGGGAAGTCGCGATCAAGAATTCGCTTGGCCGCGACGACTTTCGCGTCGAACCGCGCGTTCTCAGGCGGGGCCTCATCGACAACGGATATATCGAACTCGCCATCACCAGCGAGCACGCAGTGAATGTCGACAGCCTTCCACCCGTTCACAAAGACCCATTCGACCGTATGCTGCTCGCTCAAGCTCTGGTCGAAGGCATCACGCTGCTCACAACTGACTCGCAGGTCTCCAGATACCGCGGGCCGGTTCGAAAAATTTGACGTCTCCGACAGTTCAGATGAGTGGCCTGACAGAAATGGCTCCGTCTTTCTGTTCAAAATCGATTTCCAACGTGGACAAAAGGTAGGGTCAAGCCAGCGCAACCTAGGCCGCGGTAAGAACCCTCGGACCGTTCTCGGTCACCGCAACCGTATGCTCGAAATGCGCTGACCGTGTCCCATCGAGCGTCACGACAGTCCACTTGTCAGGCATCGTCCGAATACCCGGCTTCCCGACGTTCACCATCGGCTCGATCGCAATCGTCAAGCCCGGAACGAGCCGAATTCCCCGCTTCGACTTTCCGTAGTTGGGAACCTGCGGCTCCTCGTGGAACCCGGTACCGATGCCGTGACCAACGAGGTCTCTCACAACGCTGAATCCCGCGCGCTCGACGATCTCCTGAACGGCCGCCCCGATGTCACCGAGGTGATTCCCTGCTCTCGCCGCACTCACGCCCGCGTCCAGCGCCTCGCGAGTCACCTGAAGCAATCGCTCGGATTCGTCAGAAATTTTTCCAACAGCAACCGTCGTCGCAGAATCGGTGTGATACCCTTCGTATTGAACACCAACGTCGATCGAAACGACATCTCCCTCGAGGAGTACCCGCTTTCTCGACGGTATCCCATGCACGATCTCATTATTGATCGAGCTGCAGATGCTCGCGGGAAAGTTGTACAGTCCCTTGAACGATGGAACAGCTCCGCGATGACTGCGGATAAAGTTCTCCGCGATCACATCCAGGTCGGCAGTCGTCATCCCGGGCTTCACCGACCGCTCCATGAGCTTCACAGTATCCGCGAGGATCTTTCCACCCGCGGCCATGATCTCGATCTCACGCTGCGACTTGAGCTGAATCATTTTGTCGGCTCTGAGATTGCCTTCATCGCGCGCTCAGTGACTTCATCGAGATCTCCGGTCGCATCGATCTTTGAAAGATTCATTTTCTTTTCTTCCGTCCACTCGACGACCGGCGCCGTCTGCGCTTCGTACACCTTGAGCCGATTGCGAATCGCTTCCGGCTCGTCGTCCTTCCGTCGCACGAGATTTCCACCGCACTTCTCGCACCGCGTTCCGGGCTCGAGTCCCTTGTAGGGCGTCTGGCAGCTCTCACAGACAACGCGCCCACCGAGGCGCTGCATCAGCTCGTCTTCAGGCACCTCGAACAGCAGAAAACGATCGACCTTTCGGCCGAGCTCGGCAAGCATCTGGGTCAAGCCCTCAGCCTGCGGAACGGTCCGAACGACGCCGTCGAGAATGGCACCTTTTGCGGCAGCCGGTGACGACAGCACTTCCTTCATTATTCCGAGGATGACTGAATCGGGGACGAGGTCGCCGCGATCCATGTACGCTTTAGCGGCGAGACCCTGTTCGGTGCCTTCACGAACAGCCGCCCTCAGAACATCGCCCGTCGCGATCTTGGGCACCCCGAGCCGCTCGGCGATTCTCTCGCCCTGCGTTCCCTTACCCGCACCGGGCGGGCCGAGCAGCACGAGAATCATTGGATGAGCGGCTTAGAAGCCGCCCATCGCCTGACGACCGCGATACCGAACGCGGCCCTTCTTCATGAAGCCGTCGTACTTGCGAAGCAGCAGGTGCTGCTGAATCTGCTGCATCGTGTCGAGGGCAACACCGACTACGATGAGCAGCGAGGTTCCACCGAAGCGGAACGGCACCGTCATGGCATCGGCGATGAACACCGGCAGAAGCGCGATGAACGTGAGGAAAATCGCGCCAGGCAGCGTGATTCTCGTGACGACATAATCGATGTACTCGGCTGTCTTCGATCCGGGCTTAACGCCGGGAATGAAGCCGCCCTGCTTCTTCAGGTTCTCCGACAGGTCGAGCGGATTGAAAATGATCGACGTGTAGAAGTACGTGAAAAAGACGATCAGCGTCGCCGACAACAGATAGTAGAGCCACGTGCCGGGCTGGAAATACTCAGCCAGCCGCTGCGCTGTCGCGTTGCCGCTGAACTGCGCAATCGCACCTGGAACGACAATTACCGACTGCGCAAAGATGATCGGCATTACGCCCGAGGCATTCACCCGCAGGGGGATGAAATTCTTCGCCGATTCGCGCATTCGCCCGCGAGCCATCGTCCGCTGCGGGATCTGAATCATGATCCGGCGAGCGGCCATCGTCACAGCGACCGTCGCTCCCACCACCGCAACCATCACGATGCCGAGCACGAGCAGCGAGAACAGACCAACCGCCTGTGTCTGCACGAAGCGGAACGTGCTGAAGATGCCAGGCCAGAAGCGCTCGACGATCGAGAAGAAAATGATCAGCGATGCGCCGTTGCCCAGCCCGCGCTCAGTGATCTGCTCACCAAGCCACATCACGAACACCGCGCCCGCGGTGAGGAACAGAACCATCTGAACCTTGAAGCCGAAGCCCGGGTTCAGAACTGCGTTCTGAAGTGACGATGTGAACAGCGCGAAGCCCCAACCCTGCACGACCGCGAGCAGAACGGTCAGATAGCGCGACCACTGGGTGATCTTTTTCCGTCCGTCCTCGTCCTTCTGCATCTTCTCGACTGTCGGCACGACTGCGCCGGCAATCTGCATGAAGATCGAGGCCGATATGTACGGCATGATTCCGAGCGCGAACACAGTCGCACGCGAGAGTCCGCCGCCGACGAACAGGTCGTAGAGACCAAGAATGCCGCCGCTTCCCTGATTCTTGAAGAAGTCAGTGAGGGCGACGACGTCCACACCAGGCACCGTGATATGTGCACCGGTGCGGTACAGCACCAGGCAGATAAAGGTGAAGGTGATTTTTTGCCACAGCTCGGGGGTTCGGTAGATGTTCTGAACCGCCGCTGCCGGGTTGTTTTGTGCCATTCTACTCCTCGACGCGGCCGCCGGCCGCTTCGATCTT
>JBBQYO010000206.1:0-5834 GCA_038208605.1 Gemmatimonadales bacterium | reverse complement strand
GCTGGTGGCAAGGCATCCGCGGGAATCGCTCTGCTCGAGGGCCGTGAGCCTCGCGGTAGAAAAGCCACTGCCTACGTCTGCAGAGCATACGCGTGCGAGGAGCCGGTGTCAGATCCTGCTTCGCTTGCAGCACAGCTCGATGTCGCCGGACGTATCCAGCCACAGCAGCAGAGTGGCTGAGATAAAGCCGTCGTTCACCCGCGGTGTGTTCGCGGGCGTCATTCACGACGACCTCCTGTTTCCATATCCGGAACCACTGGGTACACGTAACCCCGGCGAAGCGAGCGTCGTTCGGAAGCTCATCGGCGAGATCGACCGCATGGAGCGGGCGAAGATCATCGATGCCGCAAAGTTCGATGAGGACGAGACAGTCAGTGAAGAGGTGATCACCGAGTTTGCGCGCGTCGGTCTTCTCGGCTTGACGATACCGAAGCAGTACGGCGGACTCGAACTGTCGGCCACTGCATACGCGCGTGTATTCGAGAGAATATCGGCGGTCGATCCGTCACTCGCGGTGCTGGTGGGCGTGCATTGCGGTCTTGGGTCAAAAGCCATCGTTCTGTATGGAAATGACGAACAGAAATCGCGCTACCTGCCGATGCTGGCACGGGGTGAGACGCTTGCGGCGTATGCGCTGACTGAGCCCGAAACAGGATCCGATGCGCAGAACATCAGGACGACCGCGAGACTGTCTGATGACGGCAAGCGGTGGATCCTCAACGGCCACAAGATCTGGATCGGTAACGCTCAGCGTGCCGGAGTGATCGCGACTTTCGCGCAGACACCGATCGAGAGACGGGGCGAGACGGTAATGAGGTCTACCGCGTTCATCATTCGGCCCGACATGCCTGGATTCAATGTTCTCGGAACTGCCAGAAAGCTCGGCATTCGAGGCTCGACTCAAGCGGAGCTTCTATATGAAAACCTCGAGGTCCCCGCTGATCATGTACTTGGAACGGCCGGCAAGGGCTTCGCCGTAGCGGTTCACGTTCTCAATGCCGGCAGACTGACTCTCGCCGCCGGATGTACCTCAGGCGCGAAGAGACTGGTAGACGAGATGGCTCAGTACGCAGAGAAGCGAGTGCAGTTCGGTCATCCGCTCGCCCATTTCGAGATAACGCAGCGAAAGCTGAGTCACCTTGCCGCTGCTGCGTACGCGGCAGACGCGATGCTCGGCGTACTCGCATCGCTCGCCGATCGGTCGGAGACTGATTTCTCGCTCGAGGCTGCTTGCGCAAAGGTTTTTGCAAGTGAGCTGATCTGGGAAGCAGCCGATGAGATGGTGCAGGTTGCCGGCGGACGCGGATTCGTGAAGCCCTATCCCTATGAAAGGCTCCTGCGCGATTCGCGCATCAATCGAATTTTTGAAGGTGCGAACGAAGTTCTCAGGCTGTTCATCGCCCTGAATGGAATTCAGGGTCCCGCGGAATCACTGAAAGAGGTGGGAACGGCGCTCCGCAAACCGCTTCGAAACCTCGGTCTGCTCAGTGGATTCGCCGCATCGCGGGTCAGGAGCATGCTCGGTGCGAGCGCTACTCTCGATGCGGAGCTTCACCCCAGGCTCGCGGATCACAGACGATTTTTTGAGAAGCATGTCGCCGAGCTGAAGTCGGCTACCGACCGGGCGATAATGCGGCATCGCGGAGACATCGTCGACCGGCAGCTCGTTCTCGAGCGGCTCGCGAACATGGGAATTGAGATGCTGGCGACGGCCTGCGTGATTTCCCGGACTCAGAGCATCATTCAGGAGCAGGGCGAAGACTCGTCGGAGCGGGAGATCGCGCTTTGCGATCTATTTTGCGTCGAATCCGGCCTTCGTTTTCGCGCGAGCCGCGTCACCCTCGGCACTTTTGCCGAATTTACAGATGAAAAACGGCGGACGGTCGCGGCAGATGTCAGAGAGGCCGGAAAGTATTTCGTGAAGGATTCGATTCTGGAGTCTGAGCCAGATCAGCGCAGCTCCTGAGGATCGTCCCGCAGTTCTGACAGATGAGTTTGCATTTGATCTCGCGGATGTCGGGCGAACCGCAGATATCGCAGACTTCCGTAATCGTGTCGCTCACTCGAAGTCGAGAGCGAGGTCCATCGCTTTCGCCGAGTGAGTCAGAGCTCCGACTGAAATCCAGTCCACGCCCGTTTCGGCAATTGCGCGCACGGTGTCGAGCTTCACTCCGCCGGAAGCTTCGGTGACGGCCCGCCTGCCGATCAGCGCGACAGCATTCCCGAGGTCGTCATTCGTCATGTTATCGAGCATGATGATATCAGCGCCCGCGTCAACGGCGGCTCGTACCTGTTCCATATTGTCACACTCGATCTCGACTGGCGTGTTCTTCGGAGCGATTTCGCGCGCACGCTGAATCGCGAGCCCGACGTCTCCACCGAGTGCTGCCAGGTGGTTGTCCTTGATCAAAACAGCGGATGACAGATCGAACCGGTGATTCATACCTCCGCCAGCGCGAACCGCGTACTTCTCGAGCCGTCGCCAGCCGGGTGTTGTCTTTCGCGTATCGAGAATGCGTGCCTGAGTTCCCTGCACTGCTTTTACGAATTCCGCAGTGAGCGTTGCAATCCCCGACAAGCGCTGCATGTAATTGAGTGCCACTCGCTCGGCAGACAGGAGTCCGCGCGCATGGCCGGTGATGAACAACACGGGAGTACCAGCGGCGACGTAATGACCATCCCTCACCGCGGCGCGCACCGACGCTCGTGCATCGCGCTGCTTGAACGACTCACGCGCGAGCGCAATTCCGGCGATCACTCCCGCCTGGCGTGCGATCATCGAACAGCGCGCCCGGCGATCCGAGACAATTGTGGCCAGACCGGTGATGTCGTTGTCAGCCCCATCTTCGGCGAGCGCTTCACGGACCATCGTCTCGGTCATCAACCGCGAATACGGAAATCGGAGCGCCCCCGCCGGAGACAAGCCCCGCTCGGCCAGTATCGCGATCTGCCGCCTCCGGGGCATCATTCGCCGGGATCCTCAGTCGTTTCGGGCTTCATCGAAAGCGGTCTTTGTCCGCCGATCGCAATCATTCGCTCGATTGCGGTTCGCGCACGCCTGGCAGTTTCGGGCTCGACGGTGATGACGTGCTCGAGTTTCTGCAGCGCTCGCAGGACTTTTGGCAGCGTCGTGACTTTCATGTAGGCGCAAACCGCCAGCTCGCTCGCTGGAAAGAATGTCTTTGTCGGATTCTCTCGCCGGAGCCGATGCAGAATTCCAACCTCCGTCGCGACGATGAATTCATCGGAAGCTGAGATCTTCGGCCGATTGATCATTCCCTCCGTTGAAAGGATTTGTACTCCTTCCGGATCGACATCGCCCGCCGATACTGCTTCCACCGCGCTGGTCGCGCAGCCGCATTCGGGGTGAATGAGAAATTCGGCGCCCGGGTGCCTGGCGCGCTGCAGATTGATGTGCTCGGGATCGATCCCCGCATGGACGTGACACTCGCCCATCCACACATGCATGTTCTGCCGCCCGGTGATACGCCGAACGTGGGCGCCGAGGAACATGTCAGGCAGAAAGAGGATCTCCTTGTTCGCGGGAATCGAGTTTACGATCTCGACCGCGTTGCCCGACGTGCAGCAGTAGTCGCTTTCGGCTTTCACATCCGCCGTCGTGTTCACGTATGACACGACGACTGCGCCGGGATGCTCTGCCTTCCACTCGCGAAGCTGGTCTCCGTCGATCGTCGATGCGAGCGAGCATCCAGCAGCGAGATCGGGAAGCAGAACCATCTTTTGCGGTGAGAGCACTGCAGCAGTTTCCGCCATGAAGTGAACACCGCAAAAGACGATGATGTCCGCGCTCGTCTTCGCGGCCTCGCGACTCAATCCCAGCGAATCGCCAACGTAGTCAGCTACATCCTGTACTTCAGGCCGTTCGTAATTGTGCGCGATGATCACGGCGTTTCGCTCTTTCGCGAGCGCCTTGATCTCCGCCTGCAGCGCAGACACGTCTCGTTCCGTTCCCGATAATTTCATTTCACCATTCTATGTGCTTGCCGCGCCATTTCTTCACAGCGTGAGGAAAATCACTCCTGAAATGTCCGCCGCGTGATTCCTTCCTCATCAGTGCCGCTTCCGCGATGAGCTTCGAAGTGTCCACCATGTTCTGCTCTTCGGTTGCGCCAACCGGAAGCCGCTTCGCGATCTCGTCGAGAAGCATTATGCCTTTTCTCAATCCCCTGGCGGTGCGATCGATGCCGGCATAGTCCCACATAACCTGCCGAATGTTGCCTGCCGCTACCTGCGCCGCGCCGCGGTCCACGAGCGGGGGAGCATCCCAGTCACTCTGGCGAGGCACACCTGAAATCTTCGGCAGCGCGATCATGTCACGCGCCACGCGCTCAGCGAATACGAGACCTTCGAGTAGCGAGTTCGAGGCCAGCCGGTTCGCGCCGTGTACTCCTGTGCGCGACACTTCTCCGCATGCGTAGAGTCGTTTCAGACTCGACCGCCCCGCGAGGTCGGTGACAATACCGCCCATCATATAGTGTGCGGCAGGAATGACCGGGATCAGGTCTTTCGACGGATCGATGCCTCTCGCCTTGCACAGCGCGAAGATTCCGGGGAAGCGCGTCTTGAATGTCTTTCCGAGCTTTCGGGCATCGAGCCAGACCTGGCTTCCTTTCGCCTGCTCGCGAAAGATTTCTCTCGCTACCACGTCACGCGGTGCGAGTTCTGCGAGACGATGCTTCTTCATCATGAAGCGGTCACCCGAGTCATTGACGAGAATGGCCCCCTCGCCTCGAACAGCTTCGGAGATCAGGGCGAGAGGATTCTCGGGAGTCTCCAGAGCGGTTGGATGGAATTGCACGAACTCCATGTCCGCCAGTTTTACTCCCGCACGGTGCGCGATTGCGTATCCGTCCCCCGTAGCGACCTCGGGATTGGTCGTATAGCGATAGACCTGACCGCAACCGCCGGTCGCGAGAACCGTAGCGTCAGCGATGATTTCAACCGGAACACCGGCTTTTGTCGCCTTGATTCCGCGGCAGATTCCGTTGGTCACAATGAGGTCGAGCACGCGAGTGCGCTCGAGAACTTTAATGTTCTTCGTCTCGCGAACGAGAGCGATCAAAGTGCGTGCGACCTCGGCGCCGGTCTGGTCCCCGTGAGCGTGGACGATTCGCCGCCGTGAGTGTGCCGCCTCGCGCCCGAGTTTGAACGCGCCGCCGGGCTCGAGGTCAAAATCAGCCCCCGCAGTGTGAAGCTCGCGGACTCGTGCAGGACCTTCCTCGACCAGCACCTGTACGGCCTTCGAGTCGCACAGCGCAGCGCCGGCGGCGAGAGTGTCCTTCCAGTGCAGTTCGGGCGAATCGCCGGCGCCGAGTGCGGCCGCAATTCCCCCTTGAGCGTAGGCTGTGGCGCTGTCGAACAGCGATCGCTTCGTCAGCACCATCACGTCACCTTCCGTCGATGCCCGGCGAGCTGTATGCAGTCCGGCGACTCCGCTCCCGACGACGAGAAACCGTGTTCGAATCCGTTCGGCCATAGTGGTGAATCAATCGGGATTCGGAATTCAATGAAAGGGGTCGAGAGCGGTCCGCCCGCTTGGTGGAACGACAAACCTGACCGCGCCACGGAGGCACGGAGTTCATGGAGAACAAAGAATATTTTGTATCTCTCTCGAACGATTTGGGCTCAATCTGCACACCAGCTCGCAACCGAGGTGAGTTAACCCAAGATGTTCTCCGTGACCTCCGTGTACTCCGTGACGCGGTAAGGTTTTGTCGTTTGGCGAAGAGCGGGCGGTGTGCTCTCGACCCCTTTCATTGAATTCCGAATCCCGATTGATTCACCACTATGGCCGAACGGATTCGAACACGGTT
>JBBQYO010000205.1:0-5911 GCA_038208605.1 Gemmatimonadales bacterium | reverse complement strand
CAGTTCCAGCTTGGTCGCGGAAAAATACGGATCGATTGGAAGCCCAGTCGCTGCCGAGATGCGTGAAGACTCGGGCTCGAGCTGACGACAGCGCTCGGCGGTTCGGCGGTCCTGCCAGACGATTGCTCGCGCCAGGGGCTGGCCGCTGGTTCGATCCCAGACGACTATCGTTTCGCGCTGATTGGTGATTCCAATTGCATCTGGCACGACGCCGCCAGCCTTTATTGCATCGCGCGCAGCGGCAACGGTTCGATCGAAGATCTCTGCAGCGTCGTGCTCTACCCAACCCGGTTTGGGGAAATGCTGGGTTATCTCCCGGTAGCCTCGCCCCACGATTTTGCCTTCGTCAGAGACGACGAGGCAGGTCGATCCCGTAGTCCCCTGATCGATCGCGAGGACGTGTTTCATCGTGCCGCAACCCTAGTCTTCACGACGTTCCTTGCGGCGCTCCGGTGCATGCTCGTTGATGACTGCGATGAGCGCCTTTTCATCGTCCGAACATGCGATCGATGATCCAGCGCCCCGTGTTGCGCGGGATGGCAACGGGATTGTCTTTCCGCTCTTCAGGTACTTCGACAGGATCACCGGGTGGATGTACGACTTGCGGAGGATGGTCGGCGTGTTGCCGAGCTCGCTCGCGACCATTCGCACCGCCATTGTTACTTCCTTCTTGCGCGCGTTTTCGTTTTTTCCTGTCCCGAATTCGGAAAGAACGGTCGCCGCGCGCAACGTTCCACCCCACGTCCGAAAATCCTTGGCAGTATAGGGAAAGTTCGCGACCCTTTCGATGTAGTCGTTAACATCCCGCGCATTGATGTTGATCCAGCCGCCGTCGCGCTGGTATCGGAATAACCGTGGACCGGGAGTTCCAAGAAGCGACTCGACGAAATGCGCGAGCTTTGGATTCTCAACGACGTTCCGATGCCTGATTGACCGCTTGCCTACGTACTTGAATTCGACCACGTCTCCGTCCACCCCGACGTCCGACTTCTTGAGTGTTGTGATCCCGAATGTGTTGTTTTCCTTTTCATATTTCTCGCTTCCGACGCGGATCCAGGCCTCGGAAATAAGGAGGACAATTCCCGCCGCTACGCGATCGAGCGAATAATTCCTCTGGCGCAAGTCGGTGTGAAATCGTTTGCGGAGCTTGGGCAGATCACGGCCCATCTCCGCGACTCGATAGAATTTCCTCATCTGGCCCTTAGCCACCGCGCGCGGGTGATACCGGTACTGCTTTCTCCCGCGCGCATCGAATCCCCATACCTGAATTGGCACGCGCGGGTTTACAGCGATATGAACTTTTTTCCAGGCGGGCGGAATCCGGAGCTTGTCGATTCGCTCCAGCATATTCTTGTCGCGGACGCGCTTGCCATTCGGGCCCGCGTAACTAAATCCGCCGGCCTTCGATCCATTTCGGCAAATCCATTTCTCAGCCACGATGCTCCAGGTAGGCGAACACAAGTTCGGCCGCGTACATTACAGCCTCCAACGCCCCACCTCAACTCGCGCGCCATGTCCTACGAATTTCTGACTCTCGCGGTTGAGAACCGCATCGCGACGCTGACTGTCAATCGCCCCGACAAGCTCAACGCTCTCAACGATGCCACAATCGCAGAGCTGGGTAGGGCGATCGATGAGGTGCGAACGCGCGATGACATCGGCGGATTGATCGTCACCGGTGCCGGCCGCGCATTTATCGCCGGCGCCGATATCAGCGAGCTGTCGAGCCAGACACCCACCGTTGCAAAAGCGAGGGCACGTGGCGGGCAGGAGGTCTTTCGCCGCTTCGAAACCTCCCCCAAGCCAGTCATCGCCGCGGTCAACGGCTTCGCGCTCGGCGCTGGTTGCGAGCTTGCGCTCGCATGCCACATCAGAATCGCGTCCGAGAAAGCGAAATTCGGCCAGCCCGAGGTAAAGCTCGGCACCTGCCCCGGTTACGGCGGAACTCAGCGGCTCGCGAGGCTGATCGGAAAAGGAAGGGCGATCCAGCTCATCACGACTGCCGAGATGATCGACGCGGCTGAAGCTTATCGCATCGGTCTCGTGAACAAGGTGGTCGCTCCGGACGCCCTCATGAATGCCGCAATCGAGATGCTCACAGGAATCCTGGCGAACGGGCCGCTGGCGGTTGCGCTCTGCATCGAGGCGATCGACCGCGGACTCGAGATGTCTCTCGAGGAAGGACTCGTTCTCGAGGCAAATCATTTCGGTCTGCTGGCCGCAAGCGAAGATATGGCCGAGGGAATGAAGGCGTTTCTCGAGAAGCGGGCGCCGGCGTTCAACGGCAGGTGAGCCCCAATCGCGTCTGGCTGAGACACCTGTCGTGCAGGGATTTCCGTAACTTCGAAAAACTCGATCTCGACATTCCCGAAGAAGGAGTCGCCATCGTCGGCGACAACGGTCAGGGGAAGACGAATCTTCTCGAGAGCATTTACTACATGCAGGTGCTGCGAAGCGCTCGCGGTGCGCGCGATCAGGACCTCGTGAAATTCGGTGCGCGCGCGTTTCACATTGCGACGAGATCGTCGACCGACGACGTGCACGAAATGTCTGTCGGCTTCGAAACAGCGGCAAAGAAAAAGAAAGTGACCCTCGACGGATCGGTCACCCCGAGGTTGAGCCAGGCATTTGGCTCACTTCCATCGGTGATGTTCTCGCCGCGCGACATCCAGATGATCAGTGGTGGTCCGGCCGAGCGGCGACGGTATCTCGATCTGGTTCTTGCGCTGTCGTCGCGGCGGTATCTGACCGCGCTCCAGAGCTATCGTGCAGCGCTCGCGCGCCGCAACGCTGCCCTGCGCGAGGCAGCGCGGGCTGACGATGATTCCGCTGTCTCAGTCTGGGAGCCGGCGCTTGCGGAGCACGGCGCAACGCTCCTGTGCGAGCGAGCGGCATGGGTGCAGGACAACGCCGATGAGTTCGGCCGCTTGACGTCAGCGATCGGTGAAGCAGCGGCTGCCCGCATGGCCTACAGCAGCGGCGCTGCGCGGAAAGCCGACCCAGCCGCTGCGCTCTCCGAGGCATTTGCACAACAGCGAAGACACGATATCAGGCGTGGCATCACGCACTCGGGACCTCATCGCGACGACCTGGCGCTCACGCTCGACGGCCGCGACCTCAGAGTGTTCGGTTCCGCCGGCCAGCAGCGCACTGCGGCGATTGCGCTGCGCATGCTCGAGGGTGCGACTCTCAGGGCATCGCGAGGTCTCGCGCCACTGCTCCTCCTGGACGACCCGTTCGCCGAGCTCGACGTCCACCGTTCTGCCCGCATACTCGGTCTGCTGCGGAGCGCAGGCCTTGGACAGACAGTTCTCGTCGTACCGAGGGAAAGCGACATTCCGCCGGAGTTGCTCGAGCTGGAGCGGCGAGAGATTCGCGGCGGTGTCATCAGCGGTCAAGCAGCATGAACGACAAGCGGCGCAAGCCGGTCCCCATCGCCGAAGCGCTGACAGGATTTCTGAATCGCCGTGGGCTTGCAAGGCGCGTCGAGCAGTCGGAGGCGGTAATGGACTGGCCGGCCGCAGTTGGTGCGCAGATCGCGGCTGTGACTCAACCTCTCTCGATAACGCCGGATGGGACGCTTTTCGTCGCCGTGACGACGAATTCCTGGATGAATGAGCTGTCGCTGATGGAGCCCGACCTGCTCAAGGCTTTGAACACGGTGGAGGGCCGTGACCGGGTGCGCAAAATCCGGTTCCAGCTGCGCCGTTAAGTCCTTGATCGGCAAAGGGTTACATACCCAGGTTTGCATTGCTAAAACGGCCTTTGAACGTTAGCTTATTAAAGCTGCCGAACAACTTGTTTTCGGCTTGTGTTCGGCTCCTACCTTTTCGACCTCCCCGACTAAATGGCGAAGACCGCAACAGCGAGTGAAACGCGTTACGACGCGGCGCAGATTCAGGTATTGAAAGGTCTCGAGGCCGTGCGCAAACGGCCCGGAATGTATATCGGCTCGACATCGTCGCGCGGCCTTCATCATCTGGTTTACGAAGTCGTCGATAACTCCATCGACGAGGCGCTTGCCGGCCACGCGACGCGAATCGAAGTAGCGATTCATGCTGACGATTCGATTACCGTCATCGACGACGGTCGCGGTTTTCCGGTGGACATCCATCCAACCGAGAAAATTCCCGGCGTCGAGCTCGCGATGACTGTGCTCCATGCCGGCGGAAAGTTCGACAAGGACAGCTACAAGGTGTCCGGCGGACTTCACGGCGTCGGTGTGTCCGTCGTCAACGCGCTGTCGGAGCAGCTCAAGGTATGGGTGAGACGCGACGGCAAAGAACACTACATGGACTTTATTCGTGGTTACACGAAGACCCAGCTCACCGTGCTCAGCAAAGTCGCGCAGAAAGACACCGGGACAAAAGTGTGGTTCAAGCCTGACGCCGAGATCTTTACTGAGCTTCGCTTCGACTACGATACGGTGGCGAATCGCCTGCGCGAGCTCTCGTATCTAAATAAGGGCGTCGAGATACATCTCCGCGACGAGCGTGCCGGCCAGGAAAAAATCGAGATGTTTCTCGCAAAGGGCGGACTTCGCGAGATGGTTGGGTATCTCAACACGTCGAGAAAGGCGCTTCACACCGAGATCGTCTACATCGACACCGACCGCGATGACGTCGGTATTGAGCTCGCCTTTCAGTACAACGACGGCTACAACGAAAGCGTCTTCTCGTTCGTCAACAACATCAACACCCACGAGGGTGGAACGCATCTCACCGGTTTCAAGGCAGCGCTGACGCGAACGATCAACGCTTACGCTTCCAAGAACGCGACAAAGAAGGGCGGCGACACGACGCTCAGCGGAGACGACGTTCGCGAAGGACTCACTGCGGTTCTTTCCGTCAAGGTTCGCGAGCCGCAGTTCGAAGGTCAGACCAAGACGAAGCTCGGAAACTCCGAGGTCGAAGGCGCAGTCAAGACTGTCGTCAACGAGATGCTCGGAGCGTATCTCGAAGAGCATCCACGCGTTGCCAACATCATCATCGAAAAGGCTGTCTCCGCGGCACGAGCACGTGAGGCTGCACGCAAGGCGCGCGATCTCACGCGAAAGAAATCTGCGCTCGACATCGGAAATCTTCCTGGCAAGCTGGCGGATTGTTCGCTCAGCGATCCAGCGCTCTGCGAGATTTATCTCGTCGAAGGCGACAGTGCCGGCGGATCAGCCAAGCAGGGCCGCAACCGCGCGTTCCAGGCCATCCTTCCGCTTCGCGGAAAAATCCTCAACGTCGAGCGCGCGCGCATCGACAAGATCCTTGGCAACGAGGAAATCCGGACGATCGTCACGGCGATCGGCGCAGGAATCAAGGAAGAGTTCACGCTGGAGAATGTTCGGTATCACAAGGTCATCCTGATGACCGATGCCGACGTCGACGGCGCGCACATCCGCACACTGCTGCTCACGTTTTTCTTTCGTCAGATGCCCGAGCTGATTGAGTCAGGGTTCATCTACATCGCTCAGCCGCCGCTCTATCGCGTCGCAAAGGGCAAGGAAGAGTACTACGCGTATGACGAGAAAGAGCGCGCTGAATACGTGGGGCGTCTCACCGTCGGCGACAGCAAGCCCAACATTCAGCGCTACAAGGGACTCGGCGAAATGAATCCGGGCCAGCTCTGGTCAACGACAATGGATCCCGAGACGCGTACGATCCTGAAGGTGACGATGGAAGATGCGGTGCTCGCCAACGACACATTCCAGACGCTGATGGGAGACGAAGTCGAGCCGCGAAGACTGTTCATCGAGCAAAACGCGAAGTTCGTGAGCAATCTCGACATCTGAGCTCCTCGACTGACTGAAAAAGGGCACCTCGGCCGAGGTGCCCTTTTTCGTTTCAGCGGTAGATCAATGGCTGATTGCGAAGAACCATGCAGCGACCACCGGTCCGCGCGGCGGACGCGAACCCGGCGC
>JBBQYO010000204.1:0-5915 GCA_038208605.1 Gemmatimonadales bacterium | reverse complement strand
CACCCCGTCCGTAACCGCTCTGGCAATCTTTTGTTACAAGACGAGAGCGGAGACAGTGCACTCCTGTTGTGAATGATCCATTCTCATTGATATGGAACTTTCCAGCGAAGATTTTCGCACCACTTGCATCCATCAGCAGAGCTGCGGAACTCCAGCTTCCAACCCTCGGCCCACGTGGCGAAGTAAACCGTCTTCGCGCCTTCGTCTGTTCTGATCACCAGCCGTTGCGTTCCCAGCGCCGTCTGCCCTGGCTTCTGACCGTTGAAGCTCCATTCCGCTTGCGAGTCGAAGCCCACTGATCCCGTCGCGTGATCCGGGCAGATAAAGTCAAGGTGAGCCCCCGTTGGCGTCCAGCGCTGGTTCTGTACGAGCCTCAGTCCCAGATCGGGCGACATCGACAGGCCGGAAATGCCAGCGCACGGAGATTGAACCCACGAGCCGTCGCGATTGGACTGAAAGAGTATCCCAGCAGCTTTTTGCGCGCGGATCTGAATCTGGTCACCCGCATCCGCAATACATGCGTCGGGAATACAGATCCGGCCTTTGACGACGAGATCCCCGGTTACAACCGTGATCGTTGCAGTATCGGATAGACCGATCTTGCCGGTGTATTCGGCGACAGTTTTTCCATCAGGCGGAAGCCTTCGGTAAATGTCCTGAATGGTGAGAAGCATCTGCCGGTTCGATGACGCCAGCGAATCGACAAGTGCGCGGTATCGCGACGCGGCGACTGAGTCGGCCGATGTTCTGACAAGCAGCGAGTCGATACATGCCTGAAGTTGCGGCAGAGAAGGCGACGACCGCGACCGGCACGTGCCGGGAGTCTGCGCGCTCGTCGACTGAAACGCAAATGCGAGCAGACATGACGCGAGAAACGTTGTTTGAAAAGCTCTGACGTGGGGCCGCACACTATCTCCAGAAAAATCTCTGGAGAGTATAAATACAAAGAGCCGGAAAGCACGAGGCTTTCCGGCTCTTTGGTCAGACGACATCGTAATTAACCGGGGCCGCAGCTGCCCTCGCAGGGAATTACGGTGAACGATGGGAACAGCTGCACGCTGCCCTGTATCGGGCTCCCGCCAGTCGGCGTGAAGGTCGCGCTGCTGAAAAAGAGACTGAAACAGACGCCGCCGCCATTTTGCGTTGGAGCGTCTCCGGGCACAAAAGAGCAACCGACGAAGCTCGGCGGCTGCTGCACGCTCGAGAGATCGATGCGAAGAACGCCGTCCGTCAGGTTGAGCGTCAGAAAGCCGTTTCCGGACACCACGCCATTCCTGACCTTGATGGAACCGCCCGAGCCGTTGTTGTTGCTGTCGTTCCGGAAATGAATGTAGCCTGAGTTGTCGGTCGGGCTGACGAAGTAGCGGACCCCAACCGTGAAGAATGCCGAGGATCCTACAGTCCCGCCGCTAGCCGCGGCTGCACGAACGCTCGCCGCTGAGGCGTCTGGCGTGAACGAGCCCGCTGCTCCCGTGTCGATCGGCGGCGGTGGAGGATTGCTGACCCGGGCCGCGAGAACAGCAGCCTCGGTCGTGGCCTGCGGTGACGTCGGAATTTCCTGACAGGCAGCGGCAACGATGACCGCCAGTAACGCGAGTGGCAAGCGTTTCACGATAAACCCCCTGAGTTTTAGACGGAGCTCCGGACTCCAGCTCTGGTCCTGCATAGTGTTTTTTTGCAGGTTCTGTCAGTGCAATTCTAAGGCGCGGTGGGGCCAGCCGCCAGCAGAGATTCTCGAGTGTTCGCTGGCGCACAAACCAATCGCGGCCGCCTACCCGCCCGCTTTCGCAATCGCCCGTTTTGCTTCGTCTACAAACGGTTTAACGGCCGGATCGCCTTTCGCCCATGCGTTCTCAACCAGACGGTACGCCTTGATAGTGTCAGCCTTCCTGTCCTGCCTGGCTGCGATCCGTCCCCGCTCCAGCGCCATCAGAATTTCGCTCGGCGTAATGAGACTGTTGAGCCTCTGATCGAGCAGGTTTTCGGCCTCATCGCTCTTGCCTTTCGCGGCAAGCAGGCGAGCCGTCTGTAGTCGATCAATGTAGCACGCGATGCAAAGTGTGTCCGGAAGAGCGGTGAACTCCTTGATGGCGTTCGCTGTGTCGTGTTTGGCGAGAAGCAGATAAGCGCGAGTCGAACCGGAGCGATATCGCCAGCTTCGGCGCGCGAAGTCGGTGCCAACCCTCGACGCTGAATCGGCCTTGTCCCGGAGTACGGTTATCTTCGCCTGGTCGCCCTGTTGCGCGAGCCACGGCAGAGCGTAGAAGGCCTGCGGAATTCCCTTAGCGATCCAGCTACCGATCACAGCGTTCGCGGAGTCACGGGGAATTCCGCCGAGCAAGGCCAGCTCGACGAACAATCGAGAAGGCCGATCTCCAAGAACCTTGTACGCCTGCGCGAGGTGCCCTCGATAAGCGAACTCCAGTGGAAGAAGATTCCAGAACCGCACCGAGTCGGCTGCGAAACCGGCAGTCGTGCGAGGTCTGCGACCGGGAGCCTGAAGCAGTTTCAGCGCAGTCTCTGCGCTATCGGGCCAGCGACGAAGAGTAAAATAGGCCGCCATGATCGCGTCCGTTGGTGCCTTGTCGAGCACTGCGTCAACATCTCCGGCACCGTTCGCCACCTTGTCGACAATTGAAATTCCTTCCGCCTCGACGTCCGTCGGGTTGAGTGCGAGGTATGCGCGACTGTACTTTTTTCCCGCCTCAGTTCCATTGAGTGTGAATGAGAGCTCGATAGCGTGGACGTATGCCGGAGCGAATGCAGAATCAAGTGCGATGGATTTGTTGAACGCGTCGAGCGTTTGAGCCTCAGTGATGTCAGCAGGAGTGCCGTAGCCGTGGTGAAAGCGCGCTTCTCCAACGGTGTACCAGACTTCCGGATCGTCCGGATACTTCGACGCGGCTTTGTCTACTGTCGCAAAAAGGCGCGTCAACTTTGGCCAGTCCATCGAATCGCTGCGCAGCGGCGCGAGCGCAGCCATCAGGGAATCCGATGTGAGAAGGAGACTGTCACGGTAAGCCAGATTGTGATTTGCAGCTCCTGCCCTCAGCCAGAGCGACCGCGCGGTTGAATCACTGCCGTTGCGCTGCCATCCGCCCACCTGCGCCGCGCGGCGAAGGGCGAGCGCGAACGTGCTGTCCGCGGAGATGGCCTTCGCGTATTCGATCGACGCGGAATCCCACGACGTTCGCCGAAAGAACTGCTCGCCTTGGAGGAATGCGCGAAGTGCAACGATCGATGACGAACCGATCGACGCCTGCTTCGATGCACCGAGCCGATACTTCTTGCCGAGCTCCGTGAGAATCCCGGAGGCCGCCTTTCCCGCCGCCGCTTCCACAGATACGCCTGTGGCCTCGACTGTCGTCGTCGCGTGCGCCTTCACATCGAACAGGTTGACTCGCAATGTGGCGGAGTCACCTTCGATGCCCGAGACATTCCCGTAAACTACGAACTGCGCTTTGGTTCTCGCTGCCAGCGCCATCGCGCTAACGCTGTCTCCTGTCGCCGGATAGCCTTTGATGGCCAGTGTCGGCGAAACCGTCCTGAACGGACCGATACCGTCCAGGTAACGCGACAACAGATCGACCATTCCCTCATGCCAGAGTTTCTGATTCTCCGTGAGTGTATTGAACGGCGCGACCACGACCGACACACCTTCCTTGCTCGTCGATGGTCCTCGCAGCTTGATCACCAGAGTTGTCACAGCAGCAATCGCAACGACCGCAGCAATTGGAATCGCGATCTTCGCTCTCTTCGAAAGCTTTTGAAACTTGCCGAGCTGCAGTGCCGGCATCGAATCGGTGGAGCGAGTCGCGAAAGTGCCGGTCGCGTTTGCGGCGGCATCGATTGCATCGCGAAACTCGCCGGCGTTCTGAAAACGCAGCGCCGGGTCCTTCTGCATCGCACGCTTGATCGACTCGGCGATCAGCGTCGGTGTGTCTCGGCGAATGTCACAGAGGTCGGGCGCTTCTTTCGTGAGATGCCCGATTAGAATTGCCTGATCAGTCGCTCCGGTAAACGGAGGCGTGCCCGCAAAGAGCTCGTATCCAACAACGCCCATCGCGTAGATATCGGCGCGTGCATCGACTGTCTTTTCGCCGAGTGCCTGCTCCGGAGCCATATACCCGACGGTACCGAGCGACATGCCGGTGCCAGTCAGTCTTGCGCCTCCGTTATCGTTACCGTCGCCGCTCAGCGCCGCCGCGATGCCGAAGTCGGCGAGAACAGCGTGTCCGTCCTGGATGAGGACGTTTTCCGGTTTGATGTCGCGGTGTATGACGCCAGCCTTGTGCGCATATGCCAGCGCGTCTGTCATCTCGCGAAAAAGCCGAAGCGCGTACTGAATCGGGATTTCTTTCGTGCGTTCTATGAGCGCTCTGAGCGATTCGCCGTCGATGAACGGCATGACGTAGTGGACGAGCTCGTCTTTGACGCCGGCCGAGATGACTGGAAGTATGTGCGGATGTTGAAGACCCGCGGTCACCTCGCTCTCCCGGCGGAAGCGAGCGAGCATCATCGGGCTGATGAGATCCGGCGGAAGGATCTTGATGACAACCCTTCGCTTGAGCCCGGTGTCGGTCGCGAGGAAAAGCCTGCTCATGCCTCCGCCCTTCAACTCGGACTCTACAGCGTAGATCCCCGCAAAAGTTTTCTTCAACTGCTCGAGCAGCTCGTTTCGCGACGGCTGCGATTCCGCGCCGGCCTCTTGAATTACAGCGGGCGGAAGCATTCCGTCGACAAACGCATCCACACTCTGCCATCTGTCTTCGGGTGCCCGCGCCATCGCTTTGTCGATGGCCTTCTCCATCGCCTCGGGCACGTCTCCGCGCAATGGACCAAGCGCACGCGGCGCGCGTGAGAAGCGCGCGGCCATTAGCAGCTGCGGTGAGCTCGCGGAAAAGGGCGGAGTGCCAGCGAGCATCTCGTACACGACGCAGCCGAGCGAATAGATGTCGCTGCGCACGTCGAGGTCGCGGTCTGCGGTTACCTGCTCAGGACTCATATAGGCCGGAGTGCCGAGCGTAATTCCGGTGCGAGTCAACCGGTCGCCCGCAGCACCCGCAATCGCTCGAGCAACGCCAAAGTCCAGGACGTACACCTTGTCGCCCGAAAGCAGAATGTTCTCGGGCTTGATGTCGCGGTGGACAATGTTGCGCTCGTGCGCGTAGCTCATCGGACCGGCGATCGCGGTCGTAATTCTCCGGACCTCGTCGACGGGAAGGCGCGGCTCTCTAACGAGCCGGTCGCGGAGCGATTCCCCCTCGACAAAGTTCATCGCGTAAAACGGGAGACCATCGGCCGTCCCGCTGTCGAGGACTTTCGGGATCCGGGGGTGGTCCATTTCAGCGGCGAACGCGATCTCTCTGGAGAATCGCTCGCGGGTCACGACGCTTCCAAGCTCTGGACGAAGAAGTTTTACCGCCACGTGGCTGCCGCTGCGAACGTCAGTGCAGAGATAGACGGTAGCCATCCCGCCATGTCCCAGCTCGCGTTCGATTCGATAATGCTCGCCGAGCATTTCGTCGTGCCGGTCGATGGGAGTCTGGGACACGCCTATTGGTAAGGTCGGATTCTCAGCCGCTTCATGAGAAAGGAGTCGGACTCGAGCGAATTCGGGTCGCGCGACAATTCATATTACGAGCCTCGCACGCGGAGCCGCAACCTCGCATTTCCGAATTAAGAATGCTGCGACCTACGCGGCCGCGGGCGCCTTTGTCAGCAGACGCAACGCAAATGTAGACCCGTCACCATTCGAGCTTTGGACGGACAGCTCTCCGCCAAGTCCTCGCGCAAGGTCCCGGCTGATGGCAAGGCCAAGTCCCGTTCCCTCATGACCGCTCGTCAGTTTTCGTTCCAGCTGGACGAACGGCTCGAAAACGGCGCCGAGCTTGTCAGCAGGAATACCGAGCCCG
>JBBQYO010000203.1:0-5930 GCA_038208605.1 Gemmatimonadales bacterium | reverse complement strand
AACGTTCCGCCCGCGACCGGCACGAACTGAAACGCGTAGCTCCCCGAATAAAGTGTGAGCTTCAGAACTCCGAACGTCGTACTGTCGAAGACCTGACTATTGGCCTTCAGCGTCCCGAGGCTGTAGTGGCTGCGTCCGCCGGTTCCGACGACGAACTCTCTGATTCCGCGCGTCGCATCAGCCGCCCCCGCTGGAGTCTGAAGGGCGAACCGCTCGTAGTAGTGATCGTGTCCGCTCAGGATGACGTCGGCATTTCCATCGTATAGTGCCTGCCACAGCGGCTGAAGGCTCGCATCGCTTCCGTGCTCCAGGCCAGAGCTGAATCGTGGATGGTGCCAGTAAGCCAGCGTGCAGGACTTGGTACTGGCCGCGAGATCCGCACGAAGCCACTGTTCCTGCACCGATCCGGCCCCGTCCGCGATGTTGCTGTTGAGGGCGAAAATGTGCCAGTCGCCGAGGTCGTAGCTGTAGTAGCCTTTTGCAGGATCGCCCGCAGCGGAGCCAAAGTACGAATAGTACGCTGAAGCGCCGGCGGTCACGTAGTCGTGGTTCCCCGGTGCCGGCCTGGTGCGGGATTTGTGGCGACCCCACGATGGATTGTAGCAATTGGTGAATTCGGCAGTTGAGCCACTCTCGTACGCATTGTCGCCGAGTGTGAATACGGTTCCGCTGATTCCATCGAGCAGGTTGGCTGTCGCTTCATCGCCAGTCGAAGAGCAGGACGCGATGTCTCCCGCCCCGACGAACACACTTGCCGGGGGTGGCGGTGGCGGCGGTGGCGGCGGTGGTGGTGGTGGTCCGGGCGGCGGTGGAGTCGCCGTTACCATAACCGACGATGTTCCAGTCTTGCCCGATGCGGATGCAGAAATCGTTGCTGTACCGGCTGCAACGCCCGTAACAAGTCCATTCCCGCTGACTGACGCAACTGCATTGTTCGAGCTGCTCCAGGTAAAAACCGCTGAGCTTGCGGGGGTGGTTGCGGCGCTGAGCTGAAGTGTCGATCCGACGGCCACTGTCCCACTCGACGGCGCCACCTTCACCGACTTGATCTTCGCGTTGCCCTGCTGCGTCGCCGCGGAAACGGCCAGCGCCTCACTCGACGATGAGCTCGTGGGATCTGTGCACGTCGCTAATGCCGCACCAACCGATGCCAGCACCAGCGTCGTGAGAATCGTCAAGATGCGCATTCATTTCTCCTGTTTGAGCCGCTTCAACGCAATTAACACGGCAAAAGGTGCGAGGCAACTGTTGCTTGCCTCGGCCGCGCCGTCAGTTCACTATCAGGCGCACAAGACTACTGGAGAGATGAACGCGTGGCCGAGCTGAACACTGTCCTTTTCAAAAACCAAAAGGCGTGGGAAACGTGGCTGGCCTCGCATTCCGAATCATCGCCAGGCCTGTGGCTTAGACTTGCAAAAAAATCGGCCAGGCTGACATCAGTCACGTATCAGGAAGCTCTCGACGTCGCCCTTTGCTACGGGTGGATCGACGGGCAGAAGAAGGCTTACGACGAAGAGTCGTGGCTGCAGAAATTCACTCCGCGCGGGACGAGAAGCATCTGGTCCAAGATCAATCGTGCGAAGGCGCTGAAGCTGATCGAAAACGGCAGAATGAAACCCGGTGGGCTGGCGTCTATCGCGCGAGCCAAGCAGAACGGACAATGGGAAGCGGCTTACGACTCGCATCGAACGGCGGGTGTTCCTGAAGATTTCGAGGTCGCGCTCGCAAGCAGCCCAAAAGCAAAGGCTTTTTTTGAAACGATCAGCCGCCAGAACCGATATGCCATTCTCTTTCGAATTCAAACGGCAAAAAAAGCGGAGACCCGAAAAAAGCGGATCGAACAATTCATCGGGATGCTGGAAAAAGGCGAAACCCTGCATTAGTGACACGCGGACGGGCCCTGCCGGCCATCGGGTTCGGTTCGGTTGCGACCGGCGTGAAGAGCAGTACTTCGGCGACCGCGTCACGTTTCATGAGACAATCTTCTTGACACGCGCTCTGTCGAGTCGCTATCCTCGAGTCATGCAGACCGGCCAGCACTATTACGCGTATTCCTATTCGACCCACACGGGCCGCTATCTGGAGTTCACGCGAGAGTAGGCAGAAACTGCAAACACAGTCGCGCAACCAGAGGGCCCGTGAATTCACGGGTCCTTTTTGTTTTGGTGGTTCGCCGCGGGACATAACCTCGAGAGACACGCACCATGATCATCATCACTAAATCGACCATCACCGAACACGAGCTCGATTACATTCGCGAGCGCATCGAGGCGCTCGGCCTTCGTACTCATCTCTCGCGCGGCGAGCGACGGACCATCATCGGCTGCATTGGCGATGAAGCTCTCCTCGAGAGTTTACCGCTTCGCTCGATGCCGGGTGTCGAGTCGGTCATGGCCGTGCTCAAACCCTACAAGCTTGCATCGCTCGAGTTCGCGGCGGATCGAACCGTCGTGAACGCGGGGTTCGGCGCAATTTTCGGCGGAGGATCGGTCTCGGTGATCGCTGGACCCTGCTCGGTCGAGAATCGGACGATGCTCGGACAGACGAGCAGATCGATTCGAATGGCCGGAGCGTGCATGCTGCGCGGTGGTGCATTCAAGCCTCGCTCCTCGCCGTACAGTTTTCAGGGACTTGGACTCGAAGCGCTGAAGATGCTGGCAGACGTGCGGCGCGAGTCTGGTCTGCCGGTCGTAACTGAGGTGCTCGACACGCGGCACGTCGATCTAGTCGCCGAACATGCGGACATGCTCCAGGTCGGTGCCCGGAACATGCAGAACTTTGCATTGCTGTCCGAGCTCGGCCGCGTACAACGACCGGTCCTGCTCAAGCGGGGGATGTCTGCAACGGTGAAGGAACTGCTCATGGCTGCCGAATACATCATGTCTCACGGAAACCCGAACGTCGTTCTTTGCGAGCGGGGAATTCGCACGTTCGAAACGGCAACGCGGAACACGCTCGACATCTCCGCCATTCCTGTGCTGAAGCGTGAGACGCACCTGCCCGTGCTGGTCGATCCGAGCCACGCAGGCGGAGATGCAGATCTGGTTGCGCCACTATCGTTTGCCGCGATTGCCGCGGGCGCGGATGGTCTGATCGTCGAAGTTCATCCGGATCCCGAGCACGCGCTATCCGACGGCGATCAATCACTTACGCTCGACGCGTTCGACAACCTGATGAAACGGCTCGAGCCGTTCGCCGCCGCGGCCGGCCGGACCATGAGAATCCCCATCGCGAAGTCACACGAAATGAATTCACCGCAGCCCCTCGTCGCGAACACACCACTTCTCTCATTATGACAGACCACCGACAGCAGTCCGATCCAGTCGCGCAGCTTCGTGCCTGTAGAGAGGAGCTCGAGAAACTCGACCGCGAGCTGGTGGATCTCATCGCGCAGCGACTCACCGTTGCGCGACGCACAACGGGGCTGAAGCGGTCGGCCGGTCTGCCGATTCTCGATCCGCAGCGAGAAGCCGTAGTCATTCGAAACGCAGTATCACACGCGCGAAGACTCCAGGTCCCAGAGGAGCCTGTTCGAGAAATCTTCTGGCACATCGTCGGCCTGTCGCGCCGGGTGCAGGAACAATCTGAATGAGCGACTCAGGGACTGTTGCTGTTATCGGACTGGGGCTGATCGGCGGCTCGGTCGCGCGTGCGCTTGCCAACAAGGGCATGCGCGTGATTGCGCACGATAGGAACACCGCTGCGGTGGAAGCAGGGATGTCGGAAGGCGTAATCGCGGCAGCGGTTGACGAGTCACTGCATGGCTGTTCTCGAGCCGGGACGATCGTGGTCGCGCTGCCTGGCGACGCTGCGAGAAAGGTCATGCCACGGATCGCCTCCGTCGCAGAACTTGCGGGCCTCATCATCGATGTCGGCAGCGCGAAGAGACTCGTCATCAATGCGGCTGAAGACGCAGGCCTCGGCCAGCGTTTTGTTGGATGTCATCCGCTGGCAGGCGACCATCGCTCCGGATGGGAGGCGTCTCGCGCCGGCATGTTCGAGGGCCAGCGTGTGTTTGTCTGTCGGACCGCGACAACTTCGGACGCCACGCTCGCAGCTGCGCGGGAATTCTGGATTTCGCTAGGCGGGATTCCGGTCACCGCCGATGCTTCAGCGCACGATTCGCGCATGGCGTGGGTGAGCCACCTGCCGCATCTCCTCTCTTCCACGCTCGCCTTGACGCTTCGTGACGCAGGCATCGCGCGTGTGGAGCTTGGACCAGGCGGTCGCGACATGACGCGGCTTGCAGGCAGCTCGCCGGAGATGTGGAGCGCGATCGCGCAGGAAAACGCGGGAGCGATCGACGCAGCGATCTCGGCGTTCGAGAAGCGTCTGTCGGAGTTGAGAGTCGCGGTGAATACGGGCGATGTGGAGTCTTTCAAGACGAAATTCACCCGGGGCAGCGAATGGTCGCTGGAAAGCTAGATTTTGCCGCATGACTCTCACGATGAATGAGCGAGCCTCACCGGTTGCGACGGTCGGCGAAATAAGGGCGCAATTTCCCGCGCTCGAGCGGGTACACAATGGGAATCCCGTTGCTTACTTCGACGGTCCAGGTGGAACGCAGGTTCCTCGCTCCGTCGGCGACGCAATGCTCGACTACCTGTACAATCACAACGCAAACACAGACTGGGCCTATCCCACCAGCGCCGAGACTGACGCGGCGATCGCGGATGCGCGTGAGGCTTTGGCGGATTTCCTGAACGCGTCGCCGGACGAGATCGTGTTTGGCGCGAACATGACGACGCTGAACTTTCATCTGTCGCGAGCGCTGGGGCGCCGCTTCTCACCGGGTGACGAGATCATTGTCACCGAGCTCGATCATCATGCGAACGTCGATCCGTGGCGGCAGCTCGCGCTCGAACGCGATCTCGTCGTCCGGACTGTGAAGATGATCCCGGAGACAGGCCAGCTCGATTGGGATCACTTCGAGAGTCTTTTTTCGAACAAGACGAGGCTCGTCGCCATGGGGGCGGCCTCGAACGCACTCGGCACCATTAACGATGTTCGAAAAGCCGGCGAGATGGCGCGCGCATCAGGAGCTTTGATGTTCGTCGACGCGGTGCATTATGCGCCGCACACATTGCCCGACGTCCGCGAGCTCGGCTGCGATTTTCTCGCGTGCTCGGCTTACAAGTACTACGGTCCGCACATCGGCGTGCTGTATGGAAAACGCGATTTGCTGGAATCGACGGATTTTCCGAAGCTGTTCCCTGCTCATGACACTGCACCCGACAGAGCTGAAACGGGCACGCTCAATCATGAAGGGATTGTCGGAGCAGCAGCGGCTGTAGACTTTTTCGCTTCGCTCAGCGGCGCAGGTGGTTCGAGGCGCGATCGTCTCGAATCGACTTTCGATGAGATACATGAGCGCGGATCGAATCTTTTTGGTCTCATGTGGAGCGGGCTCGGCGAAATTGACGGGGTGCGGGTGTATGGTCCGCCGCCGGAGTCTCCGCGCACGCCGACGATTGCGTTCACCGTTCGGGGAATTCCTTCCCGCCGCGTCGCGGAGCAGCTGGCGCAAGCTGGGGTGTTCGTCTCGCACGGCGACTTTTATGCGAGCACTGTGTTGAAATGCCTGGGCCTCGAGGATGAAGGTCTGGTGCGTGCGGGCTGCGCACTTTACACGAATGAAGATGAGGCCCGGCGTCTCGTGCAGGGCGTCGCATCGATCGCGCGTAACCCGAAGTAGCGATTTCGCTGTATCAACCGGCATGCGGCGAAGATGCCGGAACGCTGTGTCTCTTCCCTCTGTACTCGGCACCATTCTGTTGGCAGCTTATTCGGTCGCCGTCGGCGACACAAAAGCGCGCCGGCCTTTTTTTGTCATCCCGCTACGAGGAAATACAGTATGAAAGCGATCAACGCCTACCTCAACTTCGACGGCCAGACACGCGAAGCGATGACCTTCTACGCAAAGTGTCTCG
>JBBQYO010000202.1:0-5933 GCA_038208605.1 Gemmatimonadales bacterium | reverse complement strand
CCTTCCACATCTTGATGACGTTGATGCTGTCCAGCAGCCCCGTCGTTGGATTCTTTCCGAAGCTAGGGTTGATCCGGTCAGCGACATTCGGCAGAAAATTGCCGCCTACTTTCTGGGAGTACTCGAAGCGAGTCTTACCGCTCTTCCCACGCTTCGTGATGATCTGAATCACTCCGTTCGACGCTTCGGTGCCATACAACGTGGCGGCGGCCGGTCCCTTGATGATTTCCATCGACTCGATGTCTTCCGGATTGAAATCGTTCAGCCTCGACGCATACCTGCCGTTTCGAATCGCAGGGCCGCCGGCCGGATTGTTGTCGACTCGCACCCCATCCACATAAACGATCGGCTGGTTGGTGAGGGAGAGGCTGGCTGCACCGCGAATCCTCACTGCGCTTCCTGTACCGACCATGCCGGGATTCGGAAGAATCAGCACGCCTGCGCTCTTCTGCCCGAGCAGCTGCTGCACATTCACCGCGGGCGACGACTGCGCTTCCTTCGCGATGTCGAGCTTGTCGACCGTGTTGCCGATTGCACGCATCTGCGTACCCCCGGCGGTACCGGTCACGACAACCGCATCGAGAGCAAGAGTCGCTGCGGCTATCGTGAAGTCCACCGTCGCCGTCGCGCCGTCGCCAACTGTAACGGTGCGCTCACTGCTTGCATATCCAATGCGACGCGCGCGGATGCGCACTTCGCCCGCGGGGAGTCCGCTCAGCCTGTAGTGCCCCTGAGCGTCAGTCACGCCGCCAATTGTTGTTCCGACCACCACGATCTGAACGGCGGCGACCGGCTCGTGCGAAGTTGCTTCCACGACTGTTCCGGACACCGTCGCGGAAAGCGTGCTGCGGTGAGGCGTAGCAGCGGCAACCAGGCAAGGAATGGCAAGCATTGCGATGAGATTGGCCACAGCCAACAGGGCGAGCGTGTTGCGATTCGACATTCGAAAGCTCCGGATCATGCGGAGGTGATGTGCGATGGGCGCGGGCCTACCGCAGCGGACGGGTGTTGCGCGTAAATGGAACGGATTGCGAGCGGGCGAAAACCACTTATGCGTCAACGCGACAAATGCGTCGTCATCGTTAACGCGGGCAACATAACAACCGCCTACCTATACGCACGATTAACAAAGCTGCGGAGTTGCGAATACCACAAACGGTCGACAAGGTGTGTCAATAGCGATACGCGGAAGCTCGCGAGAGCAGGTCACCCAGCGTCCTGAGGCAGTCATGAGAGTGCAATCCCTTTTTCGCCTGTCGGTGGTTGCAATTCTTGCGACCGCGCCCGCCGGAGCCCAGCAGAAACAGTTCTATCGGCTCGAGTCGTCAGTTATCCTTCCGGGCGTCGCTCCGGCGTGGGACTACCTCGCGCTCGATCCGGTTCACTCTCTTCTCTTCATCGGCCGCCGCCAGGCAGGTGTCACGGTCTACGACCTCGCCGCGCAAAAGGTGAGGCGCGTTATCGACGAGTCGGAGGGCGCGAATGCTACCGCGCTTGTTCCGGAGTTTGACCGCGGATACACAACCAATGAAGACGGAACAACGACGGTCTTCAGGCTATCGACCCTGGAAACCATCGGCCGCATAAAATTCGGCAACGACGCGGACGCAGCGATTTACGAACCGCTCAGCAAGCAGCTTGCTTTCATGATGGGCGACAGCAAGGCGATCACATTCATCGATGCAGAGCACGGCACAGTGACCGCTAAGGTAAACATGCCGAGCGCAAAGCTCGACGGCGCGGTGGTGGATGGCGAAGGCAATCTCTTCGTGGCCGAGCGTGATCGTAACTCATTGGCGACGGTGGACGCACAGCGAAGGCGCGCGACTGCCGAATGGAAGGTGACGGGATGCGAGGAGCCAACAGGACTCGCACTGGACCGGGCAAATCACCGACTGTTCGTCGGGTGCCGCGGCGCTCGTCCAGTACTCGCGGTGATGAACTCACGCACGGGCGTAGTCGTTGGCACATTCACAATCGGACGCGGCAACGATGGAGTCGTGTACGATTCAGTCCGCCACCAGGTGCTCACTTCCAACGGCGTGGATGCAAATCTGGTGATCTTCGATCAGGTCAACGCCGACCACTATTCTCTCGCCGAAGCGTTCACCACCCGGCCATTTGCCCGGACGATGGCGTTCAATCCGATCACGCAGAAGATCTATCTGGTGACGGCAGAAGGCACGGTGGACGTAGCGAAGAAGGTGAACACCGCAGTGTCGCCTTTTTATCCGAATTCATACTTCGACGACACGTTCACGCTCCTGACCTACTCTCGTCGCTGACGTCGAACGAGGCGTCAGGCAGCCGGTAGCGTCAGAGTAAAAACGGTACCAGTTCTGTCGGATGACGTGAGAACCAGATCGCCGCCGTGAGCCCGCGCGATGCGCCAGGCGATCGATAGACCAAGTCCCGCGCCACCTGTCGCCGTGGAGCGCGTGCGCGCAGCATCGGCGCGGAAGAACCTGTCGAATATATGAGGCTGCGCTTTTTCGGGAATGCCCGGTCCATCATCTGACACTCGCACGGTGTGAGTTCCGTTTGATGATGCAAGGTCAACCATTACGGCGCTCCCTCGCGGCGAGTACTTGATGGCGTTGTCCAGAAGGTTGGTGACAATGCGATCGACGAGCACCGGGTCGCCGTGGTAGCGCGCTTCGACGGACGGGTGAAATGTGAGGGCCACGCCGCGATCCTGCGCCAGGGGACGAATGCGCGCGATGCTTTCCAGCAGTTCTTCCTCCAGGAACGAGTCCTTCCTCTGAACGATGCCCTCCTCAGCCTCGAGGCGCGCAAGAGTGAAGAGATCGTCAACGATGGCGCTGAGACGGCGGGCCTCATCTCTCACGTGCTCGAGCGACGACTTGTACTCGTGTGAGCTTCTCGGCTGAGACAATGTCACGCTCGCCTCGGCTCTCAGGCTTGCGATCGGAGTGCGCAGCTCGTGGGAAGCGTCGGCCATGAACTGGCGCTGTTGCACGAACGACCTCTCGAGGCGCGACAGCATGTCGTTGAAGAGCGTTGCCAACTCGTCCATTTCGTCGCCTGTATTTCGGACTGCAAGCCTGGCGTCGAGACTCTCCGAATCGATCGACGACGCTCGCCGTCCCATGTCGATGACAGGAGCGAAGCTTCGCCGCGCGAGGAAATATCCGCCGAGTCCGGCGAGGACCAGAGCGATCGGTATCGCAATCCGCACAGATTCCAGGAAATTCGCGAGCACGTTCCGCTCGATCTGACCCACCTGCAGCGCGACTATCGTAAAATCCTGATCGACCACGTGCACGCTCGTCGCGTACGCGCGGATAAGATCCCGGCCATTCTTTATGGTTGCGAACGCTGAGCGCCCGGGAGTGAGCGACGCGAAGATAGGGTGCATTGGCGAGTCGTCCGACCGGTCGATCGCTGAGATCGCCATCGTGAGGTCGTCACGCGCGGAATCGGAAATAGCGACGAGAGTATGATGGCTGCCATATACGAGTACCCGCCGGCCGCTGAAGCGGAATGCCTGCGCTGCGTTCTGCGCGGCTTCATCCGGCGTACGCACACCGCGCGCTTCGGTGAGAACCGCCTGGTGAAACGATCGCACGGCTTCAACGAGTGACTGATCTACTCGTTCCTGGGTCAGGCGCTGAAGCAACGCCCATGTGAAGATCGTGAACGCGCCGAGCACGAGCGCCAGAACCAGAGTGTGCCAGAGAGCGAGACGGGTGCGCACGGAACGGAGCATTCGAGCGCCGCGAAACACTATCCTTCTCCCGCCGGGCCGAATCATGGCATGCCGAGATAGTAGCCGGATCCGCGGCGCGTGTGTATCAGCGGCGAGGAGCCGGTCCGATCGATTTTGTTGCGCAACCGGTTGATGTAGACCTCGACTGCGTTAGTCGAGGGATCGTGGTTGTCATCCCATACGTGCTCGGTGAGCTCAGCGCGGCCGATGATTCGGCCTGCGTGGCGCGCAAGGTAGGCAAGGAGTGTGAATTCCTTCGTCGTGAGTTCGACCGCGACACCACGGCGGCGCACGCGTTGGGCCGAGAAGTCGATTTCAAGATCGTCGAGCTTGTAGTTTGCAGCGTCGACCTGCTCACCCCGGCGGCGGAGAAGCGCGCGCAAGCGTGCGAGCAGCTCATCGAGCTCGAACGGCTTGGCCAGATAATCATCGGCGCCACTGTCGAGACCCTGAATCCGATCTTCGGTACGACCACGAGCAGTCAGCATGAGAATGCGCACAGCGGAGCCCTGCTTCCTCAGTGTCCGGCAGACGGAGAGCCCGTCGAGGGCGGGAAGATTGATGTCCAGGATGATCGCGTCGTACGGATTGATGTTCGCCTGGTAAAGTCCGTCCTGTCCGTCGGCTGCTACGTCGACCGCGTAGGCCTGCTCGCGCAGACCACGCGCCAGCGACGTTGCGAGGGCGACGTCGTCTTCAACCAGGAGGAATCTCATTGCAGTCGAAGGTGATTGAGGGCCGACCGGACTGCAAGCCAGCCTCCTCTGTGAAAGCCACATCGAGAGACGTTAGACAGAGGTCGCCGCAATGCCATTCCCCGCTGCGCGACGCGGCGACGTCAAGCTCGACGTGTCGGTCGATACTTCGCCGGCTACTGGTCGCGACTTTCTGCTGGTCGCGCTGGTTGGAATTGCAGGAATTTTGGTGACCGCATGACCAGGAACAATGGAAGCAAGTCGCAAGACCCTGGCAGTTAAGCCGCTTATCCATCCAGCTTGAGATCGGTCGACCGTCCCGAGATTCGCAGGCCGATCACGATCGCCACGCCAATTCCCAGCCAGACGAGACCGCCGATCTTTGCGTGCGCGTCTGCATTCATCAATACGAATCCGATTACGATGAAACCAACTACTGGCGAGACGAAGTGTAGCGCGATCGCGCCCGTCCGTCTCTTGAAGAGAAAATAGACGACGACTGATACGTGCAGCAGCAGGAATGAGAACAGAGCACCGAAGTTGACGAGCGACGACAAAAGCCCTACCTGTCCCACAAAGAAGAGTCCCAGAATCAGGCTCACGGCCGAAACGAACAGCACAGCGCGCTGCGGCACCCGCCGCACTGGATCGATATGCGCGAGAAAACGTGGCAGCTGTCCATCTCGCGCCATCGCGAATAGCAGTCGCGCCGTAGCTGCCTGCGCGACAAGAGCGTTCGCAATCGCCGCAGCGAGTGCAACCGAGATGGCGGTAAGTAATTTCAACCAGGGTCCGCCGATCATTCCCGAGATCGTATAGAACGCGTCATTCGTCGCTGTGTCACCGACGAACTCGGTCTGGCCCGGCACCAGCAGCGCCGCGATATACGTCTGCACGATGAATAGAGCCGCGGCAATGCAGAGCGTAATCATCGTCGCTGTACCGACAACCCGCGCACCGCCTTTTGCCTCCTCGGCCAGTGTTGAAATGGCGTCGAAGCCGAGGAACGACAACACTGCAACGGAGAGCGCGCTGAAGATGAGCCCGATGTGGAAGACTTCTGGCGCATAGAATGGAGCAAGGCTCCAATGCGCGCCGTTGACGCCGCGGCTCACGGCGACGGCGCCGAAGACCACGAACAAACCAAGTACAATCATTTCGCCGACGAGAAAGATCTTGCTGGCTCGCGCTGTGGTTTCAATGCCGAGGAGATTGATCGACGTATTGAATACGACGAAGCCAATGACCCACGCCGCTTGCGGGATTTGAGGCACGACGGACCTCAATGCCGCAGCGCCAACCACATAACAGAGAGTCGGGATCAGCAGGTAATCGAGCAGGATCGCCCATCCAGCGAGAAATCCCGCGGTCGGTGACAGTCCGCGTCCTGCATATGCGTAGACAGATCCAGCAATTGGAAACGCGCGTGACATCTCGCGATAGCTGAGCGCGGTGAACACCATTGCGATGAGGCCGACCACGTACGTCAGCGCAACCATTCCCTTCGA
>JBBQYO010000201.1:0-5957 GCA_038208605.1 Gemmatimonadales bacterium | reverse complement strand
CGGTGAGCAGCACGATGGCTGGAAGCTTCTCTTCGACGGCGCCACCACCAATGGCTGGCACAACTACAAGCAGACGACCGTCGGTCCCGGATGGCTGATAAGTGATGGTGTCCTCAGCCGCACCGCGGACACCACCATTGCCGCCGGCGACATTCTCACCAACGACAAGTACACGAACTTCGATCTCGCCCTCGACTGGCGAATTTCGGAGGGGGGCAACAGCGGCATCATTTACCGCGCGTCCGAAGACAACGATTACATCTGGCAGAGCGGACCCGAGATGCAGATCCTCGACGACGCCCGCCATTCCGATGGCAAGCTGACGATCACCTCTGCTGGATCTGCGTTTGCGATTTATCCCGCTCCCCGCGGCTTCGTGCATCCGGCGAACGAGTGGAATTCCGCCCGAGTCGTCGTTCGAGGCAATCACGTCGAGCACTGGCTCAACGGAAAGCAGCTCTTTTCCTACGAGCTCGGCAGCGCCGAATGGGCAGCAAAAGTTGCAGCGAGCAAGTTCAAGTCGATGCCCAACTATGGGAAATCGGCGAGCGGGTTCATCGGTCTGCAGGATCACGGCGACAAGGTCGAGTTCCGCAATATCAGGATCAAGGTTCTGCCGTGAGCCCGCGCGTGCGGCTGTCGATAATGATGTTCCTCCAGTACTTCGTCTGGGGCGCGTGGTACGTGACGATGGGCACGTACCTGGGCCAGACGCTCAAGTTCGACGGAACTCAAATCGGCGCCGCATATGGAACGACGGCGATCGCCGCAATGGTGTCGCCGTTTTTTGTCGGCATGATCGCCGACCGTTTCTTCCCGACTCAGCGGATGCTGGCGATCCTGCACATTGCCGGCGCGGCGCTGCTGTACTTCGTGTCATTGCAGACGTCCTTCAGCCGGTTCTACCCACTGTTGATTCTGTACGCGCTGCTGTATATGCCGACGCTCGCGCTCACGAACTCGATTTCGTTCGACAACATGCGCGACTCAGCCAAGGATTTTCCGAAGATTCGCGTGCTCGGCACGGTTGGCTGGATCGTGGCCGGAATTCTCGTTGGGCGGCTCGGTCTCGAAGCGACGGCGACGCCGATGAGATTCGCCGCCGCGGGCGGGATCGTCCTTGGACTCTTCTGCTTTCTGCTCCCTCACACACCGCCTCACGCAGCCGGTAAACCGCTGAGCGTCCGCGATGTACTGGGCCTCGATGCCTTGTCACTGCTGAAAGACAGATCGTTCGCAACCTTCGTCGCCGGATCGTTCGTGCTCTGCATTCCGCTTCAGTTCTACTATGCGTTCACGAATCTCTTTCTGAATGAAGTCGGGCTGTCGGAAGCCGCGACGAAGATGACGCTGGGACAAGCGTCGGAACTCGGCTTCATGCTTCTCCTGCCGGTCGCGCTCGTTCGAATGGGTGTCAAGAAGATCATGCTTGTCGGCATGGCCGCGTGGGCTCTGCGCTACGCGATGTTCGCTTACGGAAACGCCGGCTCGATGGTCTGGGCGCTCTACCTAGGCATTCTGCTTCACGGCGTCTGTTACGATTTCTTCTTCGTAACCGGCCAGATCTACGTTGACCAGCAGGCAGGAACTCGAATTCGTGCTGCGGCGCAGGGGCTCATCGCGTTTGTCACGCTTGGAGCGGGCCTCTTCATCGGATCGTGGGTTTCGGGCGAGGTAGTTGACCACTACGCAATCACGGGGGCGACTTCCGGTGTGATGCATGACTGGAGGGCAATCTGGATGGTGCCCGCGACCGGTGCCGCAATCATCCTCGTGATCTTCGCTGTGCTGTTCCGTCCGCGAAAACTCGAGGGCACGCGCGACCTCTCGGTCCCTTTCATCGAGCCGCTGCCGCTCTAGATCAGCTCACTCGAAACGATCGCTGCGCCCTCCGCAAACCTGGACGGGCGCAGCTCGGTGACATCGATGGATGGAGTGCGACCGAGGACGAGATCGGCGACGATCTGTCCGATCGCGGGCGAATGCATGACACCATGACCTGACGACCCGTTCGCGAGCCAGAAATTCTCGCACTCGTCCGACAGTCCGATGATCGCATGGTCATCGGGCGACATTTCGTACAGGCCCGCATAACACCTCGCCCGGTCAATCGGAACATTCGCAAGGGAGGGAACGCGGTCCTTGCCCTTCGCCGTGACGATGTCGATCCATGATCGATCAGCTTTCAGCTCGGCAGGTTCACCAGGAGTTTCGGGCGACGGCCAGCAAAGCATCACGCGGCCATCGCGGACACGAAGATGAAAATCGTCTTCCATGAAGATCGTCATCGGCATCGTCGCAGGCAGAACATCGGTCGGCACGGTGAGCGCCGCCTGCCTGCGTAGCGGCACGACCGGCAGGACGACTCCAGCCATTGCCGCCACTCCGGCTGCCCACGGGCCCGCTGCATTTACGTAGTTGTCGGCAACTACTGCATCTGACGCTGTCGACAGCGACGCTATTCTCCCATCGCTTCCGAGCCTGGCTTCGAAAACTTCTTCGTTCCACCTGAATCGCACGCCGAGCTGCTCAGCCGCTTCGACGTAACCTCGAAGAATCTCGAGGGGCCGGATATATCCGTCGGTCGGACAGAACGCAGCGCCCGCTACTCGATCGAGCGATATGGCGGGGTTAACGTCACCGATCGATTCGAGGTCGAGCTCAACTGCCTCAGCCAGTCCTTCGTCGTGCTGCATTCGCTGCGATTCGCGAAGGAGCTCGAGCTGACGCTCGCTCGAGGCGAGCCACAAATACCCAACGGGCTGATATCCCGAATCGACTCCCGTTTCCTCGCGAAATCGAATCAGCTTGGTGCGAGCGAGCAGTGACAGCCGGACATTGATCGGGGTCGCAAACTGTGCTCGAAAGCCACCTGTGGCCTTTCCGGTGCTTCCGCTTCCCATGTTGCCTGCACGATCGAGCACGACAACATCTTTCATACCGTTTCGAGCAAGATGATATGCGATGCTCGCACCGATTACGCCGCCGCCCACGATCGCGACCGACGCTCGCGTGCTCATGTCGTGAAGACGTGCTCCGGATGACGAAAGCTCTTGAACTCGAGCGCATTGCCGCTGAAGTCGAGCACGAACATCGTCGCCTGTTCGCCGGGGTCGCCCGGAAAGCGTGTCATCGGCTCCAGAACGAACTCCGCTCCGCTTTTCCGAATTCTGTCCGCCACGACGTTGAAGGTTTCCCAGGACAGAACCGCGCCGAAGTGCGGCATCGGCACGGCGATGCCGGCAACGAAACCGCTATTCTGAGTCACGCCGACTGGCCCCGTGTTGTGACACGAGATCTGATTTCCGAAAAAATCGAAGTCCACCCACGTTTCAGTGGCTCTTCCCTCGGGACAGCCGAGTACGCCAGTGTAGAAGGCGCGAGTGGATTCGAGGTCCTTGACGAAGAAAGCAAAGTGAAAAGGGGATGCTGTCATCGGGCTGGATTCCATTGGCCCCGCGCGACTTCGGGAGTGAACTTGTCGAGACCGCGAGGAGGGAAGTCGAGAGTACGCCCTTTTTCAGCGCTCATGTACGCCGCCATGAGGATCTGCATTACTTCGACACCGTCATCGAATGTCAACATGCCTTGCTCCCCGCGCAGAAAGGCGCGAACGAAATGGCGGTTCTCCGCTTCATATCCATATGCAGCTGCCTCCTCTGCGATGACAGGCATCATTCCCATTTCCGCGTTTTGTTTTTCGACGAGGTCCTCTCCCTCCTTGCCCTTCACTTCGCGGCTGAAGAACAGCTTGAGTCCGCTGTCGAGTGTATTCCACGACATCGAGTATTCGGGGCCGAGCAGCTCTGCGGAGAGTCTCAACCCTGCACCGACGAAGGCCCATGATGTAGTGACTTCGCCGATCATGCGCTCACCGCTCTCAGCCTCGTATTCGATTGTTGCGCGAGCGAAATCCTCGGCGGGACGCTTCTGGTAGTCAACGTCCTTTCCCATCGCCTGAGAGAGGCGCTTCGAGTATGCAGGGCGACTCCACTTGAGCGAAGCGATATGTCCGGTGATACGTACTGGGCGAATCGACGACCTGTCATCGCCCGGTTTTGTCAGAAGATGCCGAACAACTTCGACGGAATGGCACATCATGTCGTTGAGCACGCCACCGCCCTGAAGCGATGCCTGCCAGAACCACGGCATGTGCGGCCCGCTGTGCTCCTCCGCGGCGCGTGCGAGGTAGGGCCGTCCCGTAAGCGCTGCACCTCGCGCCCAGATCAGCTCCTTGCCCCGCGTTATCTCGGGAGCGAACAGCTGGTTCTCCAGGTAGCCGGTATTGAGTCCGACACTTGCCGCGAGACTGGCAACGCGTTTTGCCTCGGCAACGTTTCGCGCAAGCGGCTTCTCGCATGCGACTCCCCGTAGCGCCGCGCCGTTACGAATGGCCCGGACGATCTCCTCCATGTTCTCGATCCGGGCCTGGTTAGGCCCGCAGAGCCACACCGCGCCGATCTCGGGATCGGCGACCATCTCCGCGATCGACCTGTAGGCGCGGGCATCGCCTACGTCGAGGTCTCTCGCATAGGATGCCGTCGCGGCTGCATTCCGTGAATTCGGGCTCCATACGCCACACACGTCAGCATCACGAACACCTGCAAAACTCTGGATGTGAAAGCGGGCGTTGAATCCGCTTCCGATAAAGCCGATGCCGAGCCGGGGGGTCACTCCGGTTTGACCCGCGTCTTCATGAGATCGTGCGAAACGCCGAGCTTCGCCATCGCCTCGGGGGGACATCCGTTGTAGCCAGGGTTGAATACGTTGCCGACGAATCGAACGTCCTTGTAACCCATCTCGCTGGAGAAGAACCCGCTCGCGGTGAGATCCCGAAAACGGTTGAAGAATGCAACGCCCTGGCTCATTTCAGGCTTCGCTTTCTTTGGCCACGCAATGTCGTCGAGAATCTGGCGGCGTTGCGCGTCGGTGGCAGTGACGAAGTTCCTGCCGAACCGTTCAAACGATTCGCGATCCATCCATGCCAG
The DNA here is from genome assembly GCA_038208605.1 of Gemmatimonadales bacterium. Classification (GTDB taxonomy): domain Bacteria; phylum Gemmatimonadota; class Gemmatimonadetes; order Gemmatimonadales; family Gemmatimonadaceae; genus UBA4720. The sequence continues at coordinate 969 of JBBQYO010000201.1, read as the reverse complement.
ACCGCCGCGCATCGAGGTCCTGCTGTCGAGCGAGGTTTCACTATCGGCCATCAGCCAATCCATGTACTGGGGCACACGCGCATCGGTGGCCGAGCCAGACCGCTCGTCGTTCGGAATGATGTAATCGGCGAGCATGCTGACGGTTTTCCACTCGTGTGCGGAAAAGAATTTCGGCGAGTAACCGGGCGCGGTCGGAGCGCTGAACTCCGGCGTGAATATGGTTGCCGCGCGCGCGAGCTGAGGCGTCGTGAATTCCCATGCGGCAGCAAATGGCAGCAGCGCCAGTGCCTTGATCGCATCGCGCCGCGCAATGCCGGCCTTTGTTTCGGCGTCTTGGCTCATAGAGCCCTCTGCTTCAACTGAGCTGCGATGTAGTCCGAAGTCCGCCAAGCGAGCGCGAGAATTGTCCAGGTCGGATTTTTATCAGCCTGAGATACAAACGGACCACCGTCGGCGACGAAGAGATTCTTCACGTCGTGCGCCTGGCAGTTGCCGCTGACCACCGAGGTCTTCGGATCCTTGCCCATTCGCGTTCCACCGAGCTCGTGGATGATCGTTCCGCCGTCGGCAATGTCGTAACCGTCCTCCTTCGACGGCATATCGTCGAACACCGTTCCGCCCATTTGCGTGATGAGCGAGCGAAACGTCGTCTGCATGTGCTTCACCTGGTTTATCTCGCTGTCGCTCCACTTCCAGTGAAAGCGCAGAACCGGAATACCGAACTGATCGACGACTTTTGGATCGATCTCGCAGTAGGTGTCGTCATTGGGAATCATCTCGCCTCGACCGTCAAATGAGATCGTAGCACCGTAATAACGGCGATAATCTTCCTTCAGCTTCTTGCCGTAGCCACCGCCGGACGGATAGCGATGGATTCCTCCCATGAAGCCTGCGCCCGGCTGGCGTACGCCACCGCCGACTTCGATGTGATACCCGCGTGGGAAGTCGAGCTTCTTGTTGTCGAGCCAC
>JBBQYO010000200.1:0-5990 GCA_038208605.1 Gemmatimonadales bacterium | reverse complement strand
AGCTGATTCGAAATCGCTGGGAGAGAATCGCCGGCACGAAGGCTTACGGATTTGTTGGCGCGGTTCACCTCGCCGATTTCGACGAAGCGGGCGCACCGCCTTTCGTTGCGGGGGAAAAAACTATTCCCTCAGGTTCCGTGATCGCAAATTCGAGGTTCGTCGCGTCTCTCGACGCGGTTCTCGACGATACCAGTGCTTCCTACGATTGTGAAGGCCACGTGTGTGCCGTGCGTCTCCGGAAGTCGATCGACACGGAGATGCTCGCTAGCGGCGAAGCCCGGCTCGAAGATTTCGTTGAGAGCGACACGGTTGCTTCACGACTCGAGGGGCGCTGGCTCGGCGAAGTATGGGATCTGATTGGACAACTCCCTGTGCAGCTGGCCGAGGATGTACCGATCATCGGCAGGTCGTTGTCGGGTGCGGCAATCGACAACGCCACGTTGATTGGCGATCACCCTGTATTCGTGGAGACCGGCGCGACCATCGAGCCATTCGTGGTGATCGATGCGTCGGAAGGTCCGGTCCTGATTCGCCGCGGCGCTTCGATCGCAGCCTTCACGCGAATAGTCGGACCCTGCTACATCGGTGAAGACACTATCATTGTGGGAGACGCGATCAGAGCCTGTTCCATCGGCGACGTTTGCAAGGTGCGAGGCGAAATCAGTGGGTCAGTTATGATCGGTCATTCGAACAAGGGACATACCGGTTTCATCGGCAGCACGTATGTCGGAAGGTGGGTCAACTTCGGAGCGGGAACGACAACCAGCAACTTGAAGAACACCTACGGGCCGGTCGCATTGTGGACACCGCGCGGAATCGAAGACACGGGGCTGCAGTTTCTGGGTAGCCTCGTGGGCGATCACGCAAAAACCGGCATTGGAACGACTCTCACGACAGGGTGCGTGGTTGGTGCAGGGGCCAACATTTATGGAGCGACTACGACGCCAAAGTACGTTCCCGCTTTCTCGTGGGGAGATTCCGAGCCATACGCCCGCTACGACCGCGAGAAATTTCTCGAAGTTGCCGGAAGGATGATGGCTCGCCGTCACGTCACGCTGAACGAAGCTGGCAGGCGCCAGCTGGAAGCGGCGTACCAGTTGAGCGCATCCGGCGAATGAAACTCTGCGTCCTTGGAAGCGGAAGCAAAGGCAACGCCATTCTGATGCAGGCAGGAAAGACCAGAGTCCTCATCGATGCGGGCTTCTCCACGCGCCTGATGTCGAAGCGGCTGTCATGCATCGGAGTCGATCCGCGGTCGATCGAGGCAGCAATCATCACGCACGAGCACATCGATCACGCGAAAGGCGCTGCAGCGGGCGCGAAGAAGTGGGGCTGGCAGCTGTACGCAACCCAAGGCACGATGGGCGCGTGCATTGGACTCGCCGACGCGAACACTCGATCGATTGCGTCCAATGGAACATTCGAGATAGGCGATATCGAGATCAGAACCGTCGTGACGTCCCATGATGCCGAAGAGCCGATCGCGATCATCGCAACCGGCAAGCCGACAGGGGTAAGGGCGGCCATTGTTTACGATCTGGGAACTATGACCGAAGCCGTGGCGAAAGCGATGGAGCGTGTCGAGATTCTCATTCTTGAATCGAATCACGACGGTGAGATGCTTCGGAACGGCCCATATCCGCCGATGCTTCAGCGTCGGATCGCGGGTCGTGAGGGGCATTTGAGTAACCGCGCTGCGGCCATCGCGGCGGCAGGCTGCGCTCATCGCGGTCTTGCGCATGTTGTGCTCGCGCACCTGAGCGAAGTGAACAACAGTCAGCGCCTTGCGAATGACACAATGGAACGGGCGCTGAGGCGCACATCGTTCAAGGGCCAGATATCGACCGGCCTTCAGGATGCTCCGTCGTGCACAATCACTGCGGTAAGCTGCAAGGATTTCAGCGCTGCTCAGCTGTCTCTGGGTCTGTAGACGGCGGCTGCGCAAACACCCGTCGCGTCGATTGGCGGGGCGCGATAACTTATGACCATGCGCGTCTCCGCAATCATTGCGACATACAACCAGCCGGAACAGCTGGAAAAGGTGATGTGGGGGTATGCCGTTCAGCGCAACGCGCGGTTCGAGCTAATCATCGCTGACGACGGCTCGAGCTCGGCGACGACCGAGGTCATCGATCGCGTGGCGGCGGAGAGCGGGCTCGACGTTCTCCACGTGTGGCACGAGGATAGCGGCTTTCGAAAGACTCAGATTTTGAATCGCGCGATCCTGGCTGCGCGCGGGGAGTATCTGATCTTCTCCGACGGCGACTGCATTCCGCGAAACGACTTCGTCGAAGCGCACACACGGCTCGCGTCCCCGAGCTGTTTTCTTTCGGGCGGGTATATCAAGCTCTCCGGAGAAGTGAGCGCCAGCATCAGCATCGACGACATCAAATCCGACCGCGCGATGGACTCGGCGCGTCTTCGCTCGCTCGGCTGGCATCCAGGGAAGCGCGCGCTCCGATTGGTGCGGGGTCGCCTGCTTCCTTCCCTGCTGGACGTTGTGACTCCGACCCGCCGAACGTGGAACGGCCACAACTCGTCCACATGGCGCAGCGCTATCATGTCGGTCAACGGTTTCGACCTCGACATGGCTTACGGAGGCGAGGACCGCGCCCTTGGTGAGCGGCTGGTCAATGCGGGTATCACTGGCAAACAGGTTCGCCATCGCACTCCATGCATCCACCTCCACCATGAGCGTCCGTATGTGGATTCTCAGAAGTGGAAGTACAATCACGAAATACGAAAGCGGATCAGGCGCGACAGGGAAATTCGTGCGCACAACGGCATCGCCGAGCTCGCCAACGACAAGACAGTGCTGATCAGGCGGCCGGGACAGCTGCTCGATCCGCGTCCCGAACGCCGCGCGGTAATGGCGCGCTAGCTCGGCCCCAGCTCAGCCGCGAGCGCCCGCTCGATAGTGGCGAAGAGATCGCGAATGTCGGCTTCGGTTGTTCGAAACCCCAGCGTGCACATTCGCAAAGAAAAAATCCCGAGCAACCGCGTCGATGAGATGAGGAAGCGTCCTCCGGCTACAACCCGGGCGTTGATGCGCTCGTTGAGATCATTCAGATCGGCATCAGGAACCGACCGGGGATGGGCGCGAAAACAGAAAATTCCGAACTGAGCCACGCAAAGCGTTTCAAAATCCCGAGACTCGTTCACGAGAGATTCCAATAGACGGGCGCGGTTCATTCCATCCTGAATTGCTCCTGCGATTGCCTCCGTTCCGAAGTAGCTCACCGACATCCAGATCTTGAGGGCGCGAGAATAACGAGTGAGCTGCTCGCCGCGATCGGCAAAATTCACTTCTTCTTCGCCCGCTTCGACGTCCTTCAGATACTCCGGCATGATTTGAAATGCATCGCTGAGCTTGGACGGATCGCGGACCATCAGGCATCCGCACTCGAACGGAACGAACAACCACTTGTGCGGATCGAGCGTCAGGCTGTCGGCTCGCTCGATTCCGCTCAGCATCGCTCGTCCTTCGTCGGTAAGCGCGGCGAACCCGGCGTATGCGGCATCGATGTGCAGCCAGAGTTTTTCTGTCTCGCAGAAATCGGCTATCGCATGAAGCGGATCGACTGACCCCGTGTTGGTGGTTCCAGCGCTTGCGACTACTGCGCATGGCTCGAGGCCGGCTGCGCGATCGGCGCCGACGACACGGCGGAGATCATCGACGTCAATCCGGTAGAGATCGTCCATGCCGACGATGTGAACGTTGACTCTGGATATGCCGGCGATCCACGCCGCGCGCACAACCGATGAATGCGCCTGCGCCGACGTGTATACGACGAGCTTTCGGATATCGGCTCCCTTCTCCACCGCTTCGTGGCGCGCAGCCACGAGAGCGGTGAGATTCGCGCCGGATCCGCCGGAAGTGAGAAGACCGCTCGATCCGGCGGGCATTCCCATCCACTCGCGTATCCATTCCAGCACCACCATCTCGATCTGATTCGGGCCCGCTGCAACGGGCCACACGCCCGCGAAAAAATTGTATCCAGTTGCGATCCAGTCGCCGAGCAACGCGGGGAATGTTGGGCAGCTTGGGACGTACGCGAGAAAACCTGGATGCGGCTCTCGTGCGTGATATGGAAAAACGCTGCGCTCGAGCGTGCCGATCAACGTTTCGAAATCAGTACCGGTCGCCGGTGGCGCGACCAGCAAAGCATCGTTGAGCGCTGCCCTCGGCGATGAGGCAATGACGGGCTCGTCCCGGAGAGTAGCGAGGTGATGCGCGACGATGTCGGTGACTCGGTATCCGAGCCGCTGCATGGTCGCCTTGTCGAGATCGAGAGGCGAGGGTGTCATTGATGGACTACGATGTCAGAGGGCGCACGGCCGAATCGCAGGTCGTGCGCCGGTGCGACGGTGGTAAGATGGTGCTACTGCTTCAAACGAAACGGGACGGAATATTGGCGATTGTCCCATTGCATCCGGAGCGTCCCGCCGGTGCCCTGCGGCACGACTGCGATCGTGAATTCCTCAACCGGCTGCGAGAGGCTCGACTGATTCAGATCGACGCGCGCAAAATCTTTCGAAGCGTCGTAGTCCGTTCCCCACTGTCCCGTCTGGCTGTTGATGATGAGCTTTGCGCCAGTTGGAGTCGGCAGTGTCCAGAGCGTGTACTTCCCTGCCGGAACCAGTGTGTTGCCGAACATGAAACTGGCGGACGTGGTCATCTGGGTTGCGGCGTTCGCGCCGGTGCGCCAAACCTGATTCCACGGAACGATCGACCCGAAGATTGCTCGGCCACGCTTGAAGGGACGGCTGTACGCGATCTCGATGTTCGACGCGCCAACGCTTGCGCGGACTGTGTCCGGTGGGGACATCTGACCGGCTGCACCTTTGGCGACCTCGACTGCAGCCCAGTTCTTTGCAATTGCGTCGAAATCGACGTCACTGACCCGATGCGTCATTGTCTTGACCGTTGTCGCGCTCGCATCGATTCCCGTAATGTGACCGGAGTTATCGACACTTGCACGCTCGATCCACCCCGGAAAGAAGCTGCTGTTGAAGATCACAGAGTCTCTGCCGCGGCGCTGCATCGAGATAGTCGAGTTGGGCCCGGCAGCCGCGCCGATCGTCGTCACGACAACGCTGTCGTTCCCGGCAGGCGGATTGAAGGCAAGCATCTGCTCGTAGATGGCAAATGACGGAGGCTCTGTTGGGAATGCCGGTGACACTCGTCCGCGGTAGGAGCGCTTTCCTCCACTTGTCGTGTCCGCCTTGCCGCCGCGCTCGACTTCTATCGTCGCAGTCGTGTCGCCGATCAGCGCGACCATAGAGAAAAGCGGCGGCGATGCCGGATCGGCGCCAACACGTCGTGTGACGAGAGACATTCCGGTAAATCGCCCGTGTCCCAGGTCGGCAACGTAATGAACTACTCTCACCCTCGGATAGCGAAGGAGCACGTCGCCCTCGAGCTTCGTCCCGCTTCGCGTGTACCGCTCAACGGAAGCCGTGTCCACGCCGAGCAGCGATACGAATGTCCCCGACACTACGGGCGTCTGCGCAGCGAGCGGACCGGCGAGAAATACGCCGGCAATCAACATTTTCAGTGACATTTTCCTGTCTCCGACTTGATAGAGGCGTTCCAGCTGACCAGCGCGATACGGATGGGCAACATAGTGCGACCGGGCACGCGCCGTCGCAACTCCAATCAATGTTCTGAATTGCAATTTATTTGCGCGTCATTCCTTCGGCCCCGCCCCAGAGCGGAACGGCGTTCCCTCCGGCGTCGTCATAGAAACGAATCGCGCCCGGCACGTAACTCTTCGCAAGCATGATGATCTGGCCGGTGTGCATCGCGAAGTGCTCGACCACGTGGTAGATCGCAGCGGTTACGTTCGTCTCGCGGCCCTGGATGGTGCAGGTTCGGGCGACATCATTTTCGTCGAGCTGGCCAAGGACCTTGTCGGCGTCGCTCACAGATGAATCGAGCAGTGACAGCAGTACTTCTCCCTCAGGACCATCACGCATCGCAAACTCCG
>JBBQYO010000199.1:0-6020 GCA_038208605.1 Gemmatimonadales bacterium | reverse complement strand
AGCCGGCCATCGAAAGTCGACTGCCGTCCGGGGACGTCCTCGCCGGCACGATCGATACGTGGCTGATATGGAAACTCACCGGCGGCCAAGTCCACGCGACTGATCCGACCAACGCCTCGAGAACACTATTGTTCGACATCGGACAGCGCGCCTGGAGCGACGATCTTTGCGCGATCTTCAACGTCCCCACATCAGTGTTGCCGCGAGTGCGGAAGTCGAGCGGCGATTTTGGCGTTGCTCGAGCGGAGCACTTTGGCTCGCCGATTCCCATTTGCGGAGTGGCCGGTGATCAGCAGGCCGCGCTGTTCGGCCAGGGTTGTTTCGAGGCAGGGCAGGGAAAGAACACGTACGGGACCGGCGCGTTTCTGCTCCTCAATACCGGCGATACGCAACCGGTGCCCGCGAAGGGCATACTCGCAACTGTTGCCTGCAACGCAACCGGCGACTACGCGTACGCGCTCGAGGGGTCGATCTTCATCGCCGGAGCCGCGATTCAATGGCTCAGGGACGGACTCGGAATTATCGCCACGGCCGAGGAATCGGAAGCCCTCGCTCGCAGCCTCAGCTCGAACGAGGGCGTCTACTTCGTTCCGGCCCTGACGGGACTCGGCGCTCCGCACTGGAACCCCGACGCGCGGGGTATGATTGTGGGTCTTACGCGCGGGAGTACCCGTGCTCATATCGCCCGTGCGGCGCTCGAAGCGATGGCATTCGGGACCGCGGATGTGCTCGACGCGATGAGCGCGCAAAGCGGTACAGCGTTCGAAAGCTTGCGCGTCGATGGAGGCGCCACCGTAAATTCGTGGCTCATGCAGTTCCAGGCCGACATCATCGGGGTACCAGTCGAGCGACCCGAAATTGTCGAGACGACCGCAATCGGCGCGGCTGGACTCGCAGGCATCGCGTCGGGAGTGTGGCGCGATGCGGGAGATTTTGTCTCCGTTCGCCGCCATGTAAGATTTCATCCGTCGATGAAAAACTCCGACCGCACACAGCTTCGCGAAGAATGGAATCGCGCCGTTCGCTCTGCACTTTCCTGGGCACAAAACCTTCGACCCCCCGAGATACACTGATGAAATATTCGATATTGGTTTCCGCCGGTATTTTCATGTCTGGAATTCAGTCTAGCGGCTGCGTCGCGCAGATACCGTCATCGTCATCAACCCCTGCCTCCGCCATGGAAGAAGCGAGCACACTCGTCACGCCGACGGGTTCGATTTACGGAACGCTGGAATTGCCGGCGTCGTCGAAGCCCGTTCCAGTCGTACTGATTATCGCCGGATCGGGCCCGGCCGACCGCGACGGCAACTCGAAAGTGCTGCCCGGCGCGAACAATAGCCTCAAGCTGCTCGCGAGCGGACTCGCCGAGCGTGGGATTGCGAGCCTGCGGTTCGACAAGCGCGGGATTGCTGCAAGCATGGCCGCCGGCGGGAAGGAGGAAGATCTTCGCTTCGATCATTACGTGGCGGATGCGGAAGGCTGGGTAAAAAAACTCCGCGGTGACAAACGCTTCTCGACTATCACTGTCGCCGGTCACAGTGAAGGATCGCTGATCGGCATGATTGCCGCGCGTGAAGCTGGTGCCGACGGCTACGTGTCGCTCGAAGGCGCGGGGAGAAAGCCGGCAGCGATCATCATCGAGCAGCTTACGTCACAGGTGACCCCGGAGATGCTGGCAACGTCGAAGCATTTGATGGAGCTGATCGAGGCAGGCTCCCCGCCGGATAGTACGGCAGTCCCACCCATGCTTGCAGGTCTGTTTCGCCCCAGCGTAAGACCGTATCTCGTGTCGTGGTTCAAGTATGATCCGGCGGTTGAGATCGCGAAGCTCAAAATTCCGGTGCTCATCGTTCAGGGTACAACCGACATTCAGACGAGCATGACCGACGCGAATGCGCTGGCGGCTGGTGATCCGACGGGTCGGCTGCTGAAGATCGAAGGAATGAATCACGTCCTGAAAAACGCGGTGGGAGGGAGAGCCGAGCAGATGCCATCGTACAGCGACCCGACGATGCCGGTCGTCCCGAAGCTCCTCGATGAGACTGCCGCTTTCGTCAAATCGCTGAAAAAGAAATCCTGAAGTGGGACGGCGTGGAATGACAGGCGCCCTCGTGACAGCGGCAGCGCTCGCCTTGCTGATCGGCGTGTCCGCACCGTGCGCGGCGCAGAGAGAGCGAGCTTTGGTCGAATTCGGGAGTGGTCGTTCAGCGATTATGGCCGCCCCCGACTCTTTGCCCGTTCACTCACTCACGCCGCGCGACACGTTCCTCGGGCCCGACAAGGTGAAGCATTTCCTGTTGTCTGCATTCATTGAGAGCGTAGGCTTCAGCGGAATGCAGATGATCGGAGCGAACCGAAGCACGTCGCTCGCCGCGGCTACGGCTGTGGCGGCCGCTGCCGGCATTACGCGCGAGCTTCACGACGGTCGAACGAAGGGCTTGTTCAGCCTGGGTGATCTCACGTGGGACGCGCTCGGAATTGGGGCTTCACTACTCGTGATCGAGCATTCTCAACGGTAAAGGGACAGCCGAACCTCGGTCTCAAGTACCAGATGGATCATCCTTAATGAAGTGGTCCAGCTTCCGCTAAGAGCGGCTCCGCCACCTATATTCCGATACAAATGAAACCGCGTACGAAATTCCTCCTCGGCGGCGCGCTTGTACTCGGTACTGCCGGCTATCTCATGGCGAGCTCCATCAAGGACACCGCCGTGTATTACCTCACTCCGGGCGAGCTGTCCGCCAAGACAGTATCGGATCCGACTTTTTTCGAGACTGGCGTAAAAGTCGGAGCCCGCGTCGTACCCGGAACGATCAAGCGTGAAGCCGGCGGGCGACAGGTTGCATTCGCGATCAGCGATGGTGCCAAGACCTACAACGTCATTTATCGCGGAATCACACCGGACACGTTTACCGACGGCGTCGATGTCGTTGTCGAAGGAAGGCTTGCGCGCGACGGGACGTTTCACGCGACAACGCTGCTCGCGAAGTGCGCTTCGCGCTATGAGAACGCTCCGGAGAAGTACAAGACAACTCCCGGCTACCGCGCGGCAGCCAGCGGCGCGTGATCCTCATCGGTGAGCTGTCGCTCTGGGTTGCCCTGTTGATGGCAACCTGGGCGGCAACAGTTTCCTTCGCAGGTGGTGCACTGAATCGTCGCGACCTCACGGTCAGCGGCGAGAGAGCCATTCATGCCACGCTGGCGATGGTGGTTCTCGCATCGGCCGGACTGTGGTACGCGTTATTTACGCACGACTTTTCAATCAAGTACGTCGCGTCGTTCACGAGCGCGAATCTCCCGAAGATCTACACGTTCACGTCGTTCTGGGCGGGACAGTCTGGCTCGATGCTGTTCTGGTGTCTCGTCCTCGCATCGTATTCTTCCGTTGCCGTCTACACAAATAGAAGTCGCAATCGGGCGCTCATGCCGTACGTATCTGGCACGCTCGCGATCGTACTGATTTTCTTCCTCGCCACGCTCTGCCTGGGCGCGAATCCGTTCGAGCGACTCGACTGGATTCCACCGGACGGGCGCGGGATGAATCCGCAGCTGCAGAATCCCGGCATGGCGATCCATCCGCCGAATCTCTACCTCGGCTACGTCGGCACCACGATTCCGTTTGCGTTCGCGATTGCTGCACTGATCACACGGCGTCTCGACGCCGAGTGGCTCGTCGCGGTTCGCCGATGGACGCTCGTGTCATGGTTCTTCAACACGACTGGAATCATTCTGGGAATGTGGTGGGCGTACGTGGAGCTCGGATGGGGCGGCTACTGGGCCTGGGATCCGGTTGAAAATGCCTCGCTGCTTCCATGGCTGGTGAACACCGCGTTTCTGCATTCGATCATGGTTCAGGAAAAGAGGGGCATGCTGCGCAAGTGGAACGTCACGCTCGTCGTTTCGACTTTTCTGCTCTCGATTTTCGGAACATTCATCACGCGAAGCGGGATTATCTCCAGCGTGCATTCGTTCGCTCAGTCGCCGGTCGGAAACTGGTTCGCCGGTTTCCTCATCGTGGCGATCGTAGCGACGGCGTATCTCGTTACGACGCGACTCAAGGATCTGGAAGCGAAGGCCAATCTCGAGAGCATGATCAGCAGGGAAGCGGCGTTCCTCTACAACAACGTCGTACTTGTCGGCATCGCGTTCTCGGTGCTGTGGGGGACCCTGTTCCCGATCATCACCGAGGCTGTGCGGGGCGAGAAGATCACGGTCGGTCCGCCGTTTTTCAACGCGGTCAATATTCCACTCGGCTTGGCGCTCCTGCTGTTGACTGGAATCGGACCGTTGATAGCGTGGCGCCGTGCATCGGTCGCGAATCTTCAAAGACAATTCCTGGGACCGGTCCTCGCGGGACTCACGACGGGCTTTGTGCTGGTTCTGTTCGGCATGCGTGACGTTGCCGCGGTCATCGCGTACACCTTCGCCGGTTTCGTGGCGATGACTGTTACTCAGGAGTTTTACAAGGGCGTCGGCGCTCGCCGGAAGATGTACGGCGAGAGCGTCGTTCCTGCGTTCGGCCGTCTCGTCGCGAGAAATCGCCGTCGCTACGGCGGCTACATCGTTCACATGGGAATCGTCGTCATCTTCGCGGCGTTTGCCGGGCTCGCATTCAAGAAGGAGTTCGACGTCAATCTCAAGGACGGAGACGCTCGCGAGCTGATGGATCCATTCGGACACAAGTGGAAGTTCGTCAGCCAGGGAGTGTCGCAGTACAATCTGTTGAATCGCCAGGTCACTGCTCTTGCTCTGGATGCCAGTAGGGATGGGAAGAGCGAAGGAGTGATTTCCACTGAGAAGCGGCAGCACGTCGACAGCCGGGGCGCGCCGACATTCGAGCCATCCACCGAAGTTGGTATCAAGGGATCGTGGCGGCAGGATGTCTACGTCGTGCTCGCAGGTATTCGCGACGACGATGTTGCGGAGATCCGCGTGACTTTCAATCCTCTCGTGCGATGGGTTTGGCTCGGCGGCGCGTTGATGGCAATTGGCGGACTGGTCGTGATGTGGCCGCAGACACAGCGTCGCCGGGTCGAGAGTGGATACGCAGCGGTAATGCAACCTGCCGAGCCTGTGGCGCCCGAGCGAGAGCTCGTGGAAGTCTGATGCAGTCCCGCAGAGAATTTCTTTCGGTCATCGCGGGAAGTGGGGCCTCACTGTTGTTTGCCCGCAATGCGAGCGCAATGCAGACGACTCAGTCGTTCGCAGGGCCCATGCAGCAGGACGCGTATCGTCCCGTAAAGCTTGCTGCCCCTCCGGGTGCCGCCCCGTCGATGACCGACGAGAAACGCGACGATCTCGAGCACCAGATCAAATGCCAGTGCGGTTGCGTGCTCGATGTCTACACCTGCAGGACTACTGACTTTTCGTGCAGCGTTTCGCCGGCAATGCACAGCGATGTAATGACGCTGGTTCAGGGCGGACACAATGCGGCGCAAATACTCTCGGCGTTTCAGGGAGTGTACGGCGAGCAAATCCTGATGGCCCCGCTGCGCAGGGGTTTCAACCTCGTCGGCTATACACTTCCGTTCGCCGCGCTGCTCACGGGAGGCCTCGTTGTCGCCGGATTGATTCGACGCTGGGGTGCGGCCGAGCGGCAAGTGTTGAAACCGGCATCGATCCCAATTGATGCAACAAGCGCGGAGCTCGAAGCGCTGAGCGCTGCAGTGAGGGACGACGGTTGACGCCGCTCATCGTCGGAACTGTGCTCGCGCTGCTTGCGTTGTCGTTCGTGCTTTATCCGCTGCTCGTTGGAGACGCAACACTCAATACCGCGCGCGGAATTCTTACGAACGATGTTCGCAGTCCCGATCGCAACACTGCGGTTGACGCTCTGCGCGAGATCGAGTTCGACCGCGCGACAGGCAAGCTGTCCGAGTCGGATTACGTTGAGCTGAAGGCGTCTTATACCCAGCGCGCTCTGGCCGTGATGCGGTCGTCAGGAGCAGCCATCTGCGACATTTGCGGACCCCGGCTCGAAGGCGAAGCGCAGTTCTGCTCGAGCTGCGGCCGCCCGGTTT
>JBBQYO010000198.1:0-6055 GCA_038208605.1 Gemmatimonadales bacterium | reverse complement strand
CCGAGGAAATGCCGGCGATCGACGTTTCTCTGATGGGCGATGACGACAGCATCGACGACCCACGCCTTGCCCGGGGTGAAAAATCGAAGCGCAAGAAATCCAGGAGTGATATCGCAGCCGATCACGCCGAGCGCATCGCCGCGGCGATCGATTCGACCGAGCACGTGGAGATCGCGCCTGACGAAGAGCTTCCTCCGTATGACCTGATGAGTCCTGCCGAGACGGCGGACGCGAAAGGCCGGAAGGATCGCGATCGCGACCGCGAGCTTGACGCGATGGGAGCGAAGTTGATGGAGGCTCTGAGAACTTTCAGAGTCGAAGGCGAGCTTGTCGGGCGCACGACAGGACCAGCAGTAACGCAGTTCGAAATCGCGCCCGCGGCCGGAGTGAAGGTGAGACAGTTCGCGACTCTTGCGAATGATCTGGCCCTCGCGATGCGAGCGCAGAGCATTCGAATCGTCGCGCCGATTCCGGGGAAGGGAGCCGTGGGTGTCGAAGTACCGAATCCGACGCCTGAGATGGTGGCGTTCAGTGAGATGCTCCAGTCGCGCGAGTATCAGAAGATGCCGGCCGCTCTTCCAATCGCACTCGGTAAGGATCTCGAGGGCCGGGCAGTCATCGCCGATCTTGCGAAGATGCCTCACCTCCTTATCGCTGGCGCCACGGGCTCGGGGAAATCAGTCTGCGTGAATACCCTCATCACCAGCCTCATCTACCGCCATACGCCGAAGACGCTGCGCTTCCTGATGGTCGATCCGAAAATGGTCGAGCTCTCTGTCTACAACGTTCTGCCTCATTTGCGTCACAAGGTCGTGACCGACAACCGCGATGCAGCAGCCGTTCTCAAGTGGGCAGTGATGGAAATGCAGGAGCGTTACGAGCTGCTCGCGGCCAACGGCGCGCGGAATATTCAGGACTTCAATCGGAAGGTGACGGACGGCGCGTCGCTGCACACGCCGAAACGCCCCGACGTCGCGTTCGAGAACACCGAGTACACGGGGGGAATTCTTCCCTACATCGTGCTGATCATCGACGAGCTCGCAGACCTCATGATGACCGTTCAGGCGGAAGTCGAGACTCCGCTCGCGATGCTCGCGCAGAAAGCTCGTGCGATCGGCATTCACATCATCCTCGCGACTCAGCGCCCGAGCGTGAATGTGCTGACGGGATTGATCAAGGCGAACTTTGCGAGCCGTATCGCGTTTCGAGTCGCTTCTCAAATCGACAGCCGCACCATCCTCGATTCGATGGGCGCCGAGGCGTTGCTCGGGAACGGCGACATGCTGTTCGTGCCGCCGGGAAAATCGGAGCCGAGCAGGCTTCAGGGTGCGTACATATCGAGCGAGGACACCGAGCGTCTCACCAGGTGGTATCAGGACAAGAAGACGAAACGCCGTGAGATGGCCGAGGCGCAGGGATTCATCGTCGAGGAGTCGAACGAAGCAGACATTCTCGAGACCATCCGCAAGAAGGAAGCGGAAGCAGCGCTCGGCGGCGGCGAGCGCGAGGATGCGGAAGACGGCGATCGGGACAAGCTGTTTCGCGAAGCTGCTGAAGTTGTGATCCAACATCAGCAGGGTTCGACGTCGCTGCTTCAGCGAAGATTGAAAGTCGGGTACGGGCGAGCCGCAAGAATTATTGACCAGCTGCAGGCCGCGGGAATTCTGAGTCCTCCCGATGGCTCGCGTCCGCGCGATGTTCTCGCGGGTCTCGATGATCTGGATCGAATTTGCGGACCCCGGTGAGTTGTTCCTGCTTGCTGCTATTACTGCTGAACTAATCGCAGGGTCGTCGGGCTGCTGAGGCCTCTTCGGCCGCATCGGCTGCGCTGCGCGGATGGCGGCAGCGTTTGCTCGCTCGCGCTCGCATTCGCAGGCCTTCATCCTCCCTGCTTGCAACTGTCGGCCTGCGAGGCCCCAGCAGCCCTCCTCCTCGCTGGGCGGTCGCGTTGATATCGGGAAAAACCCTGGTGTAAGCGGAATTCGACCCCGGGCTTGCGCATTGACCCGCGGTCGCTGGTTTGTCCTTCAATTGATAAATACGTGTTGCTGTCGCCCTTCATCGATTGGAGTGGGCGGCGAGCCAGCAAATACGCGCTGTGACCGCAAGCCGCGGGGGAGGAGGTCCCGATGACCCAAACGGTGGATTGGATGTCACAGTGCAGCAACTGATGTCTCGCGCCCATGAACAACAAGTAGGATGAACGCATGAGAACCGCGCGACAAATACTTGGAGAACGGGGCGAGCAGATAGCAGAGCAGTGGCTCGAGGCACGAGGCTGGAGAATTCTCGAGCGCCGGTTTCGAAGCGGACATAGAGACATCGACCTCATCGTGGAACGGGTCGAAGAGCAGGGACGCGTCGTTGCGTTCGTCGAAGTCAAAACGCGAGTATCGTCGGGGTTCGGTGGTCCATTGGCGGCTGTCCACTGGCGAAAACAGCGCGAAATGGCGCGCGCTGCCCGCGACTGGCTCGGCAAGGCACGAGAGTCGTATGCCGAGTATCGGTTCGATGTCGTGGGGGTGGTTCATGGGTTGGGAGCGGCGGAGGTAGTGCACATCGAGAATGCTTTTCATGTGAGATGAGTGTTGAGAAAACGCGCGCGTCTTCGTATTTTATTCGGGTAGGCGAAAACGGCTCCTTCAGGCGACTTTGAGAGGCCGGCTTGCCACGAAACGGGATCAACGACCAACGAGAGGACGGACGAATGGCTGTATCGACAGCGAGGGAGAAGGAAGACAAAACGAAGGCGTTGAACCTGGCGATCGCGCAGATCGAGAAGAACTGCGGCAAGGGTTCGATCATGAAGCTCGGGTCCGATTCAGCTCGTGTTCGCATCGATGCGATTCCGACGGGCGCAATCAATCTCGATGCGGCGATCGGCGTCGGCGGCATTCCGCGCGGCAGAGTCACTGAGATCTACGGCCCCGAGTCCAGCGGAAAGACGACGCTGTGTCTGCATGTCGTAGCGAATGCTCAGAAGGCGGGCGGTGTCGCAGCATATATCGATGCAGAGCATGCGCTCGATACAGATTATGCGCAGAAGCTTGGCGTGGATATCGACAGTCTCCTCGTCTCCCAGCCTGACACAGGCGAGCAGGCGATGGAGATTTGCGAGATCCTCGTGCGGTCCGGCGCTGTCGACGTGGTGGTGATAGATTCGGTCGCCGCGCTCGTTCCCCGCGCTGAAATTGAAGGCGACATGGGTGACTCGCACGTGGGACTTCAGGCGCGTCTCATGAGCCAGGCGCTGCGCAAGCTCACCGGTGCGATCGCGCGCTCGAAAACGTCGGTCATTTTCATTAACCAGCTTCGCGAGAAGATCGGCGTGATGTTCGGCAATCCGGAGACGACGACCGGTGGCAAGGCGCTCAAGTTCTATGCCTCGGTGCGCTTGGATATCCGGCGGATCGGGCAGGTGAAGGAGAAGGAGGATGTGATTGGCTCGCATGTGCGGGTGAAGGTCGTCAAGAACAAGGTCGCCCCCCCGTTCAAGCAGGCGGAATTCGACATCATGTACGCCGAAGGGATCAGTCACGCCTCTTTGGTTCTGGACATTGCGGCGGAATCTGGTATCATCGACAAGTCCGGAGCGTGGTACAGCTACGGTCCGCAGCGGATAGGGCAGGGCCGCGAGAACGCGAAGATGTACCTCAAGGACAATCCCGCTCTTCTCGCGGAAGTAGAGGAAAAAGTGAAGGTCGTGCTGGGAATTCGTGCTCCTAACGGAGAGGTGGATCCGGACGGGGCAGAAGAACAGGATTAGCGGCGCCCATCGGAGGTCACGGCTACCGGTTGGCGTCCCGCGAGGGGTCGAATGAGCGTTCGGAAAGGCGGCGACCCGGTGTTTCCGCTTGAACGAGCTTCCTTGTTCGGCCCCGATCCGTTTTAACCTCCAAAGTTCCAATGGCCAGCAACGCCTACGAATACGCCCTGAATCTTCTCTCCGCGCGTGCGTACACGGCGAGGAATCTCCGCCGCAAGCTTACCCTCAAGGATTACGAGGCGGAGCAGATCTCCACCGCGATGGCGCGTCTCGAGAGTGCGGGTCTGATTGACGACAGGAACTACGCGCGGGAATTTGCGCGGCAACGGCTCACGGTTGGCGGCTCATCAGTAAGGCGGGTGAAGCAGGACCTTCAACGAAAGGGTGTGAACGTCGAAGCGATCCGTGCCGCAATCGATGAGCTGATGGATGAGGAGGCGATCGACGTGGACCGTTCGCTCGATGCTGCAGTCAGAAAAAAGCTGTCGAATCTGCGTCACATCGATCGGGACACGACACGGCGCCGATTGTTCGGTTATCTGGCGAGGCGGGGTTTTGAGATCGGCGACATTCAGCGCGCGGTGGCGCGTATCGAAAAAGAAACTGACGACTAGATCACAAACATATTGTGGCGCGCCCGGGTTTTTTGCCGGCATACACGTTTGAACGTTTTCCTTGACATATCAGTGCCCATTCAATTACAGTTGTCGCTTCTGCAGCGACCAGGATTGCACTTAGCGGTGATAAGACTGGAGCGGCAGGGGCATACCGCAGCACCCGATCGCCGGGATTCACTGTAGATTCTGGCAATCAGACGTTGCAGGTAGTAGGGACTGGGAGCGAAGGCGTGCCTGGACCGCACGTCGAGCCGAGGTGAACTGGTCCATAGCATCTCCTACGATAAGGGCACCCCGGTCGCGAGGCCGGTCCGCAAAACCAAGGGTCTCAACTCCTGAGACAGCCTGGTTGTCGAAAAGGGAAAATCGGCGCAAGCTGACAACCTTTTACGATCACGGAGTCGCATCAATGAGAAAGCTCGTAGCACCTAGCCTTGCGCTTATCGCAAGCGCAGCCGTCGTGTTGATCACGGCGTGTTCTTCCATCGATAACCCCGCAGCACCGTCGTCCGGCATATCCGCGTTTGGCGGTGGCACGGCCAATGTTGGAACAACCACAGCTGCAGTCGTTCAGGTTTGCGTCGATCCCGCATCGCCGGCAGGCATTTACACGTTCACGGCCAGCAACCCGACGAACCTCCAGGCTGGCGATGTGGTGCAACCCCCGGTTGTCATCAACACGACAGGGCCGGGCGCCGTCTGCGGCAACCTCCTGACCCGTACTCCTGCCGGTACCAATGGTGCGGCCGGGAGAATCAGCATCACCGCTACGACACCAACCGCAGGAACGTTTACGTATGTCTGCGCCAACGACCCACTTGATAAGACTGGCGTGATGTGCGGAACACTTTCCGGCGGCAACCCGGCAACGCTTGAGGGTGAGAGCAGCTACCACGGTTCGACGATCGCGTTCAAGTTCGTAGCCACGGTGGTACCGCCGCCGCCGCCGCCACCGGTTGGCACCTGCACGTACTCGCAGGGCTACTTCAAGAATCACGGCGTCGGAACGTCGCTCAGCAGCCCGGTCGTTACGACCTACGTCTCTGCTGGCAAGCTCAACGTCTCCGGCGGTCTCGATCGTAACCTCCTTACGCTTGGCGACAACACGTTGACAGCTGGCCAGATCCCAGCGGCCCTGGTTCCTGCGAACTCCCCGGCGTCGATGCGTCAGCTGATCACCGCTGAGCTCAACGTCACGCGTGGTTCGACCACGACACCCGGTGTCGTAGCCGCAATCAACGGTCTCCGTGCCTACTTCGCTGGAGACAATACCATCGATGTCGGTGCGTTGACGCAGATTCTCGACGACTTCAACAATGGTCTCATCGCCGGCGCCTCGAAGCATTGCGACTAACTGATGTGACGAGCCCGCTCAACGTGGGTTAGAACATCCAGAGGAAAAAGTGGGGGCTCTCGAAAGGGAGCCCTCATTTTTTTTTATGTTTTGCGGCTTCATCGTTTGCATCTGTACATCGCATTCAGTCGCTGTTCCTTTCGAGAGGCCGGAGCGAAGCCCAGGACTAGACCTCTCGCAGCGCGGATATATTTCCCCCATGCAGTCATCCGCAATTCGCCAGCGCTTCCTCGACTATTTCGAGCGCCACGAGCACGCAGTTCGACCGAGCAGCTCGCTCGTTCCAGCCGAAGATCCGACTCTCCTGTTCACGAATGC
>JBBQYO010000197.1:0-6062 GCA_038208605.1 Gemmatimonadales bacterium | reverse complement strand
GGTCTTCAGATTGTACCGCGACAGATTTCCAAACTGTGACTCTGCGTAAACAGTATTCGGATCGACCGGATCGACGACGCTGCCGAAACCGTCTCCGCCTGACGTGACAAACCAGTCTGCGTTGGTGATGCCGCTCGTGTTGCGCGTGCGCGACGGACCGCCGACTGAAAAGTTGTCCTGCGCCCCGCCGAACACCCTGTAGAACGGCTTCGACTCGTCGGTCGCGACGCGGTAGTACTGCGTGATTGGCAGATTCGAGACGAAGCGGTACGTCTTGCCGCCATCGAAGCTCTCATAAACGCCTCCGTCGCAGCCGATGACGAGATGCGCGGTTTCGCTCGGATCGATCCAGACAGAGTGATTGTCTACGTGCTTGTTGCGCTCGCCAACGCGGTGAAAAGTCTTGCCGCCGTCGTCGGTGACCTGCAGCACAGGCTCCACTGAATACACGCGATCGACATTCTTTGGATCGGGGAAGATCTCGTTGTAATAGTTTCCGCCCGTTTGATAGCTGCTCATCTTGTCCCAGCTGGCGCCGCCATCGCGTGACCGAAAGAATCCGCCCTTGCCATCAGCAGCCTCGGCGATCGCGTAAACGACGCTTGGATTCACCGGCGACATCCCGAGGCCGATGCGACCGAGCTCCACGTCGGGAAATCCGGATTGCGATTTGGTCCACGTCTTTCCGGCGTCGGTCGAGCGATAGACGCCGGACCCTGGACCGCCGGCAACGAACGTGTAAACGCGCCTGTTGCGCTGCCACATCGTAGCGATCAAGAGATCAGGATTGCGCGGATCGAGCTGGATGTCGTTCGCGCCCGTCCAGTCATCGACACTGAGAATCTTGTTCCAGGTCTTGCCGCCGTCGGTTGTTTTGTAGACCCCGCGGTCGCCGCCTTTCTTCCAGAGCGGGCCCTGCGCTGCGACGTAGACGACATCGGAGTTGCGCGGATCGATGACGATGCGGCCGATGTGCTCCGACTGCTTGAGCCCCATGTTCGTCCAGCTTTTCCCGCCGTCGAGCGACTTGTAGATGCCGTCTCCATATGCGACGACACGCTGCGCGTTGTTCTCTCCGGTCCCGACCCAGACGACATTCGGGTTTGCGTGATCGATCACCACTGCGCCAATGGAGAACGAACCCTGTCCGTCGAAGATCGGCGTGAAGGAGATCCCGCCATTAGTGGACTTCCACACGCCTCCCGCGGCTGCGCCGACGTACCAGGTTCGTTTGTCGGCCGAATCGATTGCGATGTCGGCGACGCGTCCCGATGTAAGCGCCGGTCCGATGGATCGAAGCTTGAGACCCGAGAGCAAACCCGTGGTGAACTTCGAGCTGTCGGGGGGCGCTGCGGACTGGACCTTCGTCTTCTTCGATTGTGCACCGGCGACGGTGGACGCGGCTAAAAGCAGGGCTATTGCAAGGGTGCGCATGCGGACCAGAGGTAAGAGGTCGATGATGATGGAAAGATAGAATGCCTGGAGGTGACAATCCTGTCACACTATTTGGCGAGCTCGAGGCGAGGTGGTAAGACATCACACGTGTAAATCTTTTGCGAATGAGGCCGCGCGTGAGGGTAAAACGGCACCGCACGCTTGCGCCGGGGAGTACCTCGTCCCAGAATAACGAACCTGTCCCCTTTTCGCCCGGAGAACCCATGAAGATTTCGTGTGCATTGATTGCGGTGCTGGCCCTGCCGGCCGCCCTCGCCGCCCAGCAGACTCCCGCCGCCCCGCCAGCAAATCCCATCACCACTGTGTTCCGAAATCGTACGATGGCCCTGCAGCGCAACCTTGCGCAGGCATTCGATTCCATTCCTGCATCGAAGTTCAACTACAAGCCCACGCCGGCACAGCTCAGTATCGGCTACATCGCGCAGCACCTCGCGAACGACAACTTCTTGTTCTGCAGCGCGTTTGGCGCGATGAAGCCTGCGCGCCCGGCGGCGGACACGGCAACTGCCGACTCAATCAAGGCTACATGGCCCCGCGAAACGCTCAATGCGAAACTCAAGGAGTCGTTCAAGTTTTGCGAGGATGCGTTCGCCCAGCTCAACGATGCGAACCTCACCGATCAGATCACGATCAATCCTCCGGGCGGAGCGCCGCGTACGCTTACTCGCACTGCAATGGTGCTGGGCCATGCTCTCGACATGGCCGATCACTACAGTCAGATCGCGAATTACATGCGGCTCAACAACATGATCCCGCCGACGGCGTTGCCGCGGCCGCGACCTCCGCAGTAGAGGCAGCACAGCGCCCTGGGCCGGGACTTTACCGGTCCAGAGCCGACTTGATACGCGCGAGATGGTGCCAGCTGTGCCGTACCGCGTGATCCTCCAGAACAAACTGCGCTGTCACCGGAGCTCCGAAGCTCAGCGAAAACGGCGCCGCGCGATCGAGCTCCTCATCGGTAAAGCCGCGGCAGGCGTCGGCTGCTGCCTTGCTGTTCTTTCGCAATAGCTCGAGTGCCGCGGCCTTTGTCACACCACCGTTGTCCTGCGCGTGCTTCGCATTCATGTCTGCGACTGCTTCCCACGGCACATCAGTAACCGCGTTACCGCCAGCGATCGCGCGGGCAAGGTCGATCTCGATGGGGTAGACGCTGGCAACGTGGTGAACGGCAACGCCGACCAGGCGACTGTCGCGTCCGCTTCCGGGAACGGGAGTCTCCCACTCCTTGTCCGAAAGTCCCTCTGCAAAGGCGGCCAAACCGGCGGCGCCTTCCTCAATGCGAGCTGCAAGTGCTTCGGCACGACGACTCATAACGGCTCCTGGCTTGTTGATTGATAGCGATTATGTAATGCGGTCAGCCATCTGACAACCCCCCGCCAACGGTTCCCATTGGCGCGACCAGAAACTCCGCAGGCAGGCGATCGCGAGTCGACATCAGCATCTCGATCGCATCCGCCAGATGGACCTCCGTAATGTGATGATCACCACGCTCGCCGCGAAGTCGGTGGGCCTGCATGAGCACGTCGGCATCACGGAATCCGTCCGGGGTCTGGAACTTGTAACACGCAATCTCGACCGTGAGTCCGTTCGGATCCTTCATATAGATGGAGTCCATGAAGCCACGGTCTTTCTGATAGAACGAAATGCCATGCGCGGTGAGACGTTCGGGCGCCTGAGTGAAGGTTGCGCGCGAAACATTGAACGCAATGTGATCGACGGAGCCAACCTCGCGCGGAGCGGCTCGGCCAGCATCCTGGCGAGTCTCGTTCGTGAACACGGTCAGCAGTCGTCCGTCGCCGGGATCGAAGTAGAGATGATTCTCTTCGGGATTCCCAAGGTTGGGCTGCTCGAATATGAATGGCATTCCCAACGCGCCCTGCCAGAAATCGACTGCGCTCTTTTTGGTCGAGCCCACGATCGTCACGTGGTGCATGCCCTGGATCTGGACCTTCTTCACCGCGGCTCCTTTCAACGAGTACTCGAATATCGCGCTATGTGCCGTGACATGTCACGTGCGGCGCCGGCTCCTCACCCGGTCGTGTTGCCTCGTGCGCCGCAGATAGTGAGGTTTGAGAACCGTCAATGAAAGAGCAAGAATTGAAGTCGGACAGCTCAGGCGATGTCGTCATTCGCCCGGCGACGCCTTCCGACCTGCCCACGTTAGGCCTGCTCGGCGCATCACTCGTGCGAACCCATCACGACTTCGATCCGCAACGCTTCATCGCACCGTCGCCGGGCTTACCGCAAACGTACGGGTCGTTCATCGGGAAGCAGCTCGAGCGGCCCGACGTTGTTGTGTTTGCCGCCGAGCGAGAAGGAGCTGTAGTCGGTTACGCCTACGCGACTGTCGATGGTTACGACTACATGTCGCTCCGCGGGCCGGCCGGCGTAATTCAGGACATCGTCGTCGCTCCGGAGCATCGCGGACAAGGCATTGGACGGCTGATCCTTGATGCGACGATTGCGGTACTCGCGGCACGTGGAGTACCGCGAATCGTGCTTTCGACAGCTGAGAAAAACGAAACGGCGCAACGACTATTTGCCAAGGCGGGTTTTCGACGCACGATGATCGAAATGACCCGCGAGATGGACGAGGCTGACTATGCAGGCTGGCTTTCTAGATAACGCGCAGCGGGTCGCGCCAATTCAGAAGGAGGACACCCATGCAGATCACGCGAAGCGGTTCACAGCCATCGACGAAAGGACCATCCGACTGGTTCACCGGCACAGTGCGGATCGACCCGCAATTCGCACCACAGGCTCCCGCGCGGGCTGCGGGAAACGCAGTCACCTTCGAGCCCGGCGCGCGAACCGCGTGGCATACTCATCCACTCGGCCAGATCCTGATCGTCACCGCTGGTTTCGGTCGCGCTCAACGTGAGGGTGCGGCAATCGAAGAGATTCGGCCGGGCGACGTGGTCTGGTTTGAACCCGGCGAAAAGCACTGGCACGGTGCGTCGCCGACGACTGCAATGACGCACATCGCAATTCAGGAAACGCTCGACGGTAAGGCGGTCGACTGGCTCGACAAGGTGACTGACGCGGAGTATCAACCGGAAACCTGAGACTTGTTTCACAAGCGTGTGAAATCATTCCCCTCGAATTTTCTCTGGGGAGCGGCATCGGCCGCGTATCAGGTGGAAGGCGCCTGGGACTTGATCCATCGGCGACCCGCCGTAACAAAAAATCTCCCCGAGGCTGCCGCCGAGGCACTGTGCGTAAAACCTGAATGCTTCCTCGCAGCGCCCGTCGAAACTCAAGTAGGGACTCATGCGCATGATGTTCGCCTCTCGGCTGCCCATGTGTTCATCGCCCGGCCTGCGCGAGGCTGGCGCTCTGTGCCGGTATGAGCACGAAAGCTCCATAGGCGGGCAGAGCGATTCTGTTGGTCGGCTGTCGATTCCCCGTCAGCAGATCGCGCATGCCGGCTAACCGGGTTCCGTCGACGCTGACAGGAGTGACGGGATGCACTCGCGTGTTTACGAGGACGAGCGCGTTGCCTCGCCGGTACGCGATCACGTCATCGTTCGCGCTGGTTGAAACGACTGTCATCGGCGCATTCGCGAAACGCTGTGCGACTTCGATGACACGCCGGTAAAACCGTCGCGCATTGCCGGCATCCGGCTGCTGCCACGTTACCGGATCTTTCTCGAACAGCGGAAGCTTTTGCGAGCTCTCGACTTCCTGTCCGTTGTAGAGAAGCGGCACTCCAGGCAGCATCGCGGTAGCGACGAATGCGGCGCGCGCGCCCTTCGGTCCGCGCCACAGCGTAATCGCGGGACTATTCCAGGCAGTCTCGTCGTGATTCGTCGTGAAACGCATTCGCATTCCACTGTTCGGCAGACTCTGCGCGTCCTTCAAAGCCCCCGCGGCAAACGCTGACGCTGACTTCCCTTTCCACACGTCGATGAGCGCGTGGTAATCGTTCCAGTCGTACGTCAGATCGTAGCCAAGCGCATGCAGGTTCGCCGCATCCCACTCGGCGAGGAGGAGAAGAGGCTTGCCGCGTCGCAGCTGGGGAATCGCTTCGGCCCAGAAAGACTCCGGTATGAAGCCGGCGACGTCGACGCGAAATCCATCGATATTGAAGTTGTCGATCCAGTAGCGCATGTCGCCGATCACCGCGCGCCTGGTGTCGGCGTTGTCATAATTCAGGTCGGCAACGTCGGTCCAGTCAGTCGCTTTACCA
This sequence comes from Gemmatimonadales bacterium, assembly GCA_038208605.1. Taxonomy (GTDB): domain Bacteria; phylum Gemmatimonadota; class Gemmatimonadetes; order Gemmatimonadales; family Gemmatimonadaceae; genus UBA4720. Next base: position 418 of record JBBQYO010000197.1, on the reverse strand, counting down.
TCGTTGTCGATCGCTACCGAGATTTTTCCGTTCTTGTCGTGTGTGTATCGATCGGGATGCGCAGTGATCCACGGATGATCGAAAGCCGTGTGATTCGGGACGAAATCGAGAATGACTTTCATCTTGCGACCGTGTATGGCGCTTACGAGCTGCCGCAGGTCGCTTGCATTTCCGAAGTCAGGGTTGATTCCCCGATAATCGGCGACGGAGTACGGCGACCCAAGCGAGCCTTTGCGATTCACTTTTCCGATTGGATAGATCGGCATGAGCCACACGACGTTCGCAGCGGTGGCCTGAATTCGATCGAGCCCGTCGATCACGCCCTTGAAATTTCCCGCGGCGGAGAAGTCGCGCACGAAGACTTCGTAAAGTGCAGCCGGCCGGGGAATTGTTTCGTACGGCGGCAGCGGCCGCACCG
>JBBQYO010000196.1:0-6067 GCA_038208605.1 Gemmatimonadales bacterium | reverse complement strand
TATGATCCGACTTCAGGACGTCGCAAAGGAATACACGCGAACACGTGTAGCTCTGAGCCACGTGACGTTTCAGGTAAAGCGCGGGGAATTCGTTTTTCTCATTGGACCAAGCGGCTCGGGCAAGACGACGATACTCAAGCTCCTCTATATGGAAGAGAAGCCGTCTCACGGCGAAGTCTGGGTGAGCGGCGTCCAGTCCAATACGGCAAAGCGCAAGGAAATCTCCCAGCTCAGGCGCAAGCTCGGGATTGTCTTTCAGGATTTTCGGCTGCTCGAAGACAGAACGGCCGCGCAGAACGTCGCGTTTGCACTTGAAGTGACGGGCGCTGCATCGGCTTCGATTCCGCAGCGGGTTGCGCGAGTTCTGACCCAGGTTGGTCTGGCGTCCAAGGCGTCGCAGCTCCCAAGACAGCTCTCCGGTGGCGAACAACAACGCGTCGCGATTGCGAGAGCGCTGGTGAACGATCCCTACTTCATTCTCGCCGATGAGCCAACCGGAAATCTCGATGAGCGCGCGACGCGGGGAATTCTTCAGCTTCTTCGGGACATCAACGCAACGGGCACTTCAGTAATCATGGCCACCCACGATCTCGAGATCGTGCGAAAAGCGGACGAAGCGCGCACGGTGGAGCTGAACCACGGAAGGATCGTTTTCGATTCGGCCGAGACGCCGCCGCCGGAAACGCGGTATACGCCGCTGCTTGGGCAGCCCGCTATTGGCGGGCCGAATGAAGGAAACTGGCCTGCGGCGCCGCGGGAGCCGGAAGCCTAGATGCTCGCTTTTCGAGAGGCGTTCAATGCAAGCCGCCGCGCACCATTGCTGAGCGTGCTCGGCGTGATCACCATCGCGTTTTCACTGTTCGCGTTCGGGTTATTCGCGCTCGTTGCGGTCAACATCCGGCAAGCCCTGCGCGGGGTCGAGGAGCGGGTCGAGGTCCGTGCCTTTGTGGCGGATGGAACGTCTGCCGATGCGATCGCTGCTTCAATGAAGGACATCAGCGCATTTCCGGAAGTTGCCCGCGTCGACTACGTGTCACAGGAAGCCGCGCTCGATAAGGCAAAGCAGGACATGAGCGAATTCAGTGACGTGTTCGAGGAGGCGATGCTTCCCGCGTCTATCGACATTCACCTGCGTCCGGGTTTGCGCGATCCCGAGATGGTGAAAGCGGTGGCCGAGCGTGTCAAGTCCTACGAATTCGTGGACGACATTCGCTACGGAGAGGAGTGGGTGACGAAACTCTACCACCTTCGCACGATCGCGACCGGCACAGGGCTTGGGCTCGGCCTCGCGTTCGCCGCCGTCTCGATCATCATCATCGGCGCGACGATACGCGTATCCGTGCTGGCGCGCGCGAAAGAGATTTCCATCATGCGCCTGGTCGGAGCCACCGACGGATTCGTTCGTGCGCCATTCCTCATCGACGGATTCGTGAAAGGGATCGTCGGAGGTCTGCTCGCGCTGCTTCTCACGTGGCTTGCCTATCGCGCCATCGATACGCGTTTCATCAAGCTCGTGTTCTTCGATCCGCGCCTCATCTTCATCGGGATAGCCTGCGGTGCGCTGATTGGCGTTCTCGGAAGCGCGACCTCCGTATGGAGCCATCTGCGCCGCATTTGAGGCGCGCAGTCTATCTCGCCGCGCTGGCACTCGCGTTCGCGGCGCCGCTTTCCGCTCAGCAGGATCCCGAAACGGCGAAGCTCAGATCGCAACAGGAAGAGCTCGCTCGAATCAGGCGCGAGCGCGATGATTTGCAGAAGCGCATGCGTGGACTGCAGACCAGGGTGCACGACATCAGTGAAGAGGTGACGAACATCGATCGCCAGCACGATGCGACTGTTCGCGTGGTGCGATCGCTGGACCAGCAGCTCACGACGCTCAACGGAGAAGTCGAGCACACGACGGCGAATCTCGTGCGTGCGCAGGATGAAGTTCAGATCAAGCGCGCGATCCTTCGAAGACGGCTTGTGGAGATCTACAAGCGCGGGCCTCTATTCACGTTCGAGGTCATGCTGTCGGCGAAATCCTTCGGTGACCTCGTTGCGCGTTACAAGTACCTGCATCTCCTCGCGCAGCGCGACCGAACTGTGGTGCGCCGGGTTGACCAGCTTCGCTCGATGATGATCGGCCAGCGGCGACAGCTTGTCTCCCTGCAGAGCGGTGTCGAGCAAAACCGCGTTGACAAGGCAAACGAGGCGGACCGTCTGAAGACGCTCGAGGCCGCCAGACAGCAGAGTCTCGCAAAGGCGCAGCAGGACACAAAGAAAACGAAAGACCGTCTCGCTCAGCTGGCGAAGAGCGAAGCGCGGCTGAACAACGTCATCGCGTCATTCGAGTCTGCGCGGCGCCGAGCAGCAGGCCGCCCCAACGCTGCTCCTTCGGCGCCCAGCTCGATCAGGACGAGCGATTATGGAAAGCTCGACTGGCCCGTGGACGGCTCGATCATCTACCGGTTTGGGCGCGTGGTGAATCCGAACAATACAACCACCCGATGGAATGGAATCGGGATCGCTGCGCCAGCTGGTACCGAAGTCAAATCCGTCTCGGCGGGAGAAGTCGTTCTCGCGGACGTCATGGGTACGTATGGCAACACCGTGATTCTGCAACACGGTGGTGGCGATTATTCGGTTTACGGATCGCTGAGCCGCATCGCGGTGACCAAGGGCTCCCGCGTCACGAAGGGGCAGGTGATCGGAGCGACCGGAGCGACCGACCCCTCGCTTCCAGCACACCTTCATTTCGAAATCCGGCGAGGTGGACCGGCGGTTGATCCTACGGAATGGCTGCGTGGCCGCTAACGGTTCCACGAAGAAAGCAATAAAGAAAACCGCAACAACGACGCCGAAGAAGAAACTCGATGCTCCGCTCGGCGCGCACATATCGATCGCTGGCGGGACGAAAGAAGCGCCGACGCGCGCGGCAGCGATCGGCGCGACCGCGATGCAGATCTTCACGAAGATGGCGAATCGGTGGGCAGAGCGCGCGTGCGAGGACGATGAGTGCAAAGCATTTCGCGTTGCGCTCCGCGATACGAAGCTGCGTGAGATGTGCGCGCACGACAGTTACCTGATCAACCTTGCGTCGCCCGATCCCGTGCTTCGCGCACGCTCCGCAGAATCTTTTGTGTCGGAGCTCAGGCGATGCGACGCGCTTGGACTCGACTATCTCGTGTCACATCCTGGCAACTTCATGGACGATCGAGCGAGCGGCCTCGCACGCAATGCGGAGGCGATTGGCGAAGCGCTCGAGAAGGTTCCGGGAAAGAGCAGAGTCCTCATGGAGACGACCGCGGGTAGCGGCACCGCGATTGGCTCCAGCTTCGAAGAGATGGCGAGCCTCATTGCGCTGGTGCCGGGCAGAGTGAGACGACGAGTCGGAGTATGCATCGATACAGCGCACATCTTTGCGGCGGGTTACGACATCGTCAACGATTACGATGGAGTGATGGCAAGATTCGACGACGTTGTCGGCTTGCGGCGGCTTCGCATGATGCATCTCAATGATTCGAAGGCGCCGCTGGGTTCGCGCCGCGACCGGCACGAGCTGATAGGCGAAGGTCAGATTGGAGAGGCAGCGTTTCGGCGAATCATGAACGACCCACGGCTGGCGCGCGTCGCGAAAGTGATCGAGACGCCGAAGCATGTTCCAGACGTTACGGATCGGACGATGCTGGAGCGGCTGAGGAGTTACATCGAGTGAGTCAGGCCGAAGGTTGGAATTGGCGTCAGGACAGCAACAAAGCTAGACTTCCCTGCGTATGACACTTGTGAGCAAAACGGCCAAGCTGCATCAGATGACCTGGAGACCCGCCCGGGCGTTGGTTCTCCTGGCCCAGTTGATTCTGGGTATTCATCCTCTCCTCGAACGATCTGGCGGAGCGGATGCGCGCGTGCACGTTGAACAAGCCGGAATCCGCGTTCATTATTCGCACGATGATGCGTACTGCGCTGCATGCGCGGTACGTCATCTGCTCGCTTCATCGGCCGTCCAGTCTCCCGCAGCCTTCACATCAGGAGCCGTAGTTCGTGTTGCGGCTGTTGAAGCAGAACAGAGTCACAGCTCGGTCGTAAGGCCTTCGACCAGGTCGAGAGCACCTCCAGCCCAGCTCTAAGCTTCAGCGCGGCGTTTGCTCCCGCGTCCTCGCACGCCGAATCGGTCAGGCTGGTGACGCAGCCCGTGGCGTTCAACAACAAAATTTCAATCGACAACCCATGAGGAGAAATCTTCTCCTTTGCATGGTCGCAATCTCCGTTTCCGCGGGGGCTCAGACCGGTGGCACGCCGCCACTTCCGGTCGCTGACCGCCTGGATTCGTTGCGACTTACACGTTCCGAAGCCATCGCGCTTGCGCTCGCCAACAATCCGCAGCTCGCGATTGCTCGCGAGCAGACAAATCAGTTTCGGGCTGCCCGGGTGACTGCACGCGCTATTCCCGACCCCGCCATTTCCGCGTCGCTCGACGACCAGAGCAATTTCTTTCGCTCTGGCTCCGGCGGGACGAAGAACGTCGGCGCAGGAATCACAGTTCCCTTTCCCGACAAGCTTCGGCTCCGGGGTGCAGTGGCAACCGGGGATGTGAAAGCTGCTGAAGCGAATTATAGAGCGCTTCGCCAGCAGCTAGCCGCACTGACATCGCAGGCGTACGATTCGCTGCTCGTCGCAATCCGTCATCTGGCCGACACCAAGGAGAGCCTTCAGCTCTCGTCGGATTTCCTCAAGCGAACTCAAGCGCGGTTCGACGCCGGAATGGTACCGCGACTCGATGTGATCAAGGCGAGAGTAGACGTCGCGCAGGCGACGAACAATCTCATCTCCGGAAACCGCGACATCAGCAACGCGCAAGCCGCCCTCGACCGGCTGCTCGGGCGACCGCTCGGCCAACCGGTGGTGGCTGCGGACTCGCTCGGAATTCCCCCGGAGGTTCCGGCGCTCGAGCAGCTCGAGCCCATCGCACTGACTTCCCGTGCGGAGCTCGCGGGGATCGCGGCCCAGCGCAGGGGCGCTGGGGCTGCGACCAGTCTCTCAAGAGAATTCTGGCTGCCTGATCTGAATCTCGGCCTGAGCCGCGATGTCACGCCTGGCGCGCCATCCACGGCATTCTCTACGGGACTCGCTTTTCCCTTCCCGATTTTTTTCTGGCAGCACACCCGCGGTGAGATCGCTCAGGCACAGGCACGCGAGCGCGAGCTCGCCGCAACTGAGCGAGACATCAGGGCATCAGTTGGTGAAGACGTCAGAACCGCGTATGCCACTGCGACCGCCGCACTGCGTCAAGCCCGCTACATCGCAGAAGAGCTTCTCCCTGCCGCTCGCGAAGCATTTCGATCTGCATCCGCTGGGTACGCCATCGGCGGATCGTCGGCCTTCGAGGTGATCGAGGCGAGGCGCACACTCCTCGACGCGAAAACCCAATTCACCGACGCACTTGCCGCGGCGAACACGTCGCGCGCCGACCTCGAGCGCGCGATCGGCGCTTCGCTGTCCAACATCCCACTGACAATTCCAAATGCGAAATAAATCGGCGGCTGCAATGGTTCTCGTCGCCCTCGCAGCATCTGCGTGCGCGAAAAAAGTGGCGGACAGCTCAGTCGCCGCCGACTCTGCGGCCGAGGGCGCAGCGAAAGGCGCGTTTAGTCTATCGCCCAAGCAGCAGGCGAAAATCCATCTCGTCGTCGCCGCTCAGTCGTCATTCCAGCCGGCAATCGAAGCGACTGGTACCGTCGCATTCAACGGCGACAAATCGACTCAGGTATTGTCCCCGGTATCAGGGCCGGTGTCGAGATTGTTCGTCGAGGTCGGTGCTTCTGTCGGGCGAGGAACACCCCTCGCTTCGGTTGCGTCGCCGGATTTTGCGGCGGCAATCGCGGCGTATCGAAAGTCTGTGTCCACATACCGGAATCTTCAGCGCATCGCCGAACAGGACGTCGCTCTCTTCAAGACAGATGCAATCGCCAAGCGCGATGTCGATGCTGCGCAGACGGAAGCATCAGGCGCTGCCGCAGACAGGGACGCCGCGCTCGAACAACTTCGAGCACTTGGTGTTGATCCAAGAGCTGTCGATGGCTCCGGC
>JBBQYO010000195.1:0-6132 GCA_038208605.1 Gemmatimonadales bacterium | reverse complement strand
GCGCCGGCGTTGATGGGAAATACGGTGATATGGAAGCCTGCGTCGAGCGCGATGCTGTCGGCGTACTACCTGATGAAGCTGCTCGAGGAAGCGGGTCTGCCGCCGGGAGTGATCAACTTCGTTCCGGGTGATGCCGGAATGATCTCCGACAAGCTTCTCGCGCATCGAGATCTGGCCGGCGTGCATTTCACGGGAAGCACGGGTGTGTTCAACAACATGTGGAAGACGATCGGTGCGAGCATGTCCAACTACCGCTCGTATCCGCGCATCGTCGGAGAAACCGGCGGAAAGGATTTCATCGTCGCGCACGCTTCGGCAGATCCAGTCGCTCTCTCAGTCGCGATAGCGAGAGGCGGATTCGAGTATCAGGGGCAAATGTGTTCAGCGGCAAGCCGGGTGTACGTACCGGAGTCGATCTGGCCGGAAGTGCGTGACAGGACGGTCGCGATCATGAAGGAGATCAAGATGGGTGACCCGGCTGACTTCCGGAATTTCATGGGTGCAGTGATCGACAAGCGCGCGTTCGACAAGATCGGCGAGTATGTGACGCATGGCCGTTCGAATGCGAAGATCATTTCCGGCGGCGGAGTGAAGGGCGATGAAGGTTATTTCATCGAGCCAACGCTGGTCGAGACGCACGATCCGTCGTACAAGCTTCTGTGCGAAGAGATTTTCGGTCCCGTCGTCACGGCCCATGTGTATCCTGATGCGAAGTACGAAGAAACACTGAGCATCGTCGACCAGACGTCACCCTATGCGCTGACCGGTGCCGTGTTTGCCCGTGATCGTTCAGCCGTTCGCACGGCTCAGGTCGCGCTGCGGAACGCGGCGGGCAATTTCTACGTGAACGACAAGCCAACGGGAGCTGTCGTCGGGCAGCAACCGTTTGGCGGAGCGAGGGGATCGGGCACGAACGACAAGGCTGGATCGAAACTCAATCTCACGCGCTGGGTCAGTGCGAGAAACGTCAAGGAGACTTTTTCTCCGCCGCTCGACTACAAGTATCCGTTCATGGCGGAGGAGTAGGCTTCAGCTTGCTCCGAGCGTAACGACGACATCCCGTCGGCGGCCGTCATCGACCAGCTCGATGGGACCGCCGATTGTTTTTCCATCTACGGCCGTCGAGACGACGCCACGCTGCACGCCATCTGGATTCTCGATGGTCACTGAATAAGTAGTTAGTCCGTATCGATACTCGATCGAGAAGCTGTCCCATGCTGATGGAATGCAGGGATTGATGATAAGGTTGTCGCCGCGTTTCTCGAATCCGAGAATTGCTTCGAGCCCGACACGGTATAGCCAGCTTGCCGAGCCCGTGTACCAGGTCCATCCGCCGCGTCCGAGGTGGCCTTCGGCCGTGTATACGTCGGCGGCGACAACGTAGGGCTCCACCTTGTAGGTCGATACCGCGTCTGGATCCAGCGCGTGGGTGATCGGGTTCGTCATCTGAAAAAGCTCGAACGCACGGTCCCCGTGCCCAAGCATGGTGTTGGCGAGCACAGACCACGTAGCCGCATGCGTGTACTGAGCACCGTTTTCGCGCACTCCGGGCAAATACCCCTGGATATAGCCCGGGTCATGCAAGCCGCGATCGAACGCGGGGGTCAACAGCATCAGCAGCCGCGCGTCTTCGTGCACGAGATGCCTGTCGAATGATTTCATCGCGATTCTCGACCGCTCCCGGTCGCCCGCTCCGGAGATCACACTCCAGCTCTGCGCGATCGCGTCGATCATGCACTCCGAATTGCCACGCGATCCGAGCGGAGCGCCGTCGTCGTAATACGCGCGCCTGTACCACTCGCCGTCCCACGATGTCTCCTCGACAGCCTCGTTGTATGCTTTCGCGAGCGACATCAGCTCGACGGCAACCGCCGCATCTCCCCGCGACGTCGCGAGCTCAGCGAATTCGCGCAGTGTCTTGCAGAGAAACCACGCGAGCCAAACGCTCTCACCCTTACCGTCGATTCCAACGCGGTTCATTCCGTCGTTCCAGTCGCCGCCTCCTATCAGCGGGAGCCCATGCACTCCTTTTGTGCAGGCACGCCGCAGCGCGAATACGCAGTGCTCGTACACAGAGCTCGATCGCTCCGAGATTTCAGGAACGTCGTAGATCTCGTCTTCACCAGGGTCAAGCTCACGCAGCTTTAGGTATCCGGCGCGCTCATCGAGCACCGTCGTATCGCCGGCAACACGTACGTAATGATTTACCACGAACGGCAGCCAGATCAGATCGTCCGCGAAACGAGTTCTCACGCCAAGTCCGCTGTCGGGATGCCACCAGTGCTGAACATCGCCCTCCTCGAATTGCCTCGATGCGGCGAGCACTATGTGATTCCGCGCCAACTGCTGCTCTGCATAGACAAACGCCATCGAGTCCTGAAGCTGGTCCCTGAATCCGTACGCGCCGCTCGATTGATACAGCGCAATTCTTCCCCACATCCTGCACGACAGCGCCTGATACAAGGACCAGCCGTTCATGATGAGATCGAAAGTTGGATCGGGCGTTGTGACGCGAATCGTGTCGAGCCTGTCGCGCCACAAGTGCGCAAACTCGTCGAGGGCCGCATTGGCGCTCTCGGGGTTCCTGTACCGTTCCACTATTCGAAGCGCTTCGTCGTTGCCACGTGCCGAACCGAGTAGAACTCTCACCTCACGACTCTCGCCTGGTTCAAGCTCGATCATCGACTGCAAGGCCGCACACGCATCCTCTATTTCGTCGACGTTGCCGTCGAGACCGTCTCCCGCGAGCGCTCGAGGTGAAGCGACCGATCCATTTCTGCCGATGAAGCTTCTGCGATCGGCGGTGAACGACGACAGGGGCTCGCTCGTCGCAAAGAACGCGACTTGATCCGCGAAGCTGCTCTCGAATGAGTTGGCGGCCAGCATGGTGCTGCGCTCTGAATCCATCTCAACACGCACGTGACCCTGCGTTCGCTCGCGGTCCACGCCGAGTATCCATTCGACGTACGCTGTTACAGAAAGGGTGCGGGGGCGCGCGCTCGAGTTTGTAATTCGAAGCACCTGAATCTTTATCGGATCCAACTCGGGCATTCCTGCTCGTAAAGCAGTAGATATCCCATCGTGGTCGTGCTCGAATACCGAGTAGCCCGCGCCATGACGCGTCGTATATGGTGTGGATTCGCGGAGCGGAGCGGGCGTTGGAGTCCACACTTCACCGCTCTCCTCATCGCGCAGGTAGATACACTCACCCGATGGATCCGACACCGGATCGTTGGACCACGGACTCAGGCGAAAGAAGCTGCTGTTCACCGCCCATGTCGTGCCCGCACCGGTTTCGCTCGCAAGAAATCCCGCTGACTCGTTCGCGACTACGTTGATCCACGGTGCAGGAGGAAGTGCCTCGCCGGCGAGACGAATTTCGTATTCCTGGTTGTCGTTGAATCCGCCCAGCCCATTGAAACAGGCGAGATCACGTGCGATGTCGCCTCGTTCAGCCATCGATTGTCGCTCCGATCAATCCGTCGCCGACTCTCGCGTGCAGTCGCGCGGTTGATTCGAGGATTTCGATCTCTCCAGTTGAGAGGGAGCTGCGGTGCCGAACGAACACGCCGCGTGGCCGGTCTAGACGGTCCTTCCACTCGGTTGACGATACGATAGAAATGACTGCTTCCTCGATCTCACCCGTGGGATCGTCGCAAAGAATCACGAGGTCGCAGCCGATCTCCTTCACCCGCCAGTAATGATGGAGTTTCAGAAGGTCAGCTATGCCGCCGATGTCCTCGCGGTTACCGAGCGTGGCAAGCAGAATCGGCCATTCACCGGTCGGTCCGGTGTTGATCAGCTCCGCCCGTCCTCCCTCGCCTTTCCGGATCTTGGACATCTTTCCTGCCGAACGAGTGCGATACAGAAGCTCGGCAGCAAGCGCCTGGTACCGTTCCGCATCTGCAACGCTGACGCCGAGCTCATCGAGCATCGCTGCCGACTCGGAAGCGGCCACTGCAAATAACCGTCCGGCAGAATCCGTTTCATGGTGCCTGGTGGCGATCGTGAGCGCTTCCTCTCGATCCCTCGCTACGAATGTCGTGAACGAAACCTGGCCGGGCGAACCTGCATCGATCGCCAGCCTGACTCTGAGAGCGAGCACCGGGTCGAGCACCGCACCGGCAGTACCTGACAACTCTCCAGGATTATCCATCGCGACTGGCTTCCGTGAGGTCCGTCCTCTTCCGATAAAGACGGCGCGATCGGTCTCGTACGTGACATGACCTTCGAGATCCCCTGCGACCGCGATCGTATGTCCACACCACGCCGGAGTGTCCATCGCCGAGCGGGGCCGTCTCATCGCGAGCAGCGTTGCGCTACCGGGAAGCCATTCGGTCTGCACGAACAGGTTGCTGAACGCGCGATGTCCGCGATCCGAAGCGTGGGGTGCGATGACGATTTCCTGATAGCTCGTCAGCTCGACCGTGGCTCTCTCACTCGAGCGATTCGTCACCGTCACTCGCCGCACTTCACATCTCTCGGTAGAGTTGACGGCGACTTCGGTAACCGTTTCGAGATCTCCGTCCTGCCGGCGAATCGTCACCATGTCGTGAGCAAGATCTGCGTGGTACGAGTCCGCCGCCGCACATACCGGCTGATGTCCTGATGACCACACGCGTCCTGTCCTTACATCCTTTAGATAGCACCACTGGCCGTAGGCGTCCGTGGTTCCGTCGTTTCGCCACCGGCTGATTGCGATATCGCCACTTCTGCTGGTGCCCGTACCCGCTGCCGTGATCATGGTCGTGTACGGGTCGCGACCGAGGAGAGCTATTTGCGGGAGAGAGGTGTTTGGCGAATCGACGCGGCGGATGCCGGTGGCTCGGGAAAGTGCGGAAGGCAATGCGGGAGTTCTGGTGTTAGCGGTTCGGGCGATGACTGAATAAATCTTCTTACGCGTCTGTATGTAAACGATTACATTCTTGCCTGTCCGTCAACCCGTACGCGATGGCGACAATCAAAGACGTTGCAAGACAAGCGTCCGTGTCGGTGGCTACAGTTTCCCGCGTCTTCAACGACACGGGTCTCGTTCGTGAAGAGACCTCCCGTCGGGTACGGGAAGTCGCCGCCTTGCTCCGCTACGCGCCGCACAGCGGAGCACGAAGCCTCATTACAAACCGGACGAACACGCTTGGCGTATTACTTCCAGACCTGTATGGCGAGTTCTTCTCAGAGCTGATTCATGGCATCGACCTTACCGCTCGCAAAAACGGCTATCACATCCTCGTGTCACGATCATGGGAAGGCCGCACAGAGATTGAAGAAGCCATGCGTGCCATGCGCGGCCGGGTCGACGGGCTCCTGTTGATGTCGCCCGACATCCACCGCGACACGCTTCTCAATCTCCCAGCCGATCTGCCGGTGGTTTTTCTGTGCTCTCCCTCGCAGGGGCACGAAGTGGACTCGGTCACCATTCACAACATGCGCGGCGCGCGAGCAATGGTCAGCCACCTGATCGCCGTCGGACACCGGCGAATCGCGATCATCAAGGGTTCGTTCGGCAATTACGACGCAGCGGAGAGACTCAGGGGTTATCAGACAGCGCTGAAAGAAGCGGGCATCGAGCCAGAGCCGCGTCTCGAGCGTTGCGGCGATTTTACGGAAGTCGGCGGGTATAACGCCGCGCTCGCGCTCCTGGCGGAAACAAATCGTCCCACGGCGGTGTTCGCCGCGAATGACTCGATGGCGATAGGAGCTCTCAGCGCGTTTCGCGAGTCAGGCGTCAAGGTTCCAGGTGACATCGCCGTAGCGGGTTTCGACGACATTCCGCTCGCTCGCTACATGGATCCTCCGCTTTCATCGGTGCGGGTTCCGATCTCGGAGCTTGGAGCCACAGCGGTAGATATCCTGCTTCATGCCATCACCAGCAAAAATCTTCACACTCGCCGCCACATGCGCGTGTCGACAGAAGTCGTAATTCGACGCTCCACCAACGGCCAGCCCGCGGAGCGTCCGCCACCAACAACCTTCAACAGAGAGACGAGTTCAGGCTGACAACAGCGGGTCATGAACGGGCTGTTCACGAAAACAACAATTGGAGATGCAAATGAATACGAACAATATCTATCTGCACCGATTTACACGGGGAGTCGCGGCGGCGATTGCGATGATGTTCGTCGCGGCCGGAGC
>JBBQYO010000194.1:0-6135 GCA_038208605.1 Gemmatimonadales bacterium | reverse complement strand
TCCGGAGATCAACTGCTTGCTGAGGTTGGGCGCCCGCCAATAGACTTCAAGCGCGAGCTCGTCGGCCTTGACGATCTTCGGCGGCTCGGTGAATCCTTCGCCCACCTGTGCAAGAAATGTCAGATATCCGTGGGCGGCAGCGTGGTACTGAGCGAGAGCGGTATCGGCAATCTGCCGGGCCCGCCGCTCCGTCGCCTGCTCGACGAGCGCGCGTGACCGCGCATCGTTCCACCCCTGAGCGGAAAGCACCGCCGGCAGGGCGATGACGCTGATTGCAAACAAGGCGAGCGCCGTCGCCACTGACCATCGTTTCATCGTCGAATGATATCCTCGTTAGACCGCTTTCGAGAGCTTGCTTCGCTGCCTGTAGAATCGCGTCGCGTCGTACCTGTGTGGAGCGAGATTCTCCTCGATACCCTCACACCGGTTTCTGCGCACGCGAAGCTCAGGCGCGGACAGTTCAGTTTTCTGCTCGAGTCGGCTCCAGCGGGCGGCGATACGTGGGCGCGATACACATTTCTTGGAACTGAGCCAAGATCCGCATGGCGACTGAAGGACGGAGTCGTCCAGGATTGGTCGAGCGCGAACGGATGGCATGCAGATCGTACACCAGCCGACCCCCTCGCGGATCTCGACCGGCTCATTTCCGACGCGACTCCCGTACATGTCCCTGAGCTCGGCGACTTCTGGACGGGTGCGGTCGGATACTTCGGCTACGACGTCGTAAAGCTCATCGAGCGTCTGCCTGCCGCGCCCAGACGCACGTCGAGTCTTCCGGAAGCGATGTTCGTCTTCACCAGGTCGATGGTCATCATCGACAATCTTCGCGGTCGTGCGCGCATCGTTGTGAGCGTCATCGTGGAAGCGGGCTCATCCGGCGACGCAATCCGAAAGCTGTACGACGAGGCGCGAGACAACATCGCCGTCATCGAGGAGCGTCTCAATTCGGCGGGCGCTCTCCCGGCGTTGTCACTTGACACGTCCGCAGCTCCGGCAGAGGGCAAATCGAGTATCGAGCGCGAGCAGTTCATCGAAGGCGTCGAGAAAATCAGGGAGTACATTCGCGCGGGCGACTGCTTCCAGTCACTCCTCGCCCGGCGCATCGAGCTGAACGCGGACTTCGATCCGACCTCACTGTATCGGGCGCTGCGCGCCATCAATCCCTCTCCGTACATGTACCATCTCGTCATGGACGGTGTGGAGATAGTCGGCAGCTCGCCCGAGCTTCTCGTCCGCCTGTCGGAAAACCGTGTGACACTGCGCCCGATCGCCGGAACACGTCCACGAGGCGAAACGCCCGAGCGTGATCAGGAATTATCCGATGAGCTCCTCGCCGATCCCAAGGAGCGCGCGGAGCACATCATGCTCGTCGATCTCGGCCGTAACGATGTGGGCCGGGTTGCGCGCTACGGTACGGTTGAAGTGACGGAGCTGATGAAGATCGAGAAATATTCGCACGTGCTCCACATCGTCAGTCAGGTCGAAGGCGTTCTCGACCGCGACCGTTCCGCGATCGATGTTTTTCGCGCGACGTTTCCGGCCGGCACAATGACCGGTGCTCCAAAAGTACGCGCGATGGAAATCATCTACGAGCTCGAGCCGGTGTCGCGTGGCGCCTATGCCGGCGCAATCGGCTACATCGCCGGCGGCGGCAAGCGCATGGATCTCGCGATTACAATTCGCACGTGTGTTATCGCCGATGGCGTCGCGTCGGTACAGACGGGCGCGGGAATCGTCGCTGATTCAGTTGCCGCAACCGAGTGGGAAGAAACCGCCAGCAAGGCACGCGCAATTCTTTCGGCCATCAGTCAAGTCCGTAAGGCTGGCTCGTGGCCATAGCCGAAGCGCTGCCGGGCTACGCGAGATTGTCAGGCAACGGAATTCGCGGCCTCGTCATCGAGAGCAGTCGCGCGGGTGTCGAGGCAGCGCTCAAGACTGGAACGCTGTATGAGTTTGCATCCCGACAACCCGGCGTTCGGAAATTCACCGGGCGCGTTCCTGCCTATGCGATAACGCTTCCCGAGGGCGGTGCGGATGTTGTGGTACGCCATTCAATGCGAGGTGGCGCGCTGGCCCGCACAGGTTCCGATCTATTCTTCCCTCCAACGCGTGGTCTGAGAGAGCTCATCAACGCCTTCCGGCTTCGCGTCGCCGGAGTGCCGACTCCCGAGGTCGTGGCGTTCGTCACTTACCGCGCGGGTCCCGTTTTCAGGCGCAGCGATGTCGCGACGAGCGAGATCAGGAACGGGCATGATCTCTCGGTCGTTCTGAAGGAAATGCCATCGGGGGACCATCGTGAAGCTTGCCTGAGAGCGGTCGGCGAGCTCGTCGCTTCTCTCAACAAGGTCGGTGCGCATCATCCCGACCTCAACATCCGCAACATCCTGGTGACATGGGAAGGCGACCACGGCGCGCGGGCGCATGTGCTGGATGTTGACCGAATCCGGTTTCATGTTCCCGATGATCCGATGGTTGCGCGAGCCAACATCGAGCGACTCGAGCGGTCGCTACGAAAAGTACGCGATCAGGGACTGTTTCAGATCACCGATGAAGAGGTCGGCATCATAAGAGAAGCCGCAGGCGCGGAAGAAAAGTGAACGGCACACTGCCGCAGCGCATCTGCATCGTGATGATGAGTGCCGTTGGCGATGCGGTTCACGTGCTGCCGGTAATCAACGCGATCAAGCGCAGCAATCCCGAGTCGAGGATTACGTGGGTGCTTCAGCCGGGACCTGCGTCCCTCGTCCGCGGCAATCCAGACGTCGATGAGATAATTCTTTTCGACCGGTCCAAACGCGCCAGATCATTCCTCGACGTGAGCCGCGACCTGCGGAAGCGCGAGTTCGATCTGCTGATCGATTTGCAGGTGTACTTCAAGGCCGGGATCATCACCGCGATGTCGGGAGCGAAACGTCGTCTTGGTTTCGACCGAGCCCGGGCGCGTGATGCAAACTGGCTTTTCACGACAGAGAGAATTCCTGCGAGCCCTGTCCAGCACGTTCAGGATCAGTACTTCGAGTTCCTTCGCGCTCTGGGCGTGTCGCCGGAACCGGTCGAATGGAATCTCGGACCGTGGCCCTCCGAACGAGCGTGGCAGAATGGGTTCAGGAAGCAATTCGATCGGCCAATCGCTTCGATAGTTGTTGCGACAAGTAAACCCGAAAAAGACTGGCTGCCCGATCGCTGGGCGCGCGTAGCTGACATTCTCGACGAGAAATACGGGCTCCAGACCGTTCTCGTCGGCGGGACGTCCCCACGAGAAAAGGCTGCCGCCGATTCGATCATTTCAATGGCCAGATCGAGACCGGTGTCTCAGCTGGGCAGCGGCCTCAGAAACCTCGTCGGAATACTCGAGGCGTCCGCTCTGGTTCTATCGCCCGACACGGGACCGCTTCACATGGCTGTCGCGGTGGGCACTCCCGTCATTTCGCTAATGGGGTACACGGATCCGCGCAGAACGGGCCCGTACCGGACTTTCCACGACCTCATCATCGACGCATTCCACGATCCGGGTGAAACCGGGCCAGTGACCATGAAAACCAAAGCAGATCGAATGTCGAGAATCTCGGTCGATGATGTGGCAGCGAAGCTCGCGATCTGGAGCGAGCGCTACCGGCCGAAATCGTAGCTCACGCCGACTTCGCCCATCAGCGAGACTAGTCGAATGAGAGAAAGACCCATGACCGCGAAGTAGTCACCATCGATGCGCCGAACAATCGTCGCGCCATATCCCTGGATTCCGTACGCCCCCGCCTTGTCCATCGGTTCCCGAGTCGCGACGTAGCTTCTTATCTCGTCCTCGCCCAGCGCCCGGAACGTGACGTCGACCATCTCCACCGACGAAACGGTCTTCGCTTCGTAGCACACGGCGACCGCGGTCATTACCGTGTGCGACCGTGCACTTAAAATCCCGAGCATGCGTTCTGCATCACCGACGTCGCGCGGTTTTCCAAGCACCGCATCGTCGATCACCACGATCGTGTCAGCCCCAATGACAAGCGCACCGTCATTCAAGCTCGCGATCGTCTCCGCTTTGGTCCTCGCCAGCCGCTCAGCATATGCTTGAGGCAGCTCACCGGTTCGCAAGCTCTCGTCAGTATCTGCCGGTTGCACGGAATGCCCGATGCCTATCAACCGGAGAAGATCGCGCCGTCGCGGGGAAGACGACGCCAGCACGACACGCACATCCGAAACTGAAATCACTTTGAGATGCGCTTATCGGAGACGGGAATTGCAATCCGCCCCGCAGCCTCGGCAACAGCGGAGCGGAATGATCCTCGTCGATTCGCTCGTTACTTCATTCATCGCTCGATCCAGAGAGTTGTCGGTCCGACGTTGACGAGCTCGACCTGCATCATGGCGCCAAACTCCCCGGTTGCTACGGTAAGTCCTTTCGACTTCAACGATGCGATAAACTTTTCATAGAGCGGGATCGCCTGTTCGGGCCTCGCCGCTTCAATGAAGCTCGGCCGCCTTCCCTTTTCAGCATTGCCATAGAGCGTGAACTGAGACACGACCAGCACCTCGCCTCCAACGTCGCTGAGCGAGAGGTTCATCTTCTCATCGGAGTCGAGAAAGAGACGCAGGCCGAATACCTTCTCGGCCATCCATTCAGCTTTTTCAGTCGTGTCAGACGATGTGAAGCCGGCCAGAAGAGCGAACCCCGGTCCGATCCTGCCCGCTACAGACTCGCCCACGCGCACTTCCGCGCGGGATACGAGCTGGAGAAGAACTCGCAGTCGCTACTCGACGGTGACGGACTTCGCGAGGTTGCGGGGCTGGTCGACGTTCGACCCGCGCTTCACCGCGATGTAGTACGCAAGGAGCTGAAGAGGAATGCAGGCGAGCACCGGCGTTAGCATGTCGATCGTCTCGGGGATCCGGAAATCATAATCCAGCTTCCCGGCAAGCGAGGGCTCGTCGCGGCTGGTGATCGCGATCACGCGTCCCTTCCTCGCTTTTACCTCGTGCACGTTCGAGACGACCTTGTCGAACACCGCATCATGCGGGGCGATGAACACGACCGGCATCAGCTCGTCGATCAGCGCGATCGGCCCATGCTTCATTTCCGCCGCCGGGTAGCCCTCGGCGTGGATGTAGCTGATCTCCTTCAGCTTGAGCGCGCCCTCGAGTGCAGTGGGGAAATTGTAGCCGCGACCCAGATACAGGAAGTTCTGAGTGCGCTTGAATTCTTCGGCGATCTGCTCGATCTCGTCGGCGCGGTCGAGTATCTGCTTCACCTGGCCGGGCAGCGCGCGCAATGCTTCGATGATCTCCTTGCCGCGAACAACTGAAACGTCCTTCAGTCTTCCGATCTTCAGTGTCAACAGGGCGAGCGCGACAACCTGGCTCGTAAACGCCTTTGTCGAAGCGACACCAATCTCGGGACCCGCGTGAACGTAGATTCCGCCGCCTGATTCGCGCGCGATCGTTGAACCGACGACGTTGACGATCCCATATGTTTTCGCGCCGCGATTCTTTGCCTCGCGCATCGCCGCGAGAGTGTCAGCAGTCTCGCCTGACTGCGATATGACGATGCAGAGCGTGCGGTCGTTGACGATCGGATTCCGGTATCTGAATTCCGACGCGTACTCAACTTCCACCGGAATGCGGGTGAGCTCTTCCATCATGTGCTCGCCGATGAGCGCCGAGTGCCAGCTGGTTCCGCACGCCGTGATGACGATGTTGTCGAATTTGAGAAGCTCTTCGTCGGTCATGTTGAGGCCGCCGAGCTTCGACGTTCCCTCCTCGTCGAGAAGCCGGCCCCGCATGCAGTTCTCGATCGTCTCGGGCTGCTCGAAGATTTCCTTCAGCATGAAGTGGTCGAAGCCACCGCGCTCGATCTGGTGCAGATCCCATTCGATCTTGTGCACTGTGCGCTGGAGGTCTTTCGCGCGGAGATCTATGACCCGATATCCGTCGCGAGTAAGCACGGCCAGGTCACCATCGTCGAGATAAACGACTTCACGTGTCTGCGACAGGATCGCTGATGCGTCGCTGGCGATATAGTACTCGCCGTCGCCGAGTCCAATGAGCAGCGGGCTGCCCTTTCTCGCGGCCACGATCTTGTCCTTGTCCTCGCTGGAAACCACCGCAATGCCATAGGTGCCTTCGATCTGCCAGAGCGCTTCGATG
>JBBQYO010000193.1:0-6144 GCA_038208605.1 Gemmatimonadales bacterium | reverse complement strand
GCATTTCTCACAATACCATTCGGTCGGGTAATTCGGAACGCCGCACTCCGGACACTTGAGCGTCTTTGCCTGATCCGCGCGCGGCTCAGGCGATCTCGGCCTGCCGCTCAAACTGCCGAACGGAGGTGTCTTTCCTGTTCGATACCTCGGGTCTGGCGCCGGACTCGCTGGCTTCGAATCGAAGGCACCTCGAGTCTGTTCGCGAGACGACGGCCCGGCCTCGCTGGACGCTGCGGCCGGTGCATTGGGTGCCGTCGCCACGGGCCCGGATGGCTGAGTGTCCGCCACGTGCTCGAGAGTGCCACCCTGCCCCGAAGCCATGCCATTACCCTCGGAGGCTCGGGCATTCACGGCAACTGGAGCGCTCTGACCTACGTTCTCGATAGGCGGTTCCGGGACAACACGTGCGGCGGATTCGGCATTGGCTTCCGCGCGCGTGACAGGAGCTGGCTCTTCCGAGGTCCCGGCTTTCGGCACAGACGTCACGTTTCCGGTTGAGCCCACCTCGCTCAGCTTTTGTATGCTCCGCAGCTCTCCCAGCTGGCTGTCGAGCCCGGCGCGATCCGCGGCAATCTTTTCCAGCGCGCGCTCGGACTCATTTCGAAGCTCATCCCAATGTTGAGGCTCGTACTCGCCAACAGCGGCGCGCAGCTCAGCCTCCTGCAGCGCCTCGCGCTTGGTATCTTCCTCTCTCGCGACTTCCACGAGCCTCGACGAGAGGGTCGAAATGCTCAGCTGCAGCTCTTCAGCGTGGCCCCGTATATCGGAGACGACGCGCTGAAGACGCCCATTGTAGTCACTGCTGACTCGTTCGAACACGTGCGGCAGCGTTCCCTCCCGTTTGGTCTCGAGAACTGATAACCATTGCTCGTACTGTTGACGCTGAGCGATGAGCGCACGTAACGCCTCAAGCGCATTCGTCTTTGCCTTTGTCGT
Organism: Gemmatimonadales bacterium; assembly: GCA_038208605.1. GTDB lineage: Bacteria > Gemmatimonadota > Gemmatimonadetes > Gemmatimonadales > Gemmatimonadaceae > UBA4720. The sequence continues at coordinate 5,208 of JBBQYO010000193.1, read as the reverse complement.
CATTGATGGGTTCCGATGTGTATGCGGCCAGAGCTTGAGTCGTTCTGCTCCGCTGATAATCTGTATGCTACGCGCCCGCCCACAACCGTGCAGACAGCCCGGCCGGTAAGTGTCATGCCGCTGTACGGCGTGTTTCGTCCCTTCGTCACGAACCCCGAAGGCTCGACCGTCCACCTTTTCCTCGGATCGAAGACGGTTACATCTGCTCGTGTTCCTTTCCTGAGCGAACCGCCGGGCAGTCCAAAAATCCTCGCTGGATTGCACGACATCTTGTCGACAAGCGTACGAAAATCAAGGTGGCCTGTGTCGACGAGACTGGTTACCGAAACAGCAAGCGCCGTCTCCAGACCGACGATTCCATTCGGCGCGTCGGCGAACTCGCGCTCTTTTTCATCGTAATGGTGCGGCGCGTGATCGGTCGCGATGAGATCGATAGTTCCGTCCTTCACCGCCTCGCGAAGCGCATCGACGTCCCTCTGCGTGCGAAGCGGCGGGTTCATCTTCGCGTTCGTATCGTACGAATGAACGCGATCTTCCGTGAGCGATATATGATGCGGGCAAACCTCCGCGGTAACATTTATTCCGCGCTCTTTTCCCCACCGGATCAGCTCGACTGAGCCATAAGTACTCATGTGGGCCAGATGCACGTGGCCACCGGTGCGCCTCGCGAGAAGAATGTCGCGAATTACCATTATCTCCTCTGCTTCCGAGGGAATTCCCTTGAGGCCCAGTCTCGCGCTGACAATTCCTTCGTTCATCGAGCCGCCACTCGCGAGCGTCGGCTCTTCGCAGTGATCGATTACGGGAATTCCAAAAGTCCGCGCATACTCGAGAGCCGTTCTCATCAGCTGCGCGCTGACGACAGGCTTTCCATCGTCGCTCACGGCAACTGCGCCAGCGGCAACCATTTCGCCGAATTCGGCGAGAGTCTCGCCGCGCTGGCCGACCGATATTGCGCCTATGACGTGCACGCGAGCCGCGTTGGCGCGCTGCGACTGCCTGATGATAAAGCCAACGGCAGCTTGATTGTCGGTGACGGGATCGGTGTTAGGCATGGCGCAAACCGCCGTGAATCCGCCGGCTGCGGCCGCCCGCGCTCCGCTTGCGATTGTCTCGACGTCCTCCCGGCCAGGCTCGCGAAGGTGACAATGCACGTCGATAAAGCCAGGACACACGATTGCACCATCGCACTCGATCACCTCGGCGGCGTCGACGGATCCGACATTTTCTCCACAGCTCTCGATCTTTCCGTCGATGATCAACAGGTCGCCCGCTGTGTCGAGGTTCTGCGACGGATCGAGCAGTCTTCCTCCCTTTAGCAGAAGACGGTTGGCGGCCATCAGCGGAATCCGCCCTTCGCGGCTTCGGCCAGCTCAGGCTTTCCACCTGCAAGCAGGTAGAGCACCGCCATTCGAACAGCGACGCCATTCGTCACCTGATCGAGTATCACGCTATGCGGCCCGTCTGCGACGTCGGAATCGATCTCCACTCCGCGATTCATTGGTCCAGGATGAAGGATGAGGATTTCCCGCGGAGCGCGGTCGAGACGCTCGCGGCTTACGCCGAATACACGGTTATACTCACGGCTCGACGGAATGTACCCGGCAGTCATGCGCTCGAGCTGAAGACGAAGAACGTTCAACGCGTCGGCCCAGTCGATTGCTTCTTCGATGCGCGCAAAGACTGTGACACCGAAGTCCTCGATCGCATTTGGCAGCAGCGACCGCGGTCCGCACACGGCGACCTCAGCTCCCATTTTCTGGAGACCCCAGATGTTCGACCGGGCGACACGCGAGTGAAGCACGTCACCGCAGATACATACTCGCTTTCCCGTCAGATCGCCCAGCTTGTCGCGCAGAGTCAAAAGGTCGAGCAGACCCTGTGTCGGGTGCTCGTGCGTTCCATCGCCTGCGTTAATGACGTTCGATTCAATCCGGTCAGCGAGGAATGAAGCCGCTCCCGACGCACCGTGCCGGATCACCACCATGTCGATTCGCATGGCTTCGAGGTTTCTCGCGGTGTCGACAAGAGTTTCGCCTTTCTGAACGCTCGAACCCGACGACGCCACGTTCACAGTGTCTGCAGACAGCCTCTTTTCGGCGAACTCGAACGAGATGCGTGTTCTGGTGGAGCTCTCGAAAAACAGATTCACGATCGTCGAGCCGCGCAGCGCCGGAACTTTCTTGATTGCCCTCTCGCTGATCTCCTTGAACGGCTCGGCGGTGTCGAGAATCAGGCGAATCTGCTCGGTCGAAAGGAACTCCAGTCCGAGCAGATCCTTGCCGAGCGCGCTCGTCACGGAGCGGCGTCTCCGGAAGTCGGGGCGAGCACTACGGCCGTGCGACCGTCGAGCTCATCGACGAGCACATCGACTCGGTCGCCAGGTTCAACGTTGAGTTTCTTTCCCACTACGTCGGGTTGAATCGGAAGCTCGCGACCTCCCCGGTCGATCAAAACCGCGAGAGCGATGCGGGCGGGACGGCCAAAATCAGCAATCTCGTCGAGCGCGGCGCGGACAGTTCTGCCGGTGTAAAGAACGTCGTCGACTATGACGACGTTCCTCCCGTCGATTCCCCATGGAATGTCGGTCGGGCCGACGACGGGACGCGGACCGATCGTCTGCAGATCGTCCCGGTACAGCGTGATATCGAGAGAGCCCCGCAGAATCTTCGTTTTCTCGCTGTCTTCAATCAACGAGCAGAGGCGCGTCGCGAGCTGAACGCCGCGGCGCTGGATTCCAACGATGACGAGATTCTCCGTTCCGTCATTCAGCTCGACTATTTCATTTGCCATCCTTCTCAGCGTGCGTTCGACCGCGCTGGCGGACAACACTGTCTTCAGTTCTATGGTTCGTGCTGGCATCGGGTGACAAATATGAGGGCACGGGGAAGGTACCGTAGCCGCTACGTGATGATGAGGCCCGCTCGCTCTTCGATTACCCTCACAGCTTCGACATGGTCCGCTTCCTCGCCCAGCTCCGCGTGCGCCTCGCCGAATAAGCGCGCCGCGAGATCGATGAATGGCGTATCGATGCGTGCATCGGCAGCAATGCCTGCGGCGATCGCGACATCCTTGTCGAGAAGCGCGAGCTTGAATGTCCGCGGAAACGACCTGCCGAGCACGCGTTCAGGGAAAAGATTCTCCGACGTATTCGACCGCCCGCTGGAGCCATTGATCACCTCGAGCGCCGTTGCGGCATTCACGCCAAGTCTCGACAGCGTTGCGAGCGCTTCACCCGCGGACCAGATGTGAATGGCAAGGAGAGCCTGGTTCATTGCCTTCACTGCATCGCCCGCTCCTACATCTCCGCAGTGTATGATCTTCCCCGCGAAGGTATCGAGCACGGGGCGCGCCCGCTCGACGCTGGCTAGGGTGCCACCACACATGACGGTCAGCTTTCCCGCGACCGCGCCTTTGACTCCGCCACTTACCGGCGCATCGATGAACGAGACGCCATGATCCTCGAGCACGTGTGCAATGTCCTTCGATGTGGCGGGATCGCCCGAAGTACAATCGATGAAGAGAGAACCCTGCGATAGCCCGGCGAGAATTCCGTCGTTCCCATCCATGATGGCGCGCACTTCACGCGACGAAGGCAGACACGTGAGTATGACGTCTGCTTCCTCTGCAGCCTGGGCAGGAGTCGCTGCGTTTTTCACTCGGTGCTCGCCTGCGAAGATCTGTGCCTTGTCTCCCGTTCGATTCCATACCGTCAGATCGAAGCTCGATCTGGCCAGATGCGCGGCCATTGGCGTACCAATCGCGCCGAGCCCCAGAAACGAAACGCGCATCAATGTGCTCCGGTAGCGTGTGCGTAAACCAGTCTGGAAATGTCGGCGATGAGTGTCGCGGATTTCTTCGGATCGCGAATGCCGCGGGTGAGCACCACGAGCACGTAGGGCTTTCTCCCAGGCGGATACACGATGGCCGCATCATGCGACACGGCTGTGATCTCGCCCGTCTTGTGGGCGACCGGGGTGCCGGGCGGCAGGCCGGCGGGAATCTTGTCATTCACTTCCTGCGCAAGCAGGATCTCGCGCATCTCCTTCGACGTTGACGGTGACAGCACTCTTCCCTCTTCGATTGCAAGGAGGAGTGTCGCAAGATCGGCGGATGTCGTGGTGTTGATCATTCCCGCATCGAACGCTTTTTGATCTTCCACGCCGCGGAGAACGTGCATGTGCGACGCACCGAGCGTTAGTGCCATCGCGGTGACATTCGCCGCGCCGACCAGGGCGATGAGCTGGTTGGTCGCAAGGTTGCTCGAGCGAGTGATCATTCTCCTGAGCAGGTCGCGAACCGGAACGCGCTGGCCAACGCTTGCGTAAAGCGCAGTGTCCTCGTCGTCGCTCTTGTTGAGCGAAAACGGCGAGCCATCGGCAAGCGATGAGAATTGGTTTACAAGAAGCAGGCTCTGATCCAGCGAGAACGCACCCTGCTGCGAACGTCGCAGCACTTCGATCATCACGGGAATCTTCATCGTACTCGCCGCATGAAATACTGTATCGGCGTTCAAGGAAACCCGGTCGCCCGTCTGCAAGTCATTGTAGGTCACCGAGACGGTCGCGCCGGTATCTGCCGCAATGCGGACGACGATTGCCTGCTGAAGCGAATCGGTCCCCTGCAGAGGGTTCATCGCGACCGCCAGCATGAGGGAGGCGATCAGCATGCGAGACCCTCCCTACCTTCCGCCAACTTCATCCCAGATTCGCAAGTTGTGGCTTTCCGTGAGGAAAATGGATCCGACGACGAAGGTGAGGATCGCCACCGAAATTGGATAAATGAGACCCGCGTAAATGTTTCCGGTCGCCGCAACCACGGCGGTCGAAATGAGAGGGAGAAATCCGCCAAACCATCCGTTGCCGAAATGATAGGGAAGCGACATCGACGTATACCTGATCTTCGCCGGAAACGACTCAACGAGAAACGCGGCAATCGGACCATATACCATTGTCACGAAAATCACCTGAATGAAGACGAGCAGGGTCAACATCACCGGGCTTACCGGTGACGAGTACGTCTTCATCGCGTGATAGATGGGATAATACGACATAGCAGCGAGAAGATTGCCGGTCATCATGATCCACTTTCGTCCGATTCGGTCGGACAGCGAGCCAAACACCACGAACAGCGGCGCACCCAGCAGAAGCGCAACGGCAACAATCGTGTACGCCGTTCCAAGAGGAACCTTGAGAACGGTCTGCAGGA
>JBBQYO010000192.1:0-6236 GCA_038208605.1 Gemmatimonadales bacterium | reverse complement strand
CGAACACTGTCATCGACGCTGTCATTGCAGAAGCTCGCATGGGTCACGGCGCAGCACCGGGGCTTCCAGTCGCTGACACTTTGAAGCGAGTCAACGGCAAAGGAGAAATTGTCGACACGATCGAACGAGAAGGCGTCGTTCGAATTCAGACACCGCAGGCTTTTCCGCGGGCGATGATTGAGTCGGCGCACGCGCGAGCAGTCGAAGAGCGGCTGACTGCCACTGATGATGCGGGCCTTTGTGAACGACTGGGGATGAAGGTGAAGTGGGTGCCTGGCAGCGAACGGGCAATGAAGATCACGGACGAAGCAGACTTCGTCAGAGCTGAAGCGCTGAGTATCTTGCCCGAATGACCGTCGCTCCAATGGCTGTTCCGTTCTGGTCTCCTGACGAGGTCGAGCATGCCCTCGCTGGAACCATCGGAAACCTTCACGCTCGCCGCGTTCTGGCGTATCCGACCGAGACCGTTTACGGCTTCGGTGGTGGCGTCGACCGGGAGTCGGTGAACAATCTCATCGCGCTCAAGGGCCGGCCGCCGAACAAGCCGTTCCTGCTGATAATTTCTTCGAGTGACATGATCACGCGGCTGGGTCTTCATCTGACGACATATGCATCACGGCTTGCGGCGCGGTTCTGGCCCGGACCACTCACACTCGTTCTTCCAGGCGGCGAGAAACGCGTGCCGGATCAGCTGCGCGGACCTGAAGGCGGCGTCGCCGTGAGATGGACACCGCACCCGGGACTCGCGCGACTCGTGCAGGCTTACGGCGAGCCTATCACTTCGACGAGCGCAAATCGCCCAGGTGTTCCACCGGCAACGAATGCCCAGACAATAATCGACCAATGGGGCGATGCGGTCGCGCGCGGATCGCTGCATGTTCTCGACGGAGGACAATTGTCTGAATCAGCTCCGTCCACTGTCGTCGATTGCACTGGCAGGAATCCCCGCGTAATTCGTCCCGGCGCTATTTCCGCCGTTGACCTTCGAGCAAGCGTCCCCGATGTGGTTGGCGACAACTGATCCCGTGAATATCCTCTTTGTCTGCAGCGGCAACACGTGTCGGAGTCCTCTCGCTGAAGCCATCTCCCGGCGAATGTTTGACGTCGCCGGAAGAAGCGACATTACCGTTTCGAGCGCTGGAACTCAGGCATGGGATGGATCATCAGCAAGTGACGGATCCATTCTCGTTGGACTGGAACGTGGCCTCGACCTCTCTGGTCATCGCTCCCGAATGCTCACCGCCGAGATCGTGGAGGGGAGTGATCTCGTTCTTGCGATGTCGGATCAGCATGTCGCGAGAGTCAAGGAATTGAGCCCCGGTGCGAACGTGCATCTTCTTGCCGGCTTTGCATCGGGCGAACCGGGACGAACGGTGCAGGATCCATTCGGCGGAGATCTCGACTCGTATCGCGAGACGGTCGACGATCTGGAGCGTGAGCTGTCGGGCCTGCTCGAGAAAATTCCAGCGCGGTGACCATCCCCGAGCGATTGGTGCTTCTCGGTCATCCGGTCTCACATTCGCTCTCGCCCGCAATGCACAATGCCGCCCTCCAGGCGTCAGGGCGCGCTGTCAGATACGAAACGATGGACGTGATGGCCGATGATCTCGAAACTTCGCTCCGCACGGTCATCGCGGAACGCGGCGCGGGCAACGTCACAATTCCGCATAAGCTGCATGCCTTTCAGCTCATGGACGCGTGCACCGAGCCGGCAATAAAGTGCGGAGCGGTCAACACGTTCTGGAGCGACGACTACGGCCGCGTGTGCGGTCACAATACGGATGTCGCCGGATTCGCAGCAACAGTTGTCGAGCTGGTGGGTGAAGTCCCCGCAAATGTGCGATTCGCGGTGCTCGGCTCGGGCGGGGCTGCGTCGGCGGTTCTTACGGCAATCAGCGAATGGCAGGGCGCCACGGCAACCGTGCACGGTCGAGACCTCGCCCGGGCGAGCGCATCACGCATGCGGCATTCAGTAGTCGTCCGCGCTGCTTCGATGCGTGATCCACTGATCGGCGAAGCGGATATTGTGGTCAATGCGACACCAGTCGGAATGTCGAGCGATGAGCATCCAGTCGAGCTCGAGCGTCTTGCTCCGCAGGCGATCGTCATCGATCTCGTATACGCGCAGGGTGAAACTTCGTGGGTGCGCGACGCTCGAGCGCGAGGGCACAAGGCTACCGATGGGCTTGCGATGCTGCTTCATCAAGGTGTTGCGTCGTTCGAGTGCTGGTTCAACGAGGAGCCCGACCAGTCGGTAATGCGGCAGGCGCTGGCGCAGGCGGCCGGCCGAAGCTGAGCGTCGATTTCGGCGTCAGCGCGTTGATTCCTGCAATCAGCGCGATAGCCGATCTGATTCTGCCTGTCTGCTGCGTCTCATGTGACCGGCTGCTGCGCGCCAATGAAACCGGAATTATCTGTGGCCACTGTTGGTCGAGATGCAGGGAGCTGCCAAACCCGCGGTGTCCAAGATGCGGCCACCCGATCGATCGATACTCGTGCAGATGGTGTGACAATCTTCCACCCTTCGTTCGTGCGGCTCGATCGTATTGCTGGATGGGTGCCGGCACCGGCGGGGAGATTGTTCACGCGCTCAAGTACGGTGGATGGCTGCGAACGGGCCCGGCGATCGCGGAGCGAATGGCGAGAGTGTCGTGGCCTGGTGACGTTGTGCGTGAACGAGCGTGCATTGTCCCGGTACCGCTTTCCAGATCGCGCCTCCGCGAGAGAGGCTTCAATCAATGTAAAGTGATTGCTGCTCACCTCGCCCCAATCTGGAAGGTGCCGGTCTTCGCCGACGCCCTCATTCGCGAGTCGGCGACGAGAAGCCAGACGGAGTTGACTCCGGGGGAGCGACTGAGCAATGTTGCCGGGGCGTTCTCGGTTCCGCGTTCGTCAGTGTCCGCAGTGCGCGGCGAGCACATTGTTTTACTTGACGACGTGATCACAACCGGAGCGACACTCAAGGCCTGCGCGAGGGCGCTGTTCGCCGCCGGAGCCCGCACCATCAGCTACATGACATTCGGCCGAGCGCCTGCATCAGGCGACCGGCTTATTCCATAGGAAGCGAAGAATGGCGATTAGAGTCGGCATCAACGGATTTGGGAGAATTGGACGCCAGGTTCTGCGGGCTGCGAAGGAGCAGGGAGTCGCAGATCTGGAATTCGTCGCGATCAACGATCTCACCGATACTCGAACGCTTGCGCACCTTTTCAAGTACGACTCGGTGCACGGGACATTTTCCGGAGACGTGGAAGAGAAGCGCGGTTCGATCATCGTCGACGGCGAGGAGATACGAATCCTGAGCGAGAAGGATCCATCCGCTCTGCCGTGGCGTGACATGAACGTCGACATCGTTCTCGAATCGACTGGCCGCTTCACGAGCGCGCCAGATGCCCGCAAGCACATCGACGCCGGCGCGAAGAAAGTCATTATCTCTGCTCCGGCCAAGGGTGAAGACATTACCATCGTGATGGGCATCAACAGCGACAAGTACGATCCAGCGTCCCATCACATCATCTCCAACGCTTCGTGCACGACGAACTGCCTCGTTCCGATGGTGAAAGTGATCAAGGACAACTTCGGTTTTCGTCACGGCTCGATGCTGACCGTGCACAGCTACACGAACGACCAGCAGATTCTCGACCTTCCGCACAAGGATCTTCGCCGCGCGCGAGCTGCCGCCTTGTCCATGATTCCAACGACCACTGGAGCTGCGAAGGCAACTGCCCTGGTAATGCCGGAGCTCAAGGGCAAGATCGACGGGCTTTCGATCAGAGTTCCTACTCCTGATGTGTCGTTCACCGATCTCACCGTCGAGGTCGAGCGCGCGACGACAATTCAGGAAGTGAACGCAGCATTCAAGGCCGTTTCCGAAGGCGATCTTGCGGGTATTCTCGCATACACTGAAGTCGAGCTCGTGTCGTGCGACTACATCGGAAATCCGCACTCGTGCATCATTGATGCGAAGACCACCAATGTTGTCGATGGAACGATGGTGAAGGTGTCCGGCTGGTATGACAACGAATGGGGCTACTCTTCGCGCTGCGTTGATATGCTTCGATTCGTCGGCGCGCGTCTTCAGTAGGACATGAAAAAAACCGTTCTCGATCTGACCGACGCCGAGATTCGCGGAAAGCGGACGCTGGTGCGGGCCGATTTCAATGTGCCGCTCGAGGATGGACGGATTACCGACGACACTCGAATTCGCGCGGCCATTCCGACACTCAAGTATCTGCTCGATCATGGTGCACGTCCGGTAATTCTTTCTCATCTCGGCCGGCCCAAGGGAAAGCCAACCGCGAAATATTCACTCCAGCCCGTCGCATCACGCCTTGCCGAATTGCTTGGCGTCAACGTTGGCTTTGTCGAGACGACTGACACGGACGAAGCGATGAAGGCGACGCACGATCTGAAGGACGGCGAAGTCCTGATGCTGGAGAACACTCGCTTCCTCGGCGGCGAGGAGACAAACGATCCACGCCTCTCGCGCGCCCTTGCAGAATTGGGCGATGTGTTCGTCAACGATGCGTTTGGCGCGGCTCACCGCGCGCACGCGTCCACTGCTGGAGTTGCAGCGCATCTCAATCCAGCCGTCGTGGGACTACTCATGAGTCGCGAGCTCGAATACCTCGGCAATGCACTTGCGTCGCCGGAGCGTCCGTTCGTCGCAATCCTCGGCGGCTCGAAGATCTCGGGGAAGATCGACGTTATCGAAGCACTTCTTCCGAAAGTCGACGCGATCCTCATCGGAGGGGCGATGGCTTGCACGTTCTATCGCGCGATGGGTCTCGAGACGGGAAGATCGCTCGTCGAAGAAGACCGGGTCGAGATGGCGGCGGAGCTTCTCGATAAAGCTGGAACGAGGATTATCCTCCCGCACGACGCGATGGTCGCGCCGAGCATCGAATCGGCGAAAGCAGCGCGTTCAGTCGCGCGCGACGCAATCGAGGCAGATCAGACGATGCTCGACATCGGCCCCCGAACTGCCGAGTCATACGGGCGAGCAATCGCATCGGCAAGGACAATTCTGTGGAATGGACCGATGGGAGTTTTCGAAACACCGCCGTTCGACCAGGGAACCACAGCGATCGCGGAGGCAATGGCATCGGCCACGGGCCGCGGCGCGACCACCATCGTCGGTGGTGGCGACTCGGCAGCAGCGGTGGCGAAAGACGGACTATCCGGCAAGATGAGCCACGTGTCGACTGGCGGCGGAGCTTCACTCGAATTTCTCGAGGGGAAACCGCTGCCCGGTGTAGACGCACTCGACGACAAGGCCGCGACATGAATAGGCCGGTGATGGCCGCGAACTGGAAGATGAACAACGGGCCGACGAGCGCCCGCGAATTCATGCAGTCTTTTCTCGATCAGTATCCGAGACAAAACGACCGCACTGTGCTTTTCTTTCCGCCGGCGATCTCGTTGGCCGCGGTGGCGATTGCGCTTGGCGATCGCCGCGACATTCTGCTCGGTGTTCAGAATGTCTACTGGGCAGACCAGGGCGCCTTCACCGGCGAGATGTCAGTTGGCATGGCGCGAGACGCGGGTGCGCGCGTGGTTCTCGTTGGACATTCTGAGCGCCGGCATGTGTTCGGCGAGACCGACGAGGAGACGGCACGCAAGTGTGCAGCGGTAGAGCGCGGCGGCCTCACACCGCTCCTCTGCGTTGGAGAGCTGCTCACGGAGCGGGATGCGGGAGTGGCAGAGGAAGTAGTTGTGCGGCAGCTTCGCGCGGGTGTATCGCAGATGACGCAGCTTGCGACTCGCGAGGTGATGATCGCGTATGAGCCGGTGTGGGCGATCGGTACTGGCCGAAACGCGACTCCGGAGGACGCTGCGGAAATGCATGGAGTCATTCGGCGGGAGCTTGCGACCCTGTGCGGAGATCGGGGTCGCGTAACAAGGATCCTCTACGGGGGAAGCGTCAATCCGACGAACGCTCCTATTCTTCTTGCAGCGTCCGACGTTGACGGCCTCCTCGTCGGCGGCGCGAGTCTCGACGTCAGCTCGTGGCTCGCAGTCGTGCGTGCGTAGCAAATTCAGCGTGGACGCAAAATCGCGTTGACAAAATCAGCGTTTGACACAAAATCAGCGTTGACTTGACTCCCCCTCTCTAAAACCGTGATATTGAAGGCTGCCTCAGAGTCTCCAACAACGCTAAATGCTCTATAACATCCTTCTTGTAAGTCTCGTGATCGACGCGCTCGTCCTGATTGCGGCGATTCTTCTGCAGTCCG
>JBBQYO010000191.1:0-6263 GCA_038208605.1 Gemmatimonadales bacterium | reverse complement strand
ACACCTCACCTGAAGGATCGGTTGGACTGCGCATATCGGGCTTCGCTGAATTGCGTATCCCGGACCAAGTGCATCGACGACTGCATACTGATTTCGGACTCATTTCGCGAGCAAGACGCACAACCCCCGCAGCCTCCTCAGTCCGGCTCCTCTATCAGTCCGTGATTGTCGATGCCGTTAGTCCGGAATACGCAATCGTGTCCTGGACTTTCGATCACGGGCGACCTCAACGCTACCTAGAAGATGAACCCCACGTTGATCGGATAAATCCGGAGCGATCTCCTGCCCGTCTCGTTCGTCGTCAGGTCAGGCAACGCGCGATAATAATTGAACCACCTTGCCTCCACAAACGCGTCCACTGCCGGCAACCAGAGTCCAAGCCCCGCATTGACGCCGAAATCATTCTTCGCCTTTGCACCCGCGCCCGCAGGATTGTAAGTGAACGCCCCCGCACCGCCGACAAAGTACACGCGGCTCGCGTTTCCAACGACGTCAAAGATGATGTTCGCGCTGAACGACGTCAGCCGCGCGCTGCCCAAGGGAGGCGTAAGCCGCGAGTTCGTCTTCTTCCCAAGAGCCGCGTACATACCGTCGAAGCGAACTCCGAAAGGCGAATCCACGCTGCCAATACCGAACATCAGCGTACCGTTTGGCCCGGCCTTATGCACATCAGCGCCAAGGCCGGACGGAATCGCGATTCCGCCAGAGACCCCGAACGCGAATTGATCCTGCCCCTGCGCACCGGCACTACTGGCCAAAGAAACAACAAAGGCGGCTGCCGCCGCAAAAATTGACAATTTCATAGTACTGAAATTGGCCGGACAGCCGCCTCTGTGAAAGCCCGAACCTCTCTCTACTCGGCCTTCACGTTTATGGAGACCGCGATGCGCGTGAGCAGGTGGTCGGTTTTTCCTTCTTCGTTCAGCGTCTGCTGAAGGATTCTCGCGGCGCCCTTATAACCAAGCAGCTGAGCGTAGGTACGCACGGTTCCGTAACCGGCCATCTCGTAATGCTCGACGTGCTGCGCGGCGGAAATAAGGCCTGCATCAAGAACGTCGCGGTCGGGCTTTTCCCTGATCAATCCCTTCGCTTCCTTGATCAGCCCCTCCATTCCCTCACACTTCTTGCCCTTGGGGCTCTTGTCCATCGCCTTGCAGATGCGCTCGAGGCGCCGGGCATGCTCCTTCGTCTGCTTCAAGTGAGTACGAAACGCCGCTTTCACCGTCGGTGCTTTTGCCGCCTTGATCATCTTCGGCAGCGCATCGATAATCTGATTCTCGGCGCTGTACAGATCCTTGAGCTCATCGAGGTAAAGCTTTTCGAGGGAGTCGAGTTCGATCGGCATTCGGTTTAGTCCGTAAGAGGTTTGGCTGCATACAAGGCACGATACGGGCCGCGGCGCGAGGCGGCGTCCACGTGGTCGACGGCCGAGCCTGACGGCGCAGCGGTTAGAGGCCGAGCGACGGGGCGCGCCTTTCGATACTCGATGGAAGTCACGTGAATCGATTGCACTACGTCCGGAATTCCCCACCCATCATTCCCGGGCGGCGCCTTCCACCATCCAGCAACCGTGGAATCGGGGATCACGAAATACGGCGACGGGGAAACGAACGTCGTGTATCCTTCGAGCCGTCGCGGCCGGGAGAACTCAGTCAATCCCGCCAGGTGAAAATCGATCCTGACGAGGGCGCTGGTCGCCGAGTCAATGAATGCCGAGCCCTGCCAATCGGCATACTCTACATCAGGCGTCGGCTCGAAGTCGAGGCGAATCACTCTCCCATCAGTACTGGATTCAATTCCGCGAGCCGCGAAGCAGTGATGCTTCCAGAACTCCGATTCTCCCAAGGTGGACAAGAAAAGCAGCGAACGGAAAAGCCCATGCCGACTGACCGTACGACCTCACCTGCATGATATCGGTCGCCCCATTCTTCGGAATTACCCTCCTCTTTGGAATCCTTGACGTGAACGACTCGCTTGTCCGCGCTGAGGGTTCCGGTTCGGCGATCGACCTTCACGCGAAATGGAAACGCCTTTCGAAACTGCTCATAGCGTTCGGCAGCCAGCCTGAGCTGCTCCAGGGTGGACGCGGATAAAAGCGCCGCCGCGGAATACCAGCCGGGCACGGCTCCCCGCGAGAATCGGCATTATCAATTCTATCATGCGCGTCGACTTTGCAAACCGGCAACAAAAAGTGACTTCGATCATGCAACCCGTCACATGACCTCGAAGCGATAGCGCGAGGGGGTTGGTGGCCGGGCAGGGTCGCGGGAAGTATGTTGGTCGCCTACTCACATAGCCGACCGAGAGGGCCCCGATCATGACCAGAAACACGGTGCCGCAAAAGAAGAACGAGAATGGTGCAGCGCAGCCGTCTGCACCAGAAAGTATCGATCAGGTCCGCGATCTTCTGTTCGGCGGACAGATGCGAATGGTCGATGCACGACTGCAGAGTCTCGACGAGCGCATGGCGCACGAGACGCGCGCAATGCGAGCCGACTTCGAGCGACAAGTCGGCGCACTCGAAGGAGCTATCAAGAAGGAGCTCGCATCCCATGGCGAGCGACTGATAGCGGAAAGAACGAAGCGCGCTGAAGATCTGAAAGCGCTGAGCGCCGAGATTCGCGAATCGTTCAGAAGCCTGGAAAAACGCCATCAGACTCTCGCTGAAACCGCCGGGCTGGCAGACGCCGAGCTGCGCGATCACATGGTGAAACAGGGGACGGCATTCACAAATGAGCTCACTCGAACTGGCGAGCGACTGTCTCGCGAGCTCGACAGCGTCTCCACCGCCCTCAAGTCGGAGAAGCTCGATTCGTCAGCGTTGATAGCCGGACTGACAGACCTGGCGGCGCGATTGGGCGGAGCTACGCCAGCACCCGGAAAACGACCAAACCGCGCCTGATCTCCGCGATCCGGACTCGGCCGTGATCATCGATCCGTCGGACGGAACTGCAAACGGAGACAGCTCCGTAGCGGAGTTCGATGCGCTCCGGCGTTTGCTCGTTGGACCGGAGCAAAGCCGCATCGATGAGCTGTCCGAAGAAATCGAGTCGCACCAGCTTACATCGGAAGAGCTCGCTGACAGACTGCCGGAAGCGATAGCACTCCGCGCCAGCCGCGACGATCACATCGGCCGCGCGCTGGGCCCGACGTTCGAGACGGCGATGCGCGAATCCATTCGCCGGAATCCGCAGGAAATGGCAGCGGCGATTTTTCCGGTGCTCGGTCCCGCAATCAGAAAGGCAATTGCCGAGACGATGGCTAGTCTCGTGCAATCGATCAATACGGCGGTCGAGCAGAGTCTCTCGATCAAAGGCTTGAAGTGGCGGATCGAAGCGTGGAGAACCGGCGTGCCGTATCCGGAGATCGTCCTCAAGCACGCGCTGGTCTACCGCGTCGAGCAGGCATTCCTGATTCACGCTGAAACGGGGCTCCTTCTCGAGCACGTATCCGCCGCGGATCTCAAAGTCGCGGATGCCGATCTCATCTCGGGCATGATGTCGGCAATTCAGGATTTCGTGCATGACTCGTTTCGTCCGGCCGAAGGCGGAACGCTTAGAACTTTCAGCGTCGGCGAGCACACAGTGCAGGTCGAACGTGGGCCGCGCGCGCTGCTGGCGCTCGTGATTCGCGGCCAGTGTCCCGACGAGGTACTCTCAAAGCAACAGGATACACTCGAGACAATTCATCTTGAATACGCGAGCCAGCTTGCCGAGTTCAACGGAGATGCGACTCCATTTGCATCAGCGAGACCTCTTCTCGAGAGTTGCCTCGAAACCGTTCTTTCGACTGACGCACGGAGAGAGAAACGACCGCTCGTCTGGCTGAAATGGGCGCTGCCGCTTCTCGTCGTTGTCGGCATGATAGCGGCGTTCTGGATTCGATCGACTGTTCGCTGGCACCGCAGTCTCGCCGCACTCCGCGCCGAACCAGGCATCGTCGTCGTCGATGCATCGCGAGGCTGGTCCAGCTGGAACATCTCCGGACTCAGGGACCCTGTCGCGCGCGAGCCAAGCGCAGTAATCACTGCGGCAGGCGTTGAGCCTCCACGCATCGTCGGGCGATGGGAACCGTACCAGTCCCTCAACGCATCTCTTACCGCGGCGCGCGCGCGACGCTCGGCCGATTCACTCGCCGACGTTGTCCATCGCGAGCGAGTCATGTTCGACCCCGGATCGGCGCAGCTGAATCCGGCCGCGATGGCCGAGCTCGCGCGACTCACGGAAACGGTTCGACAACTCGATCGAGCAGCTGCGAACACTGGCGGAGAAGTCTCGCTTCAGCTCACCGGCAGAACGGATCCCAGCGGCGCCGACGAGACCAACGCAGCGCTTGCGCAACGCCGGGTCGATACCGTTGCCAGCTGGCTCGAGTCGTCAGGCATCGACTCGCGTCGGCTCGCGCGAAACGCAATCGCTACAAGCAGCCCGCTCGAGGCCAGCGATCTCTCTGAGCGCGCAAGAATCAACAGGAGTGTTTCATTCAAGGTCGATTTGACTGCGCCGTCCAGTTCCCGGGAGCATTGATGATTCAAAAGAAGATCTGCATGGTCGGCGTGTACGGAACAGGCAAGACGTGTCTCGTACAACAGTTTGTGCAGTCGATCTTCTCGGAGAAGTACCTGAGCACCGTTGGAGTGAAGATCGATCGCAAGCAGGTCAAAGTCGGTGAAGAGGATGTCACGCTGTTGTTGTGGGACCTTGAAGGGCGCGACGGAACGCGCGACATCACGCCGAGCTACATTCGCGGCGCTCATGGAATCATTTACGTCGCGGACGGTACGCGTCGCGAAACTGTCGATCAGCTCAGCGAGATCCGCTCACTTGTGGCGGACGCAGTCGGCGACATTCCGTCGATCATCGCGCTAAACAAGGTCGATCTCGAAAGTGACTGGAAGCTCACACCCGAGGACGAGAGCGCTGCCGGGGACGCCGGACTACACAGACTTCGAACGAGCGCGAAAACCGGCGAGGGTGTCGAAGAAGCATTTCAGTGGCTCGCCGGAGCGGCGCTTGGGCAACCGGGAGCATCGGCATGATGGTGAAAATCGACAGTTTCGGTGTTACCGACCAGGGGAAAGTCAGAGCGAACAACCAGGACAACTTCCTGATCGTCGACATTCGGAAGACGGTGGACATTCTCCATTCGAGCCTTTCGGCGGATGCGCTCGCGAGCCGTTTTGGCGCAGTGACGGCGAGGCTGTTCGCCGTGGCGGACGGGGTCGGCGGCGGGCCGTCGGGTGACCTCGCGAGTGAGGGTACGATCACTGCGCTCCTGCGCTACGCTAGCGACACGGTGGGTTGCTTCAACTCGTATTCGCACTCGGAAGCGAAAGAGAACGAGCTGTTCGAGAAACTGGAAGGAGCCGTCCGCGGTGTTCACGAAAAACTTCACGCAGAGCACGAGGGAAAGCCGGGCCAGGGTCCGGCAACGACGCTGACGATGGTGCTGCTCATCTGGCCGCGCGCGTATCTCATTCATGTCGGCGACAGCCGAGCATACGTGAAGCGAGGTGAGCGAGTTCAGCGGCTCACGCGAGACCAGACATTCGGCAACTACATGATCGGCATCGGGGCGTGGACGGACGAGCAGGCGTCGACTGCGAAGCCGAGTGCGATATTATCGAGCGCGATAGGCGGACCGGAGCTGGCACCGGTGGTCGGTCTCATCGATCTCGAACCGGGCGACAGCCTGATGCTTTGCACAGATGGCCTGACGAGATATGCGAGCGACGAGCTGGTCGCATCGGTGCTGAAGCAGGCTACCACTGCGGAGTCGATGTGCACGCAGTTCGTTGACCGGGCTCTTTCAGAGGGCGGCAGGGACAACATTGCCGTGATCGTGGTGCGAACTCTCCCGGCCTGAAGCAAAACCCCGCGAACGGTCTGTCGTCCGCGGGGTTTTTTCGTCGCGGTTCGCTCTTCTAGAAATTCAGAAATACTTCTCCGCCGCTGATCTCCGGAGCTCCGGGCAGCGGCGTGACGTTCTCGCGAACCCAGTTGCCGGCGAGTCGAGTTGACTCATCGCAGCCTGACTCGTCATTGCAGATGGTCAGGCTGGTCATCGAATCTCCGTCGCGCGTCGCAAAGTAGCTGACGAACCCTGCAACGCCGCTAATCAAGTTCTTCACTTCGTCGCCTCTCGAAGTCATCGCATCGGCGAGTGCTCCGGCATTTTTGTATCTGCGGACAGTGGCGTACATGTCGATCCTCTGGAAGTGGTTGACTACCGTTCGATCAGGAGAAAATACGGCGGCGGCTCGA
>JBBQYO010000190.1:0-6274 GCA_038208605.1 Gemmatimonadales bacterium | reverse complement strand
AAGTGGCTCATCGACAACGTGCTGGCAAAACATCGAGGTGACCTCCTTATCCCGATAGCGCTGGCTGCCGCGGCGGCGGTGATCCTCCAGGCGGCGACAACGTATGCTCTGTCGCAGGTTGTGAGCATCGCCGCACAACAGGCCATCACCGACATGCGCATGAGTGTGCAGAAGCACGTTCTGCATCTTCCCGTCTCGTACTTCGATTCCACCAAAACCGGCGTCCTGATCTCGCGCATCATGACGGACGCGGAGGGTGTGAGAAATCTCGTCGGAACGGGCCTGATTCAACTTGTTGGCGGCCTTCTCACCGCCATGATCGGAATAGGAGTGCTCTTCGCGCTCAACTGGCGCCTGACGACGATCATGCTCGTCATTCTTCTGTCGTTTGGCGGACTGATGGCGGTAGCGTTTTCAAGACTGCGACCACTGTTTCGCGAGCGCAGCGTGATTAACGCCGAAGTGACCGGCCGGCTCGCTGAGTCGCTTGGGGGCGTGCGCATTTTAAAGGTTTACGTCGCCGAAAAGAGGGAAGAAAAGCTTTTCGGCGAGGGCGTGCAGCGGCTGTTCGACAACGTTCGCCGCTCGATCACCGGCACATCCATCGTCGGCGCCGGTGCAACGGTAATCGTCGGCGCGATTGGAGTCTTGATGATCGTCGTCGGAGGCCGCTCGATATTGAACGGCTCGATGACGCTGGGTGGTCTCGTGATGTACATCTTTTTCATCGGACTCGTAGCTGCGCCGCTGATTCAGATTGCTTCCGTCGGAACGCAGATCAGCGAGGCGTTTGCCGGTCTCGATCGCATTCGCGAGATCCGCGACATGTCCACCGAAGATGATCAGGATGAGGGTCGCCAGGAGATGGGCGAGATCGCGGGAAGAGTTGAATTTCGTGGCGTGAGCTTCTCGTATGTACCCGGTGTCCAGGTGCTGAAGAATGTCTCATTCGTGGCGGATGCCGGCTCGACGACAGCACTGGTCGGGTCGAGCGGCTCGGGCAAGAGCACGCTCATCGGACTAGTCATGGCGTTCAACCGCCCCGATTCGGGAGAGATCCGAATCGACGGCCAGGCGCTGCTCGACGTGAGACTTCGCGATTACCGGTCGCAGCTTGGCGTGGTGCTTCAGGACAACTTTCTATTTGATGGCACGGTCAAGGAGAACATCGCTTTCGCGAGGCCAGCGGCCACCGATGAAGAGATCCGCGAGGTCAGCCGCATCGCTCACTGCGACGAATTCATCAACGGATTTCCTCAGGGCTACGACACGATCGTCGGCGAGCGAGGAGTCAAGCTGTCCGGCGGCCAGCGCCAGCGCGTCGCAATCGCGCGGGCCATCCTCGCCGATCCCCGCATCCTGATTCTCGACGAGGCAACGAGCAGTCTCGACAGTGAGAGCGAAGGGATGATTCGCGACGGTCTGCAATCGCTTCGGCATGGCCGCACGACATTCGTTATTGCACACCGGCTTTCCACCATCGAAAGCGCCGATCAGATTCTCGTTCTGGAAGGCGGAGAGATCGTCGAGCGCGGAACACACCGTCAGCTCATCGCGCTGAACCGTCGTTATCGGCAGCTTTATGACAAGCAGTACGGAATGGAGCGGGACCGGTTCATCAATCCCGGTGAGGATTTTACGCCGGAAGCGCTCTCTCCATTGGCGGAGCTGAGCACGCCGCGCCCGCCGGCGCGGGCGCTGTAGCTGCATCGTCTGAAGCGCCAGCCAAACACGTTTCCGGTGCACGCAATCTTTGCGAGATCCGCCCCGACCCTTGTGGCGATCGGCTTGGCTGCTCTGTTACCAGGCTCTCTGGCGTCGCAGGAAATGTCGATGCCGCACGCGGGGGGCGTCGACTCTGATTCCGCTTCAGCGCGCTTTACCATAGGCATGACCGCGATACTGCTCGGCACTCGCGTGTCGCCGGCGATCAACAATCGCAATCTGACGGAAGGTTATCTCACGCAGCCGATGCTGATGGGGAGAGCAGGATTCCCGCGCTATCACCTCGGTCTGCAGGGCACGCTGAATCTCGAAGGCCTTACGTTGCGCCGCGGTGAGCTCGATCCCGGTATATATGGAGAGGGTTACGTCGACCGCCGCCATCCTCATACGTACATGCACGAGCTGGTCGCAACGTGGACCAGACGGGTTGCCTCGCACGCTTTGATTTCTGCGACCGCGGGGAAGGGCTTTGCTGCCTTCGGCACCGACGATCCGATGTCGCGGCCACTCGTCAATTATCCCGTCCACCATCATCTGGCTCAGATCCTCGAGCGCGCGATCGTAATTGGTGCGGCCACTGCCGGACCGCTCGTCCTCGAAGTCTCGCGGTTCAACGGAGATGAGCCCGACTCTCCGTCCGATCTTCCCAATGCGAGCCGTCTATTCGATTCCTGGTCCGCGCGCGCAACTGTGAGGTTCTGGCCAGGTTCCGAGGTACAAACCAGCTTTGCGAGGGTACTATCTCCCGAGGTCTCGAGCGGAGGTGGGTTGACTCAGAAAAAGTGGAGCACATCGGGTCGCTACGAGTCGGCGCGCCTGTACGGACTCGCCGAGTTCGCGAAAACCGACGAATCGGAGTCCGGGCGCAATGCGTTCTCTTTCAGCTCTATGCTCGCCGAAGGAAGGGTGTTCATAGAGAAGGCAGCCCTTGCGATTCGCGCCGAGCGAACCGAGCGTCCGGAGGAGGAACGACTTGCCGATCAATTCAGAACTCCACGGCCTGCGAGTGATCTGAGCCTTCTTGGAAGAACGCGATGGACTACCGTTACCGTCAACGCGAGTCGTTCGCTCGAGCTCCCGCGAAGTCTTAGGTTTGCTCCTTTCGTCCAAGTCAGCCGCGCGCATGCAGCTGCTGTCGATCGCGCGGCGGTTTTCGAGCCCAGAAGCTTTTATGGATCCGATGTGATGTGGTCGGTCTCAGCGGGAGTCAGACTCGGGCTGGGCATGGTGCATGGCAGAATGGGCCGGTATGGAGCAGCTCTTCAACAAGGACAGATGACAATGGATGGAATGGAGATGGATCATTGAAGAAGATTTCGATTTTGTCCGCGTTGGCGGCGTTATGTCCCGTGTTTCTGCTCTCATCAGTCATTGCGTGCAGCACGAGCGACAATGGGGATCCGACTGCTCCGGTTCTGCCGGATACGCCCTTCACGCTATCGGTCGAAGGCCGGGGCGCTGTGGACGAGAGGTATTCGGCTGAGCTGTCTGTGCGCGGCACCGATGCGTACACCACAACCTGGGGAAACCGGAACGTCGACGGAGTGTCGGCGCGCGGCAACGCGATAAAGATCTGGGATGTGTCGAAAGCTGCCCCATCGTTCGTTGACTCCGTCATTGTGTCTGACGCGACGACTCTCGGTGACGTCCAGGTCACCGATGACGGAAAGTATCTCATCGTAGCGACGGAGACTTTTCCCGGCTCGATCGTGATCTTCGATTTGCAGAATCCGGCGCGGCCGGTACAGGTCGGACGATTCAACAGCAGCGACACTGACCCTGGGGTTCACACTGCGGAAGTGCAGGTCGTCAACGGAAAGCTGTACGGATTTCTGTCGATCGATCCCCGCGCTTCGGTTGGAGCGCGGCTTGTGATAGTTGACCTGTCAACGCCATCCGCGCCGGTTCAAATCTTCTCTCGCGCGATGGGAAGGCCGTATGTCCACGACGTCTACGTGCGCGACGGAATACTCATGGTTGCGCTGTGGGATGACGGCCTATCGATCTTCGACATCGGGGGAGGCGGCAAGGGTGGGACGCCGGCGAATCCGGTTCAGCTCGGAAACGTCAGGACAATCGGCGGCAAGGTGCACAACATCAACTGGTTTCACGATGCGGTCACCGGGTCGAAGAAATACGCGTTTATCGGAGAGGAAGGGCCGGGGACATTCGGCTCATCGTCGGTCGGGGATGTACATGTCGTCGATGTGAGTGACTTCGCGAATCCGAAGGAGGTTGCGTTCTACACCGTCGCAGGTGCCGGAGTACACAATTTCTCTGCCGACGAGCAGCGGGGGATACTCTACCTCGCATATTACAACGCGGGAGTTCGAGCGATCAGCACGCGTGGTGATCTTGGCAATTGCGCAGCGAAAGAGAAAGCGAGTGACGGAAGGTGCAATCTCGGACTGATGGGACGCGAGCTTGCGAACGGCCTTCAGAATACGGGACGCAATGCGTACGTCTGGGGAGTTCAGCTCTCGGGGGGAAAGCTCTATGCCTCCGACATGCTCAACGGACTTTGGAGACTGTCCGAAGTTCCGGCATTCTGATACGCCATCTCCTGAAGACGCCTGACGCGCTCGCGAAGCGGCGGGTGCGTCGCCATCAGGTCCGCGAATTTTCCTTCGCGGTCGCCCCATGCTGAATGATACGGATCGGCGATGCAAAGCTGAGCTGAGCTTTTGGGAATCATCGTTGGCTTCACTGTCGAGCCGCCGATTTTTTCCAATGCATGCGCAAGAGCGCCGGGATTTCGTGTGAACTGAGCGCTCATTGTGTCGGCGAGGAATTCGCGCGAGCGACCAACTTTCATCGCCATATAGCGTGTGACGAGTGGTGCGATGAGCCAGCTGATGATCCACACCACGAGGAGTACGATCACAACTACGCCCATCCCGCCGCCGCTTTTGCTCGAAGAGCGTGATCGGCTGCTTCTCCCTGAGCCGCCGAAGCGCATCACTCTGAACGCGTTGTTGTGAATCACCGCGACGACGCCGACCAGTGCCGTCAGCAGGGTCATCAGGCGAACGTCGAGGTTCACGATGTGTCCCATCTCGTGACCCACTACCGCTTGAAGCTCTTCGCGATTGAGCGTGTCAATCAGTCCTTGCGTCACCGCGAGATGGGCATCCTCGGAGTGAATTCCAGTGGCGAATGCGTTTGGCGCGGCGTCGGGTACGAGCCAGACGTGTGGCTTCCTTGTACCTGACGCGATTGCCATTTCTTCGACGACGTTGACTAGCTGCCGTTCTTCGTCGGTGTCAGGGGTTTCGATCTCCCTCGCACCGGTTGCCTTGATGAGTGACGTCGCGCCAAAGTGGTAGCCCCACCAGGCCATTGCACCGGCGATCGCAAGCAGGAGCAGGCCGAGCCCGGGGAAAATGTGCACTCCTGAGAGTGTCCCGGGCGCGGCCGAGTTGCGGCTCGCGAGATACCATATGATGTCACCGCCGAAACCGAGCCACGCTATGAAAAGGACGAAGCCGGCTACGAGTCTCCGGCTAGCCTTCCTGTTCGCTTCCTGCTGAGCGAACAGGTTCCCCGCAGGGCTCATTTTGGCGCCGTGTTCATCGACAGATCGACATTCGGAACGGCGCGCTCGCCTTCGTCAGTGATTTCCCACAGCGTGGCGGGAGATGCGCCCGCCATGCCGGCGAAGAGCATGGTTGGAAACGATTGCTGCGCAGTGTTGTACTGCGTCGCCGTGTCGTTGTATAGCTGCCGGGCGAAGCCAATCTTGTTTTCCGTTCCCGTGAGCTCTTCCTGTAGCTGAGCGACGTTTCCGGTTGCCTTGAGATCAGGGTATGCCTCGACGACGGCGAGAAGCCGGGACAACGCACCAGTGAGCTGTCCCTCAGCGGCCGCTGTCGCGGCGACGTTTCCGGATGTCGAGGCCGTGATGGCCTGGTTGCGCGCGGACACAACGGCTTCGAGAGTGTCCTTCTCGAAATTCATCGCGCCCTTCACCGTGTTGATCAGGTTGGGAATGAGATCGTGACGGCGCTTGAGCTGTACATCGATCTGCTTCCACGCGTTCGCTACCTGGTTCTTGAGCGAAACGAGACGGTTGTACGAGCTGATTGCGAAAAGCACTACGACAACTATGAGCGCGAGCAGAAGAAAGCCGAACATTCAACGCCTCCCTTGCAGAAAGTCACGAACGAAGCAGGACCACTAAGTGTCCGCCCCCTAAGATACCACCAGCGGGTGGCATCGCTATTGATAATCATGCCGGGTGAGCGCAGGTTCGTCGCGATACGATGAACACTGACATCCGGCGTAACCCAAAGCTGTGAAACTTTGCCTCGCTGACACTACGCAAAACAGGCCGGTCGCGTTTCGGCTTCCTGCTTTCTGGGCTGCTGCAATCGCCGCCATCGGTATTTCGGCGTGTGACGCGAAGCTCGACGTTGACGCCCCGCCTCATGCAATGATGGCCGACACCGATACGCTGCCGTCGCTGCCGAGCTCGACGCTCGACATTCCCCTGACCTACGACTTGTCCCCGGTTGCTCGAGCCCTCGAGGGCGCAGTTCCGAAAACGTTC
>JBBQYO010000189.1:0-6294 GCA_038208605.1 Gemmatimonadales bacterium | reverse complement strand
TTCAACAAGGGGATATCATGATTTCGATCCAACAGGCCGCACGACGCGGCGTAGCGATATTGGCGGTGGCAGCAACAGGCGCGTGCTCCAGCGCCGGCGGTGGCCTTGGCGGCATCCTCGGCGGCGTTCTTGGACAAGGCCAGGGACAGGGCCAGGGCCAGGTCTCGGGAACTGTGCAAAACATCAACACCCGCAGCCAGTTCGTTTCGATTCAGCAGTCGAACGGACAAAACATCACACTTGGCTACGACAATCAGACACAAGTCGTATTCCAGAACCAGAACTATTCGGTCAGCAATCTCGAATACGGCGACCGCGTCACTGCGCGCGTTTTGAATTCGAATAACAACAATCAGTATTACACGGACCTCATTCAGGTCGACCAGTCTGTCTCGGGCAGCAACAACCGTGGAGTGGGCGGGTCTGCCAACACCGAGCTATTTGAGGGAACCGTGCGTCAGATCGACAGAACCAACGGAATTTTCACAGTGAACGGAAGCAACTACGGCGGACTGACCGTCTCGCTTCCATACAATCCGCGCCAGGGCGACGTCACAAGGTTTCAGCGTCTGCGTCAGGGTGACTACGTGAGATTCTACGGCGTTCTGATGAATAACAATCGCGTCGAGCTGCGACAGTTCAACTGACGGTGAGCGGAGCGGCTTTGGCCGCTCGCTTCACTGACTTCAGCATCGATCGGCGAATCAACCCGCTGCCCAGCTTGATGAGAGCCCAATAGGGCAGAAAGCGGCGGCGGGTTGACGCGTCTGAACACAGCACACGTGTCTCCGTAGAGAGAACGCAACCGTCCGCTCTGGAGGTCACCGCGAAATTCCAGACCGCTCGCGCGGTTCCCGGCGCAGGTGAAACGGCCTTGAAAAATTCGGCGGACGGTGTGCAAATGGCTCCTGTTGGCAGCCAGAATTTTCCTTCCAGCCCCAGCACGAGCTCATTCGGCGGATCTTCACCAAGAATACGAAATCCGCGATCCTCGAACGTGCGCAGAGTCACCGGTGCGGATCTCTTCGAGCCGAACTCTCCTGCCCGGCCGGGGTGCGCCAGCGCGCCCGGAAGTGCGCGCAGCAGAAGCAGAGCCCGAGTCAGTCCGCTTTCGGCGAGATCGGTGCTCCTGAGCGCGGCATAAACCGAAACCGGCCGTGCGCCGATCTCGATTCGGTGCATCTCATTGACGTCAAACAACGGCATGAACTCGTCGATCAGCATCTGAATCAGGCGTCGTGCATTAGCGTCTGTTGGCCTGCTGGCGAACCGCCCGGCGCCGCCGCAGATTGAGGCACCGGCGCGGTCCTACGTCCAATGTGCCACAGGAGTCCGGACAGTGCGAACTTGCGAGTGATGAACGAGCTGAAGGCCGTTCCCAGTATCGGACGCCGCCCCGAGGACGACGAGCTCGACGTTTACGGGCTGACGCACAACGGAAAAGTCCGGGCGAACAACGAAGATCATTTTCTCATATGCGCACTCCAGCGCAGAATTGCGGTAATGCACACGAGCCTTACGGATCCGTCGGCGCTCGCGAAGAGCGAGCGGCTTGCGATCCTGGCTCTCGTCGCTGATGGAGTTGGCGGAGGCAGAGCGGGCGAAGAAGCGAGTCGAACCGCTCTCGAACACGTCACCAGATACGTCTCCCAGTCGCTTGAATGCTATTACACGACCAATGCGGAGGATGACTCCAGCTTCGTGCGTGAGCTCGAGGAGGCTGCACTCAAGGTTCACTCCCAGCTTGCAATCGAGGCTGCGACAAATCCCGACCGAAAAGGGATGGCCACAACCCTTACTCTATGGCTCGGCGTGTGGCCAAACGCGTACCTGCTTCAGGTTGGCGACAGCCGGTGCTACGTGCTTCGCGACGGCAAGCTGATTCAGATATCGCGGGATCAAACGATGGCTGAGGAGTTCGTGCGGCAGGGCGTATTCAATCGTGAGGACGCGGCTTTCAGGAAGTGGGCGAACGTTCTGTCGAGCGCAATCGGAGGACCGGAGGCAGCGCCGACGGTAACGAAGATTCCGCAGTCGTGGAAAAACATCGGCTTGCTGTGCAGCGACGGCCTCACGCGCCACGTGCCGGATGATCAGATACGCGAACGCCTCCTTCACATGAAATCCGCGAAACAGGCGTGTGAGTCGCTGTTACAGGATGCGATGGACGCTGGCGGTCAGGACAATATCACGGTCGTTATCGGTCGATCCGTGCCGCGTCATCCCGGTCAGACCAGAACAATAGAAACCGGGCTTCCGGGCATTAGCTGAACTGCAACCACTACAGCTACATCGCAAATGCCTTTTTTAGCGCATCGCCAGCCATCTGTTCGGCAGCAGTCGCCTTGTCGACAACGGCTCCCATTCCGAAGAACTCGTGAGTGACGCCTTCGTAGGTTTTCTGATCGGCGGTTACGCCTGCTGCACGAAGTTTTTGCGCGAGCATCTCACCGTCTGAGCGAAGCGGATCGAGCTGCGCGTTGATGATCGTCGTCGGCGGGAGGCCGGCGAGATTGGCTGCCACGAGATTGACGCGCGGATCCGCACGATCCTGCGGTCCATTCAAATACTGGTCGAAAAACCAGCTCATCATTGCGCGATTGAGCGGCTTTGCCTGAGCGTTCTCGGCGTACGATGCGGTCGTCGTGTCGGTCCCCGCGATCGGATAAACGGCGACGATCGCAAGCGGCATCTGGACCTTCTTGTCACGGGCCATGATTGCCGTCGCAACGGCGAGCCCGCCGCCGGCGCTTTCGCCGACCACAGCGATCTTCTTCGGATCGCCCTTGATCGACGCCGCATTCGCAAGCGTCCACACGTACGCAGCGTAAGCATCATCGTGGGAAGCTGGAAATTTGTGCTCCGGTCCCTGTCGGTAGTCGATCGACACGACGACTGCACCGGCGAGCTTCGACAACGCACGCGCTCCTCCATCGTATACGTCCTTGTTCGCGATTACCCAGCCGCCACCGTGGTAGTAGACGATGACAGGAAAGGGCGCAGTGCCGCCGACTGGCGTGTAGATCCGAGCCGGCGTCGAGCCCGTTGAAAGCGAAATATTTCTGTCCACCGATGATACTGCTGGATCGGGCGCGACCGGCTTGCCCTGCGCCTTCATTAAAGCCTTGACGGCATCGGTGGGCGTGGGCTGCTTGCGTGCTTCCTGAGCGGTGAGTGTCTCGATCGGCTTTCCGCCCATCGAGGCGAGCTGGTCGAGTACTGCTTTCATCTGGGTGTCAGGTTGGGCCATAGGAGCGGGCGCCGCCTGCATCGCTCGAGCGGCTGAATCGGTTGCAGCGGGCATCGTGCTATCCCCAGTAGTGGTGTCCTTCGCGGTGCATGCTGCGACGGTCGCAATCGACGCAGCAAGCAGTATTTTTTTCTGTGTGTTCATCTGATCTGATGGAAAGGTTCGGGGGAGTAGCCGGTGGCCCGAACTGCAGCCACCGGCCCCCCCTCTTTGCTACGCAAGGAACGGGGTTACAATCGTCAACACCTGTGCCTTGGTGAGTGGCTCGTCGAACGCTTCAGTCACGCCGCCGATTCCACCGTTGCCGGTTCCGAGGGCCGTGATGTCGAGTCCTGCCTGCGTGGAGTTGTCCTCGCCATCGTAAATCGGCTGGGTGAAGGCGGGCAGGTCATCGCGGCTGTTGCCGGTAATCCAGCCTTTCTTTCCGCGCAGCCTGCGGACTTCGGAGGCGTGGCGGGCTTCGACGGAATGAATCGTGAGAGCCGCTGTGAGCACCGCCTTATCGTTGATCAGTCGTCCAGCCTGTCCCTTGTATGCGCGGACGCCTGTGTCTTCGAACGCCTGAGCCAGTACCTGGAAGGTGGCGTACTGGGTCGATCCGAAATTGAAACCTGCAACGGCTCCCTTTGCCGTGAAGTCGAACACGGGCTTGGCTCCAGGAGTCGCGCCTTTGCCCGAGATCAGGCCCTGAAGCGCTGTCACGTGGGTATTCTCGTGATTTCTGATGTTGGTGAAGATCGCGACATCAGATGCGGGGATGAGCCCGGACGCAGCTACGCCCCGCGTGTAGAAGTCCGCCTCGAGATATTCGAGCGTCAACGCGAACTGAAGAACGTCGAGAACATCAGCCGGCGTTTGACCGTAGACGTCCTTTGCCAATGCGCCGAGCGCGATTGGGATCGAGCCGAGGGCCAGCGCGGCCATCACTTTCGAGCTGGCCGTGGCGCCCTTCGAAATTGCCTCTCTCCGGGAGAGAATTGGCTCCATCATCTCCGGATCGAGCGACTGCATGATTGGTGTCTGTTCCATTGTAGTATGTGTCCCTTATCCGTTGTTGTTTGGGCCTTGGACGAACGTCGCGGGCGCATTGGCGAACGCGAGCTTCTCCGTGATGTACGCCTGGGCGGCCGTCGCGACTTTTCCAGGGGAGAACGCGTCGTCGAACGGAGTGAGAGAGAACAGCGTTGTTTTCGGGGCGATGAGGTCGGCGATTGCTGTAGCGTGACGCGCTTCGACCGACACGATCTTTCCGGCGACAAGCAGATTGTTGACGTTGGTGAGGTACTGCGCCGCGCCGTTGTAGGCGGAGACACCGAGATCCTCGAATGCCTTTGCAGTGGCGAGGATCGAGTCGCGGCTGCTGAAGTTCACACCGGCGTAAACAGGAGTGAGAGTGAATCCGTTGGTGGTGCCAAGGATTGTCTTAAGAGCATCGCGGTGAATGACTTCGTGATTCTTGATGTCGGCGAAGATCGTCTGCTCGGCGGCACTGAGGCCTGAGCTCCCAAAGTTCGCTGCGACCCTGGTGTAGAAATCCGCCTCGAGCTGCTCGAGGGCGTACGCGAACTGCAACACCGCGGTATCGCCTTTGGAGAAGTCGATAGTGACAGTCGCGCCGGTGCCGGCGCCGCTCGTGCCCGTGCCCGTCGACGAGCTGCTGTCGCAGTTCGTGAGGATGCTGGGAAGCAGCACCACTGCACCGCCTATTCCCATCAGTCTCATGAAGTCGCGGCGCGTGCTGCTTTCCCACAGCTGCGCCGTACTCGAGACAGTGATTGATTCTGTTTTTCTAGCCATGCCATATCCTCCGCCAGTCCATATTTCGGTCACTCTCTCGCCACGCTGCTGGCAAGCGTATTGAGCGCCGGCCGCGATGGCGGCCAGACGCGGGAACGGATTGAGTCCGGTCTCCGGGTGCTGATTGAGGTATTGCATACAACGCGCCATTCACGATAAAATCCACGTGCACCGTTTACCGTGCACGCAACCAGGTTCTACCCGGCGGCGGCACAGGCGGAATGCGGGCTTATGCTTAATACGTCGGCCGGGAGAAATCGGATTTTATCGGCGACGAAATTTCATCTGCTTCGCGGTCGTGTTGTATACAACAAACTCGCGCCTAGCCTACTCGGCGCAGAAGGATAATTTCATTCCGCGCCTGTGACCGCACCTCTAATCGATTACATGACCCTCCCCGCAGCCAGCGAATACGAATCAGAAGTGCAGGTCATACACGGCACACTCCCAGAGCGAACCTACCAGCAGCTGCGAAATCTCATCGTCCGGGGCCGCATCGCTCCCGGCGTCCGAATCGTGGAAGAAGAAGTCGCACTAAGGTTTGGCGTCAGCCGAACTCCGGTCCGCGAAGCCCTCGCCCGCCTGATACAGGAAGGCTACCTCATTCCGATCGCCGGCAACCGCAGAACCGAAGTAGCAGTTGCGCCGCTCTCCACCGACAGCGTGGGCGAGCTGTGGGGAATGATCGGCGCGCTCGAAGGTTACGCCGTCTCTGTGATTGCAGCTCTTTCAGCCGAGCGGCGTGAGACAATTGCAATGGACCTCGAAAGCCTCAACCGCCAGCTTCGCCAAGCCTCTGCCAGCCGGCCGCGAGATGCCGACAAGCTGTTCGAGCTACAAGCCGCATTCCACCAGCGCTTCGTCGATGAAGCCGCAGGCCATCACCTGCTCGGCATCTACTCGATCCTGCGCCCGCAGGTTCAACGTTACGAATGGGTCTACGGCACTCGGCTCGACGCCGAGTACGAGCCGTCCACGAACGAGCATCTGAAAATCATTGCGGCGATTCGCTCAGGAGACCGCGGTAAAGCCCGCGAAGCGGTCGAGAGTCACTGGGAGCGGGCTGCCGGCAGAACCATCGGCATCATCGAGGGCATTGCCGAACGTCCGGCACCGCGTCGACGCCCTTCAAAGCCTGTTCCCAGCAAACGACTAAGCTGAAGCGAAAGCTGGGAACGTCAGGGATCGGCTCCCACTTCATCGTAATACTGCACCACGCGATCATGTGCCCCGGCTCGAGTATACAG
>JBBQYO010000188.1:0-6296 GCA_038208605.1 Gemmatimonadales bacterium | reverse complement strand
CAGACCATCTGCCGGTCGTTGCCGATCTCGTGCTCGCGCGAAAGTGTGAATTCTCTCGAGTCACACGGTGACGAAACTCGCCGTTGCATTCATCGCGCTCGTCTCATCGACGTTATCGGCGCAGCAGTATGACTCGGTCACATCTCATGTCATCGCTCCCGGCGTTACCCACAAGCGAATCGTTGTTCTGAGCGGACCGTGGCGAGTCAACCTTCTCGAGATAGATCTCCGTCGATCCGACGTCGCCCTGATCGGCATGAAAGCGAAAGACTCCTTCCTCGGCCGCGAAAAAACGAGCTCGATGGTCGCGCGCTACTCAGGGCCAGGAAAGGCCGTCGCGGCCGTCAACACCGACTTCTTCGTGGTCAAAACCGGCGAGACTGAGAACAACGTCGTCATCGAAGGAAACATGTCAAAGGGAGTATCCGTCTCCGACTCTCCATTCGACAGCTACAACAATCTCCACTCCGAGCTCGGCATTGACTGGAAGAACCATTCGTGGATCGAGCGTTACGGTCTCAAAGGCAAACTCACTCATGGCAATCACACGGTCGCACTCGACGGGCTCAACTTCCGGCCCTTCAGGACAAACTATGTCGCGCTGTTCACGCCATTCGTCGGCGACTCATCTCCGCCCGACACAATTCATGGCGATGTGGCGACCTTGCCGCTGAAGCTCATCTCGCGAAACGGAAATGCGTTCACATTTCGCACCGTAGGATCCGTGAGCGACGGCAGCCGAGCATCGACCGCGAACGGTGGTTTGCTTGTGGCCGAGGGGGCGATGAGGGATTCGTTGCGTGCGATGGTGAAGCGAGGCGGGACGATTCGCGTTTCCATGTCACTCAATCCCGATCACGGAAATCTTCGCACGGTTGCCGGCGGGTGGCCGCGTATCGTTCGCAACGGAAGAAGCGTTGCCGAATGGTCAGGCATCGAAGAAGGAACACGGCCGGGATTTTCAGTCGGCCGTCATCCGCGTACAGCGGGTGGAGTCTCCCGTGACGGAAATACTCTCTATCTCATGACCGTTGATGGTCGGCGCGAATCGGACGGAGGAATGTCATTGGTCGAGCTCGCTCACTTCATGATCGGGCTTGGCGCGTATGACGCAATGAACTTCGATGGCGGCGGGTCGACGACGATGGTGGTCGAAGGCAAGGTCGTGAATCATCCATCGGACACGGCCGGGGAACGCGCGGTTGGAAGTGCGCTGCTCGTAGTCGCTGGAAACACGCCAAAGGCCAAGCACTAAGTGGTAGCCGAGGAACGGGTTGCCACCGAATTGTCGTTGTCCCCACGACGGCGACTGGAGTCGATCGACGGACTGCGGGGCATCGTCATGGTTCTCATGGCGCTCGACCACACCCGCGGCTTTCTCAGCAACGCGCAGTTCGCGCCGGTCGATCTCGCTCACACGACGCCGGCGCTTTTTCTTACGCGGTGGATAACGCATTTTTGCGCACCGACGTTTTTTCTGCTGGCGGGAGTCGGTGCGTCGCTGTCGCTCTCGCGCGGCCGCACGCTTCCCGAAGTCAGCCGGTTTTTTCTGACGCGCGGGTTGTGGCTCGTCGCGCTCGAACTCACGATTGTCGCATTCGGATGGGATTTCACCCTGCAGATCGCACCTTGGATCGCGGGCGTCATCTGGGCGCTCGGCTGGTCTATGGTGTTGATGGCTGCCCTCGCGTGGCTACCGCGAATTGCAATCGCTGGTGCGGGAGCCGCGTTGATCGTGCTTCACAACGCCGCAGACAAAATCGCGCCGGCCGCTCTCGGTAATCTGGCTTGGTTATGGAGCTTCCTGCATTCGCCAGATCTGCACGCAGCGGCCCTGATTCGAATTGACTACCCGATCATTCCATGGGTGGGAGTAATGGCGCTCGGTTATGCGATGGGTCCGTTATTCCGAAGGCCACCTGAGTTCCGCAAAAAGGTTCTCGTCGGCACTGGCGCAGGAATAATCCTGACCTTTCTCGTCGTTCGGTGGATTAACGTCTACGGGGATCCATTGCCGTGGAGTGCCCAAGCCACCGACGGTTTCACCGTTCTGTCGTTTCTCAAAGTTCGCAAATATCCGCCGTCCCTGGATTTCCTGCTGATGACGATCGGGCCGGCGCTCGTCGCACTTGCACTGCTCGAACACGCACGTGGCCGCGCATTTTCCTTTTTTGTCATCTATGGGCGTGTGCCGCTGCTCTTTTATGTGGCGCATATCTATTTCGCGCATCTGATCGCGATCATCGTCGCATACACACAAGGTGGAACGATCGCATTTCTTTTTACGAGCGATGGACCGGTTGCGAGCCACCCTGCGTGGTTCGGCCTCCCGCTGAGTGGCGTGTACGTAGTGTGGCTCTCGATCGTCGCGGTGCTTTACCCGATTTGTCGCGCGTTCGCGGCGGTCAAGTCAAGACGACGCGACTGGTGGCTCAGCTACCTTTGATGCCAGACGATCCGTGTCCCTTCAGCCCGCATTTGCCAACCTGCCGAGTATTTCGAGGAGATCGGGTTTCTGCTCGAGCACTGGCGCCACAGGGTCAGATTCAAATCGCTCCATTCTCTCAACCGCGTTCCTGATCGTGAAGTTCCTTGGATCGAGATCGGAATTCACCTCATCCCAAACGAGCGGCATCGATACCGTTGCTCCAGGCAACGGTCTCACACTGAATGGCGCGACGATGAGCTGGCCGTGCCTGTTCTGTAAATAGTCGAGATAGACTTTGTCGCCGCGCTTCGTGATGTGACGCGTGATCGTCGCGATGTCGCCGACCTGCTTCAACATCAATCGCGCGATCAGCTCGCCGAGTGTGCGGCATTGTTCGTACGTGAACTGTCGGCCAAGTGGCAGGAGAATGTGCAGGCCTGATTTTCCGGTGGTCTTCACATAGCTGGGCATTCCTGCCGCTTCGCAGATCTCACGAAGAACCAAAGCGCATCGAATCACGTCGGAAAATGGTGCTTCTTTCGGATCGAGATCGATCACGCACCAATCCGGCAGCTCCAGCGACCCCACCCGGCTATTCCAGATGTGGAGCGGGATCGAGCCCATGTTTGCGATGTACTCGATCGATTCCACAGTGTCGGCGACGAAATAGCGAACATCCCGCTGGGTGTCATTGCTCCAGATCGGAACAGTGCGCATCCATTCGGGAGCGAACTCAGGCGCATCCTTTTGATAAAAAGATTTGCCGTCGATTCCGTCGGGAAACCTCGTCAGAACAACTGGCCGGTTACTCAGATACGGGAGAAGCCAGGGAGAGATCGATTTGTAATAGGCGATCATGTCTCCCTTCGTGTATTTCTCCGCGGGCCAGTAGATTTTTTTCGGGTTCGAGATAACTACAAACGGCAATGGTGGAGGTTGGGGAGGCACTGCTGGAGGGAGGGCGATATTGTCGGATGCGTCGAGACTCTCTTGCTCATTTTTTGATGGAGCTGCGGAAGACCAGTTTTGACGCACGCACTCATGAATCGGCTTGTCGTCGCGCATCCGCAGAAACGCCGGGTGCCGCAGCAGTCCGTCGGGCGTCCATTCCCTGAAGCGCACTTCAACTGCGTACTTCGGATCGACCCATGTCGTGGTCGCGGTTTCCGGAATTGCATCGACTGGTTGGGTACCTGGCGTCAGTATCGGTCCTGAACATGGCGGATCAGTGCGAATGATCGGATCGAGCCGCTTGGTCAGCTCCTTCAACAATCGATCGTTGAACCCTGTCCCCGCCCGGCCGGCGTACACGAGCGCGCCATCGACGTAATCAGCGAGCTGCAATGCGCCGATGCCAACACGACTTCGCCTTGGCGCGGTGAATCCGACGATGACGAAGTCGTCTGTCTTCTCTCGCTTGATCTTGAGCCACTGACTCGAGCGACCCTTGCAATACGGCTCGTCAGCTTTCTTTGCGATGATTCCTTCGAGGCCGAGTGAGGCGACCTGTTCGAGAAAGGCTTCTCCTTCACGATGGATGTGATCGAGTGTTCGAACGGGTCCGAGTTTCGGAATTACTTCGCTCAAGAATTCCTTTCGCTTGAGCAAGGGAAGATCGCGTAGATCGAAATCTTCGAATGCGAGCAGGTCGAAGGCAAAGAAGGTGGATGGCAATTCGACCGCCGCGCGCTTCACGTCGAGCGGCGAGCTCAGTGCTCCCCTCCGCTGAAGTCGCGCGAAGCTTGGCATTCCCTTGTCATCGCAGACGACGACTTCACCATCGATGATGCAGTCATCCGCCGGCAGCGCTTTGATCGCGCGCGCGATTTCGGGAAAGACGCCGGTGTAGTCGTTGCCGTTCCTCGTGAGCAGCAACGCTTCGCCGTGCGATTTGCTCGCGATCAGCCGATATCCATCGAGCTTGAGCTCGAAGATCCACCCATCGCGCGTGAATGCTTCGTCTACCGAATCAGCGTGCATCGCCTCAACGCTTCTCGGGTCGACGCGCTTTCGCTCGGCGCCGCTCTCTTCGATTGCTTTGCGAAGCCGGGCGGTTGGAGCGACGCCGGCTTTGACTTCATCTACTGTCAGGCCCGAGAGAACCGACTCCTCCGGAAAGACATCGCCCGGAGATTTCATGAACGAGTCGCGCTCCTTGATGAGCAGCCACTCGTTGTCGGTTTTCTTGATTTTGACGAGCGTCCACTTTCCGTGAAGCTTGTAGCCCTTGAGCTCGAAGAGGAGCTTTCCTTTTTCGAGCCCGTCGCGCCAGGGCTCGAGCGGCACCCACTCGCCGCGGTCCCACACGATGACGCCGCCAGCGCCGTAGTTGCCGGCAGGAATCACTCCTTCGAAATCGCCATACTCGAGCGGGTGATCTTCTACCTTTACGGCGAGTCGCTTGTCGGCCTGGTCGTATGAAGGCCCTTTCGGAACCGCCCAGGATTGCAGGACGCCGTCCATCTCGAGTCTTAGGTCGAAATGGAGTCGGGTTGCTGCGTGCTTGTGAACGACGAAAAGATTGCCGGGGGACGGAGACACTGTGCCGACAGGCTCCGGCGAGCGATCGGGGGATCGCTTTGCGCGGTAGGTGCTGAGGGCGTCGTCGGGGGCGTCGTGTTCGAGGTCGGTCACGTCACAAATATGTAACCGTGGTTACTTTCCAACAATCTGGCGTTGCGACGGTAGTATTGGCATATCTATAGTAGTTCGTTGTTGCCGGATACCGGATGTTGCCAGGTACCAGGTACCAGACACCGGGTAACGTTTTTTCCGGTTACCGTTTCTGAACCCAGTCGGAAGGCGTTACCCGGTATCCGGTACCTGGTACCGGGTGAACTTACCGGGATCCGGAAACAACGAACTACTGGTACCGGGTGAACTTACCGGGGATCCGGAAACTGTCAGACAAAAACCATTCGACCGCATACTCACTATGGCCGCACGATCAATTGCAAATGCAACAATCTCCTTCGGCCTCGTTTCGGTGCCGGTGAACATTTTCTCGTCATCCGAATCGAAGGCGAGCGTCTCGTTCAACATGCTGCACAAGAAGTGCAGCACTCGTCTGAAGCAGCAGTACATCTGCCCCAAGGACAACGAGATCGTCAGCCGCACCGATACCGTGAAAGGTTACGAGTTCGCGAAGGATCAGTACGTCGTGCTTTCGCCCGAAGAGCTGAAGGCGCTCGAGGAAAAAGCGACGAGCACAATTGACGTCATCGAGTTCGTTCCTCTAGCCGAGGTCGATCGCGAGTACCTCGAGAAGGTTTACTATCTCGGTCCCGATAAAGGCGGAGATCGCGCGTATCGTCTGCTCGCCGCGGCGCTCAAGGAGAGCGGAAAAGCCGCGCTTGGCCAATACGCTGCGCGTGGACAGCAGCATCTCGTTCTGCTTCGTCCGCTCGATGGAAGGCTGGTGATGGAGCAACTTCACTACTCCGATGAAGTGCGTCCGACGAGTGAGGTGCCGATTCCCGAAGGCGAAGTCAAAGAGGCAGAGCTCAAGCTCGCGCTGATGCTGATCGACCAGACGTCGAACGAGAAGTTCGAGCCGTCGAAGTACAAGGACACGGTGCGCGAGCGCGTGATGGAGACGATCCAGAAAAAGGTCGAGGGTCAGGATATCACGACCGGAGCGAACATCGAGACCGGCGGCGACAAGATTATCGACCTCATGGAGGCATTGAAGGCGAGTCTCGCGAAATCCAAAAAGGCCGAGGAAGCGTCGGCGGACGAGCAGCCCGAAAAAGCGAAGAAGCAAAAAGTCTCTTGAGGCTGCTCGCCGGAACGAGCGGATACTCGTTCAAGGAGTGGAAGGGATCGTTCTATCCGGAGGATATCAAGGCGGATGGAATGCTCAACTTCT
>JBBQYO010000187.1:0-6327 GCA_038208605.1 Gemmatimonadales bacterium | reverse complement strand
ATCGACTGGAACGTCGAAGAATCCCTGAAGCTGGTGCTGGTGGAAATCGAGTCCCAACACCCGGTGTGCGCCTGCAGTAACGATCATGTTTGCAACGAGCTTCGCGCCGATGGCGACTCGCGGCTGGTCCTTGCGGTCCTGTCTCGAGTAGCCGTAGTACGGCATGACGCATGTGATACGAGCCGCTGACGCTCGCTTGGCCGCATCGATCAGGAGCAGGAGCTCCATGATGTTCTCGGCAGGCGGGTTGGTCGGCTGCAGGATGAAAACGTCGTTACCGCGGACGTTTTCGTCTATCCGGACAAAGATCTCACCGTCAGCGAACCGGGTGATCGTCGCCTTGGCCTGGTCGACACCGAGAGAGCTTGCGATTTCCCTCGACAGGGCCGGGTTGCCGGAACCGACGAGGAGCTTCAAGCCGTGACTCGGTACGGAAAGTCCGTCCATGCCGCGATAGCCTATAAAGTTAAGTGAGGACGGACTTTAGATCAATTCCCCGCAGAGATTTCAGGGGAGCCCACTAATCTAATGTGTCCCTCGTGGTGGCCGCGAGGATGAGCGTACACCCAGTCAGAGGCGAGTCTGGAGTGAACAGTTATTAAGTCGTTGAGTCTGGAGTTCGCAAACGAGTGTTGAGTCCAAGGCTCACCCATCCTCTCGGTCTGTACCCTGAGTCTTGAACTGACCACTCGTTTGCAGACTAAATGACTCACCACTGGCGACTGTTCACTCCGAACTCGCCTCTCACTTGGGTTTCCGTCGCGTAGCCCCCGCGAACCTGCGAATTGCCCCCGGTGGATTCGAACCACCATTCTCGGATCCAAAGACCGATGTCCTGCCATTGGACGAGGGGGCAGAAGCGCTAAAGCTAGCCGACCCTGACGGGCTGAACAACGTCGATCGACGTCTTCGTGGTCGTCACTCTCGAGCGGTGTTCCTCGGGAACCAGCGCATAGTTGGGCGGGGTCGTCAACACCCCAAAAATGGTCGAGCCCGAGCCCGTCATCTGACTGAAAATTGCTCGCGAGCTTCGAAGACGCTGGAGATACGAGTCGACCTCTGGATGACGGCGAATGACGTGCTCCTCGAAATCGTTTCGCGCGAACTTCCTTATACCGGACCACGATGAGAGTGACAATGGCGTAATCGCCATCGGCGCCGGGGTCGAGCTTGCGACGGTTTCCGCGCCCGCTGAAAGCGCTTCGCTCGATTTCGCACGATCCTCATCCAGCCACCGGTACGCATCGGCAGTAGACACGCTGAAGTCCGGCGTCATCAGTAAAATGTCGTGGCTCGGCAACGGTGGAAGGTTCATCATTCGCTCGCCGTGTCCCCAGGCCAGTGCCATAACGCCGTTGCCGGCAAGAAATGGAATGTCGGACCCAAGTGAGGCGGCGATTTCCATCAGCGCCTCACTTCCGATTGGCGAGGCCGCAAGCGAATCCAGCGCGCGCAAAACAGCGGCGGCGTCCGAGCTGCCACCGCCGAGCCCGGCTCCAACAGGAATTTTCTTCGTTAGCTCGATTCGAAAACCGCGCGGCCATCCTGCTCTGGCGCAGTACGCCATCGCGGCGCAATAGGCAAGGTTCGATTCCGCGGGCCCGGTGCCGGCACCCTCGACGTCGATCGATTTCGATCCATCGGTTGTCTCGACGAAAACGTCGTCGGCGAGATCGATTCGGTGAAAGACTGTCTCGATTGCGTGGTAGCCGTTCGTCTCTCGCGCAAGAACGCGCAAATGAAGATTGAGCTTTGCCTGCGCGGCGACTCGCGCAGCAGGTCCGGTCATACCGTGGACTCGCGTGCGGTCTCGATCTCCTTGAAATGAAGTCCGAGACGGGCGAAGTAATACACGCCGATGACCGTGATTGGAATGAAGCTGAGGATGTGGAATCCAATCGCCCAGCTCGTCGCACGGTCGGGACCGACGCCGTAAATCGCCAGACCGACGTTGGCGAGCTTTTCGAACACGCCGAAGAACCCGGGAGCCGAAGGCAGCGCAACGCCGACTGCAATGAGAGTCTGTAGAAAAAGGGCAGCGGAAAACGGAAGATTCATTCCGACAGCCTTGAATCCGAGCCAGAATGCGAGCGCGTTTATCACCCAATGCAAAATCGTCCACGCGAGCACAGCGAGAAAACGGCGGGGACTGCGCAGCACGCTGAGCCCCTCGCTGAAATTGATAAGTGCCGCCTTTCCTTTTGTCTCGAGAGTCGGCGAGACACGGCGCGCGAACAATTCGTACGCACGCACGAGCTGCGTCGGAAAGAACGCGAGTGCATAGAGCGCAAGTACGAGCAGCACGACGATTCCAATCGAACCCTGCGCGAGACTTCCAAGCGACTGGCCGGCAATCCTGGCGGTCCGCGGAAACGCCGGATCAAGAAACGCAACGACCGCGAGCAGCAGCAGAACGAGCATGTCGAACAGTCTGTCCACTGCAAGCGATGCGATCGACGTCGGCAGAGGAATGCCGGTTTCCTTCGTCAACGCATATCCTCGCGCTATCTCGCCGGCGCGCGCAGGAACGAGATTGTTCACCATCATTCCGATAGCCGTCGACCGCCACAGCGGACCGAATGGCGTATCGGGCGCCACGGGCTGAAGAATTGTTTTCCACCGCCGGGCGCGAAGAGGAAAGATGATCGTCGCGCAGAAAGCGGATGCGAGAAACAGCGGTATGCTCGAATGCGAGAGCTCGCTCCACACGACGCTCAGTGAAACGTCCCGCAGCGTCCACCAGAGCAGGACGACCGAGAGCGCGACGCCAATCGCGCTCCGCCAGCTGAATTTCACCTTCTAGTCCGTCGCCGCGAGCGCGACGAGGTCCAGCAATTCGTCGATCGTTTCCCGGTCGGGCATCGTCCTTCCCAGTGTCGAGCGAATCTCGAGTGCCCGGTCGAGCGCGGCCCGGCCCCGGAACAGCAGAGTGTCGATTGGCACTGGAGAGGGAAGCGCTGGCGTTCTCCGCGACCGCTCGCGGGAGACGCCGCCAAGCTGAGCGATGCTGGTCGACAGAAGGGCCTGGAGCTCATGACCGCGGGCTGGCGTATACCGCGGCCCGGTTCTGTTTTGCGGCGCAAAACCAGCCCGCACGACATGCGGTCCGGCATCGTCGAAGAAAAGGGATGAAATGGGAATCGTCTCGTCCTGCGCGGCCATTGTTCAAATCTCGGGTTTTGGGCGGGCTGCGTCCATCGCTCTGCGCATCTCGCGCACCGCTTCTCCAAGTCCGATGAAGACCGAGCGGCTTACAATAGAGTGTCCGATGTTGAGCTCCGTAACTTCGGGTATCGCGGCAACCGGTCCGACATTGCGCACGCTCAAGCCGTGACCCGCGTACACCGACAACCCTTCGCCCTCGGCAATGCGCGCGCCATTGACCAGCGCAGCCAAAGTTGCCGGGTCGTCTGGATGATTCGCGTAGTCGCCGGTGTGCATTTCGATTGCGTCGGCGCCCACCTCTCGCGCCATCGAAATCATTTTCGGATCGGGGTCGATGAAAAGACTGACGTGAATGCCCGCACTTTTGAGGCGCTTGACCGCGCCCGTGACGCGGCTTCTCGCACCGATGACATCGAGTCCACCCTCCGTCGTGATCTCTTCCCGCTTCTCGGGCACGATCGAGACCTGATGCGGTTTCAATCGGAGCGCGATGTCGATCATCTCGTCTACACATGCCATCTCGAAGTTGAAAAACGTCGTGATCCTCGTTGCGAGAGCTTCGACGTCCGCGTCCTGTATGTGACGGCGGTCCTCACGAAGGTGCACCGTGATGCCATCTGCACCTGCGGCTTCGCAAATCGGGACTGCGTCCAGCGGATCAGGCTCGATCCCACCCCTCGCCTGCCTCAACGTCGCGACATGGTCTATGTTGACGTAGAGCCGTTGATGTCTTGCTGCCATTATTCCCCCTTGTTACGTTCGCACCAACTTTCGTGGAGCACCGTGTGAAGAAATACCTGCTCGCCATATGTCTGCTCGCCGCGTGTTCACACGCGCAGAAAACGAAAACCACCGTGACGCCAGTTCGCCGGTCTGAGCCGCCAACCAGCCGTCCCTCGACGCCATCGCGGTCCACCGAGCACCTCACCGGCGCGCCAACTGCGAGGGCGGCGGTAGAAGATTTTCTTGACGCAGTCAAGGCGCAGGACATCCAGGCCATGTCGGTGATCTTCGGGACGCGAAATGGCCCGTCGCGGGACAACATCGAGCGCACCGAGCTCGAGAAGCGTTTGATCATTCTCCAGTGCTACTTCAGCCATGACAAATATCGCGTTATCGACGAGTCGCTCGGCGAAGGCGGGCACCGGGTGTTGAGCGTCGAGCTCACGAGGGGAAACAACACGCGAACGCCGCGGTTCTACGCGATCACGGGACCGTCCAACCGTTTCTACGTCGACAATATGGAGATCGCAGCGGTCCGCGACTTCTGCCGCAAATAAAACGGCGGTCGGGCTCAATGCTCGGAGAGCTCGACCAGAATTCCCTCGGTTGACGACGGATGAATGAATGCGATGCGCTTTCCTTCCGCGCCGACGCGCGGCACATCGTCGATCAGCCTGACGCCAGCCAGACGGCATTTCTCCAGCGTTGCGTCGATGTCGTCCACCGAAAAGCAGATGTGATGAATGCCCGGCCCGCGTTTGGCGACGAATTTCCCGATCGGGGATTCGGGCGTGTCTGCCTCGAGCAACTCCACCAGCGACTCGCCTGCAGTCACCGCCGCGATGCGTGCGCCGTCGGAATCGTCTACAGCAAACTCATCGAGCCCGAGAATCTCCTGGAAAAACGGAAGACTCGCGGAGATCGACTTCACTGCGATTCCGATGTGGGCAATACGAGTGCCCTTTGGGGCTTTCTGTTGCATTAGATTTCAGGACGCGATAGGACTGAAAAACTAATCGAGCGAGCCAGCCGGGACACCGGCCAGAGAGGGTTTTAAATGTCGAATGCGGTAGATGTGACGGACAGTGATTTCGAGACCGAGATCGAAAATCATCAAGGCCTTGCCGTCGTTGATTTCTGGGCGACGTGGTGCGGCCCGTGCCGCATGGTCGCGCCACT
Source organism: Gemmatimonadales bacterium (assembly GCA_038208605.1). Classification (GTDB taxonomy): domain Bacteria; phylum Gemmatimonadota; class Gemmatimonadetes; order Gemmatimonadales; family Gemmatimonadaceae; genus UBA4720. Next base: position 1,260 of record JBBQYO010000187.1, on the reverse strand, counting down.
TCTCGATCAGCTTGCGCTCGAATATGCGGGCAAGGCAAAGGTCGCGAAGCTCGATGTCGACACGAACATTCAGACGCCGGCTCGTTTCCAGGTTCGCTCCATTCCGACAATCCTGTTCTTCAAGGACGGAAAGCTGGTCGATCAGGTGATCGGAGCGGTGAAGTCGCAGATCGAGACGAAGTTCAAGCAGCACGCGGCCTAGCTGGCGGGGGAGGGCCGATTGACTGCGCCCGTCGCGGCCGGCTCTCTCTATATCGTCAGCACGCCCATCGGCAACATGGGCGACATGTCGTTTCGCGCGGTCGAGGTCCTCTCCTCGGCCGCGCTTGTCATTGCCGAGGATACACGGCACTCGCGCAGGCTGCTCGATCATTACGAGATAACGACGCGTTGCGCCGCGTATCACGAGCACAACGAAGCGCGAGAGACGCCCCGTCTCGTAAAGCGCCTTCAGGATGGCGAGTCGCTGGCATTGATCACCGACGCTGGCACACCCCTGCTATCGGATCCGGGAGCGCGACTTGTCGCTGCCGCCATCGACGCCGGGTTGTCAGTCATTCCCGTTCCCGGTGCCTCGGCGCTGCTGGCGGCACTCGTCGGTTCGGGTGTAACGGGCGATCATTTTACGTTCTTCGGATTTCTCCCGCGCAAGGGCAAGGACAGGCATCGCGTGTTGACTGAGATAATGCGAATGCATCACACGGCCGTCCTCTACGAATCTCCCCTGCGCGTGTGCGACACGCTGCGCGAGCTGAGTGACGCAGGTGCAGGGGCGCGAAACGCGGTCGTCGCGCGGGAGCTGACGAAGAAATTCGAGGAATTCACGCGGGGCACGGTGATCGAGCTCGCCGACCGATTCGAGCAGACTCCTGCGCGCGGCGAAGTCGTGATTCTCATCGGCGGCGCGGCCGAGGAAAAAGTGGATGAGGAAGCGATTCGTGCGGCAGCCGGCGAGATGCGCGCGAATGGAATCAGCGCCCGTGATTGCGTCGACAGGCTGATGAGCAAGTTTGGAGCGCCGCGCAATCTTGCGTACAAGCTGGCGCACGACGAGTGATCGCATTTCCTGGCGCAGCTGTCGACTCGGCCCAGCTCGATCCAGTCGCCATCGGCGAAGATCTCGGTCCCGATGGGCCGATCGCGCGAGCGATGCAGCAGTACGAGGACCGGCCCGCACAGCGTGAGATGGCAAGCGCGATTGCGGAGCTCTACAACGACGGCGGCGTCGGCTTGATTGAGGCTGGCACCGGCGTCGGCAAA
>JBBQYO010000186.1:0-6347 GCA_038208605.1 Gemmatimonadales bacterium | reverse complement strand
GGAGAAATTTCCCGACGCTCGCCTCGGCGTTTCGCATTCGACGGCGGAGGGTGATCAGCCTTACCCGTTGCGGCTGGCTCCCGACGAAGCATGGCGCCAGGAATTTCTCGGAAATGGCGCCCTTGGCTGCGGCCCGTCAGGAGCAATCATGCACAGGGATGCATTCTTCGAGATCGGTGGATTTCGCGACTGGGGCGTGCTGAACGACACCGATCTCTGGTATCGCATGGCGGCACGCTGGCCGGTGGTGCTCTTCCCGCCCGCGCTCGTGTGGTGGCGCCGTCACGTGGGGCAGGAGTTCACGCGCGGAGATTCCGAAGCGGTCTACCTGGAGCGAGGGTTTGCGCTTTGCCAGGCGGCGCTTGCCTCCGAGGACTGCCCGCTTTCGCCGTTCGAGCGCGACGCCGCCAATGAGCGGCTCAGCCAGCACTACGCACGCAGGCTGCTGTCGCTTGCGATTCGGAAAGGCCGCCCCGGTGACGCGGTCAAAATGATGCGTCGTTCGAACCTCTCGGTGGGTGACATGATGTCCGGATTCTCCCCCTACCGGTAGCATGAATTTCCCCGCGGTTGTCGAACAGCCGCTCGTCTCGATCATCGTGCCGGCGTGGAACTCCGAAAGGTGGATTTCAGAAACATTGCTGTCGGCACTCGGCCAGACGTGGGCGAAGATCGAGGTGCTCGTCGTCGACGATGGATCGACAGACCGTACTGTGGGGATTGTAAAAAGCCTGCCGGACAACCGCGTGCGATGTGTTCAACAGCAGCATGGGGGTGCAGCGTCCGCACGTAATCGCGGGCTTCGCGAGGCAAGAGGAGATCTCATTCAGTTTCTCGATGCCGACGACCTTATTAGCGCGGACAAGGTCGCGCTGCAGATCGCTGCGCTGCATGACAGTCCTCCCGGAAGCGTTGCGTCGTGTTCATGGTTGAGGTTCGGGGATGACACCTTCTCGGTAAGGGTTCACGACGAGCCGGTGTGGCCGGTCGAAGACCCAGTCGAGTGGCTCACCGAGTCTCTGAGCGGTGGCGGCATGATGCAGCCTGCCGGGTGGCTCATTCCACGCTCTATCGCCGACGCGAGCGGACCCTGGGACGAATCACTGACACTTCATGACGACGGGGAGTACTTCGCTCGCGTCCTTGTCCGCGCATCGCGGAATGTGTTCGTCCGCGACGCAAGAGTTTTTTATCGGGACGTATCCGGCAGCCTCAGCCGGCGCCGCAGCCGCGCCGCGATTCAGTCCGCGTTCGACGTCTGCAGCGCACGCAGCAAACTCCTGCTGTCAGCCAGAGACGATTCGAGAACGCGGCGCGCGGCTGCCACCCAGTTCGCGCAATTCGCATACGAATTCCGGCGAACCGCACCCGACCTGTCGAAGCGGGCGCTCGGCGCAATCGAATCGCTCGGAGTGACACCGCGCAACGTGGTGGGCGGCAGTTCTTTCAGGGTGATGTCGAAATTGTTCGGCCTGAGCACGGCGTTGAGTATCCGGTCTACGGTTGCACGTGGACGATAGAATCGAAGCGAAGCGCTCCGTGACATACGTGACAGATCTGAGCCGCACACTTTCCGGAGGTGGTGCTTACGCGGTGAACTGGCACGCGTTCGACGAGCTCGCGAAAAGATTCAATGCTCATTATGCCGGGCCGATTGTACCAAAGCCGCCGTTTGTGGAGCGGAATGTTTCGAAAGTTCGCAGACGCATTCTCAAGGTCCCCGGCCGGTACTCGTACTTCTCCGGGCCCACCCTGAACCGCAATGCGCGCATCGCCGCGAATCTCGTTGCTCCCGGAAGCGACGCCATCGTCTTTCGCTCAGCGGGAAGGTGGTCCCGGTGCAGACCGGCGGTTCCGTATTTCGTTTACCTGGACGCAGCCGTCCACACTTTTTTTCACAACACGTTCGAGCCGTCAGATTTCGAGTCGGCTGACCTCGAGCGCATCTGGCGGGAGGAAGCCCTGTTTCTCGAGAACGCTTCCGGTGTGTACTTCGAGAGTGACTGGGGCCTGCGCATGGCGAAGTCTGCCTATGGCCTGAAGCGCGACCATTACCGCGTTGCCGGGCGCGGTGGTGTCCTCGACCCTCCGTTATCCGACACATGGGACGGTAAGAGCCAGCGACTCGTGACGATTGCCATGGACTTCCGCCAGAAGGGCGGCGACATCGTCGCTGAAGCCTACAAGCGTCTCAAGCCGCGATTCCCTTCCCTGACGTGGAGCATCATCGGTGGCGAGCCCGACAAGGGCGTCGCGGAGCTCGACGGTGTCAGCTACGCCGGAGTTCTGCGCGCCGACGAGCCGAGCGAGAGAGCGCGGCTCGCTGAAATATTGTCCGGCGCGTTTCTGTGCGTTCATCCGACGCGTGAAGACACGAGTCCGCTTGTCATTACGGAGGCTGCCTATTTCGGATGCCCGTCGGTTTCAGTCCGCTTGTTCGCCATCCCTGACCTTGTCCTCGACGGCAGAACGGGAATACTGCTCGATGCGCCGGCAGACCCCGCTCAGCTGGCCAGCGCAATCGAGAGTCTGCTCCTCGACCGCCCGCGGTATCTCGAGATGCGGCGCGGGGCACGCGACCACGCGCTGAATAACTTTCAGTGGGAGCGGGTGGGTTCGGTCATCTGCGACGGAATCGAAGAAGTTCTCCGTGGCTGACGCCCCTGCCTTCAGATTGGCCTACGTCCATGTGCTGCCAATCGAGTATTACCCGCCTGCGACCAACACCATTTCCATTCTCGCTGAGCGCCCGGGCTGGAACGTTCGCGTGTGGACAAGCGCAAACGCACGCGGTGGAGCAGCATGGAGTCATCCCGGTCTGGATGTGCGCAGGCCCTTTTTTGGCAAACCCCATCGCGCGCTCACTGGGCGAATCGCAGGCTATTTACAGTGGCACATCACCACCGCCCTCGAGCTCGCTCGCTGGAAGCCTCACGCGGTGATCGCAGTCGAGCCGCATTCCGCTCTCGGCGTGTGGATCTATTACCGGACTTTGGGGGGCGGTGCACCGCTCTTCATCCACCATCACGAGTACTACGCTCCCGAGGATTACGCCCGGCCCGGAATGCGTCTTCTCGCCGCCGCGCAGCGAATAGAACAGGACAGCCTGCTGGCCGGGGCGAGGTGGGTCTCGCAAACGAACGCCACTCGCATGCAGCTGATGCTGTCAACGCACCCTAAGATCGTCCCGGCCACCGCGCACGTACTTCCGAACTATCCGCCATCGGAATGGGTTGCAGCTGCGGCCCGGCAACCGAGTCGAGCCCGTGCGAATGATCGCACCCGGCTCGTCTACGTTGGCTCTGCATCGTTCGAGGACACCTTCATACGTGAAGCTGCACAATGGGTAGCGGCGAATCCGGAACGGCTCTCGCTGCACGTCGTCGGAAACAATGTCGCTCGCGACGTCTGGGACTGGCTTTCTTCGTTGCGCGCCACCAACATCACTACAGACCCGGGCGGTATCGATTACCCCGATTTGCCAGCGCTCCTCGCACAACACGATGTTGGACTCGTTCTGTACAAGGGGAATACCTTGAACTTCGTGCACAACGTTCCCAACAAGGCGATCGAGTACCTGGCCTGCGGGCTGGAGGTGTGGTATCCGCCGGAGATGAAGGAGATGCGCGTATTTGGCGCGGCTCATCCCAACCTCAGGACCAGGGAAGTGAACTTCAGCGAGCTGTCTTCGATGGCGCCAATGCGCGTCGAGCGAGAGCCCGTCGCATCCTTTCCATTCACCGCGGAAGGCGCGCTCGAAGAGTTGACGACGTTCCTCGAGCGCTGCGCGCGCTCGGAATGAGAGCCGCCTACGTCGGCACCCTTACACCGGGGAGCACGTCGCTGATGCGCGCCGAGAGGTTGCGCGAGCTCACGCCGGAGATGAGCTGGGTGTGGGTCGACACCGATTCAGTGTTGATCAAGAGCGAGCGCTTCTGGCAGAGCGCCGCGTACCGCCTCAAAGCTGGACAGGCCGTGCGCAATCTGAACTCGATGGTCGACCAGCAGATCGGGACCGAGCCGTATGATCTGGTGTGGGTGGACAAGGCAATTTTTCTGAAGCCGTCCACGGTTGAGCGACTGAGATCGCTCTCACGCCGGATAGTTCATTTCACGCCAGATACAGCGTTTGCGAACGGCAGGTCGAGACACTTCGACAAGACGCTCGGCCAGTACGACCTCCTCGTCACCACCAAATCGTTCGACGTACCGGAGTATCTTCGTCTCGCCGGCCGCGACACCGTTCATCTCACGACCCAGGGTTATGACTCGGACGTGCATTTTCCGAGAAGCCCGGAAATCGACAGACGCGATGAAGTCGTCTTCGTAGGACTCGCCGAGCCAGATCGCGAAAATTGCCTCGCGACACTGATGGAGCACGGCATCACGGTCCGGCTCGCGGGCCGCGACTGGGATGGATTCGTGCGGCGGTGGGGCCGAAAGAATCACCTTATATATGAAGGTGATGGAATGTTTGGCGCGAGTTACGCGGAAGCGCTTTCGCGATCGTGGATCGGGCTTGGCCTTCTCTCGAAGCGGTTCGGCGAGCTTCACACGACGCGCACATTCGAGATTCCCGCCTGTGGTGCAATCCTCGCAACCGAGCGCAACGCTGACACCGACCGCTTCTTCGACGAAGACGAAGCACTTTTCTTCAGCGGGTATTCAGAGCTGGCCAGTCGCGTCCTCGAGCTGTTCTCCGCCCCGACACGCGATGCCTGCAGGGAGTTGGCTGGAAAAGGCCGGCAGAGAGTAACGCAAGACGGAAGAAACAACTCGAACATCCTGTCAGCCGTTCTCGCGGATCCTCGGCTCTGTCTCGGGACGTCGGCCTGACATCGAGCTCCCACCGGCCTGTTTAAAAAGGCAGTGCCTGCCTCAGCCGTTCCCTGAATGCATCCTGGCCATATTTTCTGACCACCGCGTTGTGAAGGGCCGGCCGGTCGAACCACCACTCTGGCCCCTGCTTATTCAGCAGGCAGCAAACCGCTGCTGAGATTGCCTCGACGTTCATCGGCTCCACGAGCATTCCAAGCCCGCCTCTGTCCAGTGCGTCAACCGACCCGTCCCGGTTACCGCCGATGACCGGTGTTCCGCAGGACATCGCTTCCAGAAATACAATCCCGAATCCTTCGCCGGTGCTCGGCATCGCGAACACGTCTGCGAGCCTGTAGTGATCGGCTAGTGCTTCATCGGGGACAAAGCCAGCAAAGCTCACCGCATCGTTAACTCCGCGCTCACGTGCGAGAGTGGCAACGCGGGATTGGTCCTCTCCCTTTCCGACGATCAGGAATTTTACCGGACCGCACTCGCGCCTGATCGACGGAAGGGCTTCGATGATTCGATCATAGCCCTTGTAGCGCTCGCGGTGATCGAGCCGGGCCACGGTGAGCACTACCCGGTCTCCCGGCACGATGCCGTATTTTCGCCGCAGTGCGTCGGACGCCGGCGCGACTGTAAATCTCGTCTCGTCGATCGTGTTCGGCAGCAGGCTCACGTTCCTCGGCTCGATTCCGCCGAGGTCCAGAACTCTGTCCCGGGTCCACGAGCTGACGGCAATGATTCTGTCAGCATCGCGCAGCGCAGCAAGCGTCGTCTTCGGCAGACCTTGATGGACATCGATACCGTGAGCGACGAGAGTGAATGGAGTACCGAAGAAACGCTTCGCGAGCTGCGCAACGGGTCCGAAATTGACGTGTGTACTGATGACATGATCGGGGCGATCGCGGGCGACGGCTGCGAGGCTCGACAGCGCGAATGCGGCCGTCTGCGCCCTGCCTCCGAGCGGACCCGCGCCGGATAGCCGGTAGCCGGGCCAGCTCCCGCTCCGGTCAGATTTTCCGACCAGCCTCAGATCGTGACCAAGCTCCGCCAGTGCGTGCGCCATCTCCCGGCTGAAGGCAGCAATGCCTCCGCCAAAGCGGGTGAACGTAGGCGCCCAGAGATGAAGTCTCAGGACGGCAACGGTTGGGCACTTTGAACCATCACCACTTTCCGCGCCATGGGCTTTGGCCACCGCTTCCAGGCCCAGCGCCAGCCGTATGCGGCCGCGAGGGCGGAAGCCGATCCGCTCATCAATTCAACGAGCGAGCCGTTCGGCTGAATCAGCGCGACGGCAGGCAGAAAGTAGAGGAAGATCTGTCCAAGATCGCCGTTGATGTTCGCTTCAGCCGAGGACTTGTCGAGCCAGCCGATGACCCATCCGAGGAGAACGAATCCGATGATCACTCCGGCAACCCCGAAGTTGATATCGAACTCCATGACATTTCCCACGCCGAACGACGTCCCTGCGGCGAGTGTCAGCCCAGTCATCTCTGACACGACCTTTGGACTGCCGGCGACAACGG
>JBBQYO010000185.1:0-6417 GCA_038208605.1 Gemmatimonadales bacterium | reverse complement strand
TTCGGCGCGTGTACCAGGTCCAAGCCTGCATGGGTAAGCACCGAGCCTCATCGTGCCGCCCATGTCCGTCACGTGCTGCTGCGACTCCATCAGAGAGATGACCGGGTTGCCACATTCCGGCGAGAATTCGCTCGAGTGACTGTCGTCGAGGCCGATCACGTTCCGCGCGAACTCGATGATCGCCGTTTGCATGCCGAGACAAATCCCAAAAAATGGCAGGCCCGACTCGCGCGCGTAACGAATTGCCTCGAGCATTCCTTCGACGCCCCGAACGCCGAATCCGCCAGGGATCAACACGCCGTGGAATTCGGCAAGGAGCTCACGCGTCTTGTCGCGCCCCGTGAACATGTCGCTCGCAAGCCACGAAATCTCGACGCCGACGTCGTTTCCAATCCCGCCGTGAATCAGCGCTTCCTGGACACTCTTGTAGGAGTCGATGAGCTCCGTGTATTTCCCGATGACAGCGATCCTCACGCGATCGGACGGATCGACGACCCGGCGCACCATTGCCCTCCAGCTCGAGAGATCAGGCGCTTTGCGGCCGAGCAGCCCCAGACGGTGCATCACTCGTTCGTCGAGCCCCTGCTCGTGAAATGACAATGGAATCTCGTAGATGGTTGGCACATCCCTGCTCTCGACCACCGCGCCGAAATCGACGTTGCAGAACAATGCAATCTTGCGCTTCACGTCTTCCGACAACGCCCGCTCGCTGCGGCAAATGAGGATGTCGGGCTGAATTCCAATTTCCATCAGCTCACGTACTGAGTGCTGCGTCGGCTTTGTCTTCACTTCGCCGGCTGCGGCGATGTATGGAACCAGCGTGAGGTGAATGAAGATCGCGTTCTCCCGGCCGATCTCGTGACGGAACTGCCTGATCGCTTCGAGGAATGGCAGTGATTCGATATCGCCGACAGTTCCGCCGATCTCTACAATTACGACGTCGCTCTCCGGAGCGAGCCGTTTCATGGCGGACTTGATCTCGTCGGTGACGTGCGGAATCACCTGGACGGTCGAGCCAAGGTATTCGCCGCGCCGTTCCTTGGTGATCACATTGAGGTAAATACGGCCGGTCGTGACGTTGTTCGCCTGCGACAATGAGCGGTCGATAAATCGCTCATAGTGGCCGAGGTCCAAATCCGTTTCAGCGCCGTCGTCGGTGACAAACACTTCGCCGTGCTGGAACGGCGACATGGTGCCAGGATCGACGTTCAGATAGGGATCGAACTTCATGATCGTGACGCGCATACCGCGCTCGACAAGAAGCCGGCCGATCGAAGCAGCCGCGATCCCCTTTCCGAGCGACGATACGACTCCGCCGGTCACGAAGATGTAACGCGTCTGTTGCTTGCTCTGAGGCTGCATTGGTTACCGTCCCGCTATGAATTCCTGCCACCGTGCATTCGCGCGGGACAGATCGTCTTCTGTGTCGATGCCGCTGGCGGGCGGCTCTTCGGCAATCGCCACTCCGATTGCAATCCCGGCCGCGAGCGGCCGAAGCTGCTCCAGCCGTTCCGCATTTTCGAGAGGGTGAGGCGGCAGCGACACCCATTGCTTCAGTGCTTCGCGTGAATACGAATAGACACCGATGTGCTGCAGCATTCTCAGTCCCGCTGACTCGGCCGACTCAGGGTCGCGCCTGAACGGGATGCCGGCTCGAGAGAAGTAAAGCGCGCGTGCGTCATCCCCGATGACGACCTTGACGACATTCGGGTTCGATGCGATATCCCAGCTTGCCGGCGACGCAGAGGTGCCAACGGAAAACCGACCGGAGGAAACAATGTCAGTCGCGCCCTTCACCGCGCCCTCGCCAATGAAAGGCTCATCGCCCTGAACATTTACGATGGTTTCAAATCCACTGAACTCCGCCATATCCGCGACTTCAGCGACCCTTTCAGTTCCTGACACGTGCTGGTCGCTGGTAATGACGCATTCCGCTCCGGCACTTCTCGCAATCGTTGCTACACTCTCGTCGTCTGTCGCAACCACACACCTGTCAGCGATCTGCATGGCGGCAACGCGTTCCCAGACCCGCACAATGAGAGGTGTGCCGGCCAGCAATCGAAGTGGTTTGTGGGGGAGTCTGACTGCGGCGAGGCGCGCCGGAATAACCACGAGCGTCCTCATCCATCACCTGAATTCGCGCGGCTGGATGCAAGAGTCACGCCATTTAATATAGCCGAACGCGCCGCTCGGCGCGAGGCGCGAATTGCGCCTCGCCTTACAACGACAGCGATACGCCTACCGAGAAAGCGCGCCGGTGCGTAAACGACGTCTTCCGGTAATTCGGGTCGATGTGATATTCAGCCTTGATGAATTTGACGCCGATGGTGGCGCCGATGTTCTGGATGAAATCAGGAAGCGATGACACACCTGCCGAGCCGGCAGCGTAACGAACGCCGATTATCGGTGGGCCCACGAACGGAATGAGCGGTGCCTTGAGTGGAACACTGTACTCCCCTTCCACGTACACCAGGCGGTCGCCGCCGAGGGCGAGCAGATCGACCGTCGCGAGTGTACCGGCGCCTCCCAGATACGCGTAACGTTGCGGCGGGGCCGAATCGCCGGGGGTCAGCACCGCATGCCCCCGGAATGCAAATGACTGACTGCCGAACGTCGGAAACCCAGCCTTCGCATCGACCGTGAACTGATTGAAACTCCCGTTTGACCCGTTCACGGAAGGCGATTCAGGCGTGTCGAACGCGTGCTCAAAACCTGCGTCGAACCTGGCCGTCGTCTGATCGAGGTCGTAGTCGAAATTCACTCCGGCCGTTGCAGATGTGGTGTGGCCGCGGAGGATCGATGGATTGGTTCGACGCATCTTCAATCGGCTCGTTCTACCGAAGATGCTCCACGGTGCGGATGAATGAGGCTCGGCCGAGCCGGTGGACCACGCATCCTCGTGCAGAGCGCCGATGCGCGGAATTACCGTCGTCCCGCTGGAAATCCACTCGTGACTGAGATTCGCTGTGACTCTGTCGGCGCGAAAGTAATTGCGCGCATCGCTTCCCACGGCGAACGATGCGAGCGCGTTGACAAGATCCGACCGAATCCATGAATCGTTGGAAAACGTCGCGCGTCCGCCAGCGATCGAAAGCGCGTCGTGCGGGCTCAGGCGTATCGTCGCTTTTCCGAACGGATCGAGTTTGCCGAGATGCGAGCGATATGTGATGGTCGGGTCGAGCTCGAAACGGCCCTTTGCGAGCGTGATCATCGGTCCCCACGGGATCGACAGACCGTTCACGCGATCATAGGACGGGATCCGCAGCCCGACACCAAGAGGGAAACTGATCGGTCCGTCGTCGTAGGTGACGTAACCCGTGTCTACGTCCGGCACGCTCGAAGGTTTGGCCTGAGCGCCTGCCGACGCGGCCAGAAGGGTCATCGTCACGGGGATGAGCCAGACGAAAATTCTGGATATCGTTCTCATGCTGCAAGCCGAAGAAAATTGCGAAGAATGTCTTTTCCATTCTGTGTCATCACGGACTCCGGATGAAATTGGACACCCCAGACTGGATGAACCCGATGCCTCATTGCGTGCACCTCGTCGGTGCGCTGCTCGCCCCATGCGACAACTTCCAGCTCGTCAGGCATGGAGGCTCTCTCAACAGTCAGCGAATGGTAACGCATTACTTCGAGCGGCGAAGGGACGCCCGCGAACAGATCCCTGCCGTTATGGGTTACGCGCGACGTCTTGCCGTGCATGAGCTGCTCTGCCCGCACGACCTTTCCCCCATACGCCTCGGCAATTGCTTGGTGGCCGAGGCAGACTCCCAGAATAGGTGTCGTTGCGCCACACTCGCGAACCATGGCGACGCTTACTCCTGCGGCCGATGGAGTGCCTGGCCCGGGAGAAATGACAATCGCCTGAGGTTTCATCTCTCGCACCGCACCGATGTCGATCTCATCGTTCCTCCGGACGACCATGTCTGCGCCAAGCTCGCCGAAATACTGAACCAGATTGTAAGTGAACGAGTCGTAATTGTCGATTACGAGAATCATGCGCGGGGATGAAACTGGCGGTGCACGGAACGAAGATACTCGCGATCCACGTGCGTGTATATCTGCGTGGTAGAGATGTCCGCATGTCCGAGCATTTCCTGAACTGCGCGCAAGTCGGCGCCGCCTTCGAGCAGATGCGTCGCAAACGAATGCCGCAGCGTGTGCGGAGAAACGGGCTTCGTGATCCCCGCGATGTCGACGTATTTGCGCAGGATCTTCCACGCGCCCATGCGTGACAAAGGCTCTCCTCGCGCATTGAGAAACAAGACTCCCTTGCCCTGCCCTTTTTCGAGTTTCGGCCGAAGCTCGCGGACATAGATCGCGACCGCTCCGATCGCGCTTCGACCGATTGGAACCAGCCGTTCCTTCGATCCCTTGCCGAACACGCGGAGGAGGTGGTCTTCCATGAGCACGTCCTTGACCGAGAGCGATATCCATTCGGAAACCCGAAGTCCCGCACCGTAGGCGAGCTCCAGCATTGCACGGTCACGGAAAGCGAGGGGCTGCTCGAGAGCAGGCGCAGCAATGAGCCGCTCCGCCTCGTCCACGGTGAGAACCTCCGGAAGCGTTCTCCATCGTTTCGGCGATTCCAGCCGCTCACTCGGGTCGCGAACGAGATCGCCTTCGCCAAGCATGAAGCGGTAATAACTTCGCACAGCCGACACGTTGCGTCTGATCGACGACGGCGAGAGTCCCAGGTCCTTCAGATGGTACACATATTCGCGGAGAGTTTTCGCGCTGGCTGTGTCGGGAGTGCGTGCGCCCTTGATCGTGCAGAACATCGCGAAGCGCGCGAGGTCATGCATGTACGCTTCGTTCGTTCGCGGCGAAGCGCCTTTTTCCACTGCGAGGTGGTCGTTGAAGCGCTCGAGTCGAAATGCGCGAGATACGTCGTCCGTTACGGCGTCAGCCATTTGCGCCAACCGCTGCTCTCCGCCGCCTGTGCCTCACGTAAATAAGGATGGCAACGATTGCGGCCACGGCAAATCCCGCTATCGCCGCGATTTTGCTCGAGTGAACCATTTGCGAATAAAGCGCGTCCCAATCGGCGCCGGCCTTGAATGCGATCCACGTAATGAATGCGAACCACAATCCCGACGCACCACCAACGGCGAGCGCTACGACCGCGGCCGGAAGCTTCATCGCGCCAGCGAACGGAGGAACGAGCGCCCGTACCCCGGGCAGAAATCTGCTCACGAACAAGGCAGGTATGCCGAAGCGTGTATACAGATCACGCAGCCGCCGCTCCGCGTTCTTCCCGCCCCATTTTTCGAGGCGGGACATGAACGCTCCGGCGCCGTAGCGTCGCCCCACGTAGTACATAAAGCCTGCGCCCAGAAGATTGCCGAGCCAGGCTACGAGGAAAGTGGAATACGGCGAAGCTTTTCCGCGCGCGGCGAGAAAGCTTCCGAACGCAACGACTGCGTCGGCCGGGAATGGCGGGAAGACATTTTCGATTGCCGCGATCGATCCGATCGCAAGGTATAGCGTTCCGATCGGCAGCTCGCCCAGCCATGCGAGAATTGACTCGACGTTCATTCGGGCAGTTCGGAGGTGCTGAAGATCGTCGCTGAGGCGATGCAGGCTAATCCTTCACCAGTTCCGATCCAACCCATGCCTTCATTGGTTTTTCCCTTGACCGACACCCGGTCTGGCTTCACTCCGAGCGCGGATGCCAGCGCGGTTCGCATCGCGTCGCGATGAGGGCCAATTTTCGGACGCTCGGTGATAACTGTGACGTCAACGTTGCTCACGCTCATTCCGTTTTCACCAAGCTGCGCAACGGCAAGGCGAAGCATCTCCATCGAATCACGACCCGCGTTTTCGGCGTCAGTATCGGGGAACATGCTTCCGATATCTCCGAGAGCGGCTGCACCGAGAACAGCATCGGTTATCGCATGAGCTACCGCATCTGCATCGGAGTGGCCGCGGAGATGGACATCTGAAGGTATCGAGACTCCGCCAAGGATGAGCGGGCCGCCCGAAGCGAAGCGGTGCGAATCGTATCCGATCCCGGTTCGGTAGAGCGGCGTCGATCTCGTTGGCTGCCTGAGGCCGGAGTTTTCTGGCTCCGGCATCGACTAATCCGTGTAACGCTTGATCGCGAGCGTCGTGTTGTGCCCACCAAAACCGAAGCTGTTGCTCAGGACAGCGTTTATATCGCGCTGGCGCGGCTCATTCGGCGTGTAGTCAAGGTCGCATTCGGGATCAGGAGTGTGGTAGTTGATCGTCGGCGGCACCACACCATTGTTGATTGCCAGGGTTCCGATCACAAGCTCGACTGCGCCTGCGGCGCCCAGCATGTGGCCGGTCTCGGACTTGGTCGAGCTTACGCTCACCGTTTTAGCGGTCACTCCGAAGACCGCCTAGATCGCAGCAGTCTCGTTGAGTTCGTTGGCGGGCGGCGCTGTGACGTGA